>JAGWTM010000002.1 GCA_028868975.1 Actinomycetales bacterium
AGACAAGGTCACCGTTTCACGTGCCCGTCGCATCCAGCAGTTCCTCTCGCAGAACACCTACATGGCTGAGAAGTTCACCGGTGTCAAGGGTTCGACCGTTCCGCTGAAGGACACCATCGAGGGCTTCGCTGCCATCGCAAACGGTGACCTTGACCACGTTGCAGAGCAGGCGTTCTTCAACGTCGGTGGCCTCGACATGGTTATGGCTAACTGGGACCGCATCCAAAAGGAAACCGGTAAGTAAGCATGTCGAAGACCATGCAGGTAGACCTAGTCGCGGCCGACGCCGCCGTCTGGTCAGGGCAGGCCAAGTTGGTTGTTGCCAAGACCGTAGAAGGCGAGATCGGTCTCATGCCAGGTCACGAGCCTATGCTTGCGATTCTCGCTTCGGGTGAGGTTCGTATCACCCTCGAGGACGGCGAAGTTATCAAGGCCGTGGCCGAGCAGGGATTCCTGTCGGTTGAGAACAACGTGGTAAGCGTTGTTGCTCGTCAGGCTGCGCTGCTCTAGAAGCTCAAAGTAAAAACCCCGTCCTGATGGACGGGGTTTTTCGTTACCGGGGGCGGTCAAAAATCGAGTTTGCCTACTTGTCTTCGGGGCTCGGTTTTGGTGCCATCGCTTCTTCGCGCTGTTCAACAACGATGCTGTGCTCTTTAGCGGCAGGGTGAAAAACCTCGTTCATTGCGCTCAAGCCTGCACCAAGCGCCGAACGGGTCTTCTTGCCAAGTTTCTTATTGCGGCGCTGAATCGGAATGCCAACTGCTAGCGGCACGCCAATGACTGCGATTAGCGTGAGTATGAGTGCTGGATCCATGGGGCTTCCTTCAGTGGCAATTTAGCGTCTGGTATGCGGTAGCCACTTGACGTCGCCGCCGTGATTCAGATTTGCGACTCGGGCTAATACGAACAGAAGGTCGCTCAGACGGTTTAGGTATTTTGCTGTGAGCAGATTGATGTTTCCGACAGTGTCGATGGCGTGCCAGGTCGCGCGTTCGGCGCGACGGACCACCGTGCGGGTCAAGTGCAGGCTTGCGGCTAATGATGAACCGCCAGGCAGGATGAATGAATCCAGCTTGTCCAATTTCGAATTCAATTGGTCGATGGCTTGCTCGAGTGCATCAATCATGGATTGTTCGATGCGGATCGGCGTGTATTCGTAGTTGTCGCGCAGGGGAGTGGCCAAATCGGCGCCGACATCGAAAAGTTCGTTCTGAATACGCTCCAGGAGCGCTCGCGTTTCGGAGTCGAACTCATCCGTAATCTGACTAATGGCCAGCCCCAGTGCCGAATTCGCTTCGTCCACGTCGGCGTAAGCCTCGATTCGAGTATCCGTCTTGCGAACGCGAGAGAAATCGCTCAATCCAGTCGTCCCGTCATCCCCGGTTCTGGTGTAGATCTTTGTCAGTTTGACCATGCGACAAGTTTAGGCTTGAGGAATGTTGTTCTTGCTTCCGCCTTCCGAGACCAAAACTCAGGGTGGCGTTGGCCTGTCAATCAGCCAGGTTGCGCTCACCTTTGGTGGTCTGAATCCTGCACGCGAGCTCGTCTACTCCAAACTGCGCGAACTTTGTGAGGGGGATTCCGCGCGGGCGGCAAAAACGCTTAAGCTTTCGGTCCGGCAATTAGATGACCTAGAGCGAAACCTGCAGGTGGAGAATGCGCCGATCATGCCAGCGCTACTGCGCTACACCGGGACGCTTTATGACGCAATTCACGATCGAGGTTTAAAAGGTAGCGGCGCTGAAGACAATGTGCTCCCGGCCGATGCGATTCGGCGGGCTAAGGAGATAGTCCTAATCCAGTCGAGCTTGTTTGGTTTAATTCCGGCAACCGATTTGATTCCTTACTATCGCCTTTCGGCAACCACGACGCTGCTCGGTTTGTCTCTAAAAAAAGTCTGGTCCGAGGCTCACGAACCGATTTGGAAACGCCTGGAGCAGGGTCCAATTATCGACATGCGATCCAAGCAGTACGCGCAGCTCGCGCCAATCCCCGATTCTCTAGAACACTACGAACTCGATGTCGTGCTGGAGTCAGCCGATGGCAATCGCGAGCAGCTCAACCACTTCAATAAGAAGGCCAAGGGGATGCTTATCAACGCGGTGCTCACGGCCGAAATCGCTCCACAAACAATTCCCGACTTGGCCAAATGCGCAAAGTCCAAGGGGATGCGACTCGAGAGATCCGGCCACCAACTAACCTTGGTAACTTTCGCCTAGACCGGTCTGCCTACCTGAGCTTGCCCCGCTCAGCTTGCCGAGCTGAGTTCGCCTCGTCGAAAGCAGCCAGGCGCGTGATCGTTGAGCATCCCCGTTGCCTGCATCAGCGCGTACATCGTTGTCGAGCCTACGAACTTGAATCCGAGCTTTCGCAGGTGTTTTGAGAGGGCATCGGATTCGGGGCTGGTGGCAATCCATTGAAACCCCAGTTCGGGCCGGAGCTTCTGCTCGATCGGTGGGGCAAATGACCAAACCACATCGCTGATAGATTGGCCCGATTTTTGCATTTCGAGGATGAGCCCGGCGTTGTGCACTGTCGCGAGTATTTTTGCTCGATTTCGAATGATGGACTCATCCTGCATGAGTCGCTCCACATCAGCGCTCGTTAGCGCCGCCACTTTTTCAAGGTCAAATTCGTAAAACGCGCGACGGAAACCCTCGCGACGTTTGAGAATTGTGATCCACGAAAGGCCAGCCTGGAATCCTTCCAAAGCAATGCGCTCAAACATGGCTTGGTCACCCACGACTGGAACTCCCCATTCCGCATCGTGATATTCAACGTAGAGCGGGTCTTGACCCGGCCAACCGCAGCGCGTTCGGCCGTCATCATATTCGAGCGTGATTTTCCAACTCATGGCGTCGGCGGCGTTGGCCTATTCCTTGGCTTGGATGTTTTCGAGTTTGAGCAGCTGCCGCTTGGTGGGGAGTCCGTCCCCTCCGGAGTAGCCGGTGATTTTCCCTGAGGCACCGAGCACCCGGTGGCAGGGCACCACAAGCGGGAGCGGGTTTGCACCAACTGCACCGCCTACTGCGCGGCTAGCAAGTGGTTTTCCAATCGCGCGAGCAATATCGGCGTAGCTGGCAACTTGACCGAATCCGATGGACTCGATTTCGGCCCAGACGGCCTTCTGAAAACCGGTGCCATTTAGCTCGTAATCGAGCTCAAAGGTCTTGCGTTTGCCGTTGAAGTATTCGCCGAGCTGCTTGGCGGCCTCGCTGATGACGGTCGCGGTGCCGAGTGAGGGGAGGCCTTCGCCGCCCATGGTTAGACCCACGAGCTTGTTATCGCGTGCGAAAAGGTTAATCACGCCCACCGGGGAGTCGATGTGCGCGTTGGCGTCATAGATGATGTTGAGATTCATGGCCCAAGCCTCCTGTGGCTCAATGCTACTCGAGGGGCGAAATGAGAATCTGTGGGTAACGTTTGCGGAATCGGTCAAAAAAGAAGGGCCGCACTCAGAAGTGCGACCCTTCGATTTCTTGGGACTAGCGCATAGCCTTGGCAGCCTCTTTCAGGCAGCCCTGCAAAATCGCAGTGATTTCATCGAACTGGTCTGGTCCGATGGTCAGCGGTGGTGCTAGCTGAACAACGGGGTCTCCGCGGTCGTCCGATCGGCAGTAGAGCCCCTCTTCAAACATGCGGTGCGAGAGAATGCCGCGAAGCAGCTTCTCGCTCTCGTTGTCGTCAAAGGTCTCCTTGGTGTCGCGATCCTTGACGAGTTCGATAGCCCAGAAATACCCAGTTCCGCGAACGTCTCCGACGATAGGAATGTCGTAGAGCGTCTCAAGCGATTTGCGGAACGCATCTTCGTTGCGAAGCACGTTACCGATTAGGTCTTCCTCGTCGAAAATGTTCAGGTTCTCGAGTGCGACGGCAGCCGAAACTGGGTGACCGCCGTAGGTATAGCCGTGAGGGAACAGGTTGGTGCCGTGCTTGAACGGCTCAAACAGTTTCTCAGCTAGCAACAGGGCGCCGATTGGCGCGTACGCCGAAGTCATGCCCTTGGCGCAGACGAGCATGTCTGGCTCGAAGTCGTAACGGTTCGAGGCAAACATGGCACCGGTACGACCAAAGGCATCGATGGTTTCATCGGCGACTACGAGCACGTCGTACTTGTCGCAGATTTCGCGAACCCGCTTGAAGTAGCTCTTCGGAGCGGTGAAACAACCACCCGAGTTCTGCACCGGCTCGAGGAAAAATGCTGCCACGGTGTCAGGGTCTTCGAAGAGGATCATTTCTTCAACGCGGTTCGCGGCCCACTCACCGAATTCTTCCTCGGTCGCAAACTCATCCTGGGCGCGATACCAGTTCGTGTTTGGCACCCGGAAGGTGCTCGGCACGAGTGGCTCGAATGCCTTCTTCATCGAAGGGATGCCGGTGAGCGACAAAGCGCCGTGCGAGGTGCCGTGGTAGGCAACCGAACGGGTGAGCACCTTGTGCTTCTGTGGTTTGCCAATCAACTTGAAGTACTGCTTGGCAAGCTTCCAAGCCGTCTCATTTGCCTCGCCGCCACCGGTGGTGAAGAACACTCTCGAGAGATTCTTCGGCGCGTATGAGAGCAGTCGCTCGGCAAGTTCGATACCCGGTTCGTGGGCGTGTGACCACAGCGGGAAGTAATCCAACTGCTTCATCTGCTTCGCTGCAGCCTCGGCTAGACGCTCGCGTCCGTGACCGGCATTCACCGAGAACAAACCCGAAATGCCGTCAAAGTAGCGCTTGCCGGTGTGGTCCCAGAAGTGGTGACCGCTGGCGTGCGTGATGATTGGAATTTCACCGCCGCGTTCGTAGAACGGGCTGTGACGGGTGAAGTGCAAGAACAGGTTATCTTTTGCGGCCTGCTGGAGCATCTTCGGGGTTACGTCCTCGCCGGCCTTACGGGCGTCGAGGATTGGGGTGGCACGGTCTGCTGCCGCTTTGGCCGGCTTTGCCGGAGCCTTGAGCGCTGACTTAATGCCGCGCACAAGCTTGCTTGCTTGGCTTTCCTTGGTTGCCATGGAATATCACTCTTTACTTGGTTTTAGGGGAACCTATCTGGTTCCCCAGTTGTAGAACTGCTTGTGCAACTTCAGGTATACGAAGGTTTCGCATGAAGCTACTCCGGGCAGCGTCCGGATTCTTTCGTTGAGGAGCGTGATGAGCTGGTCATCGTTTTCGCAAATTACCTCTACGAGAAGATCAAAGGTGCCTGCCGTCATGACCACATAGTCGACTTCGGGCATCGCGGTGACGAGTTCGGCGAGTTCGCGTACATCGCCCTGACATTTGATTCCTAGCATCGCTTGGCGTGTGAATCCGAGTTGCATGGGGTCGGTCACCGCAACCACCTGCATGACACCGGACTCGGTCAGTTTTTGAACTCGCTGACGAACGGCGGCCTCTGAAAGGCCTACTTTTTTGCCAATTTCGGAATAGGAACGTCTGCCATCGAGCTGGAGTTGTTCGATGATCGCCTTCGATACATCGTCCAGCTGGCTGGCCTTGGTGCGTTCCACGCGAGACATGCTTCGATTCTGACACAGGGG
Source organism: Actinomycetales bacterium (assembly GCA_028868975.1). Classification (GTDB taxonomy): domain Bacteria; phylum Actinomycetota; class Actinomycetes; order Actinomycetales; family Microbacteriaceae; genus Rhodoluna. Next base: position 5,523 of record JAGWTM010000002.1, read on the forward strand.
GCACTCTTTTACTACTCATTTCGCACCAAAATCGCGAGTTTGATACTGAATTGATAGTGATTTGGAATCTGAGACTTCGATTTACTGACTCAAATGGCAAATTTGGTAACGAAATCGCAGATATGCCCGGAAACCCTCAGGGTGGTGACCGGTTCTGACATAGCATTTAGATGTCGCTGGTGGGCATTCCGCCCCAGCCGCACCACTCAAAGGAGAGTCGCGATGTCAATTCGCACACTTAAGAACTTTGTCAATGGCGAGTATGTCGAGAGCCGTGCAGATAGCAGGCTCGACATCGTCAACCCAGCCAACGGTCAGGTCTACGCGACGGCTGCCAATTCCAACGAAGCCGATGTTCAAGCTGCCTTCAAAGCAGCGGATGCCGCATTCGATGACTGGAGTCAGCACACTCCCGGTGAGCGTCAACTAGCGCTCCTGAAGATCGCGGATGCCTTCGAGGCCCATGCCGAAGAGATTGCGGCCATCGAAAGCGAGAACACCGGAAAACCGATCGGCACGCTGGTCGAGTACGAAGTTGCGCCGGCCGTTGATCAGATTCGTTTCTTCGCTGGTGCCGCGCGAAACCTCGAGGGTCGCGCAACCGCAGAGTACTCGCGTGCCCACACCTCATCCATTCGTCGAGAGCCAATCGGGGTCATCGGTCAGGTGGCTCCGTGGAACTACCCGATGATGATGGCGGTATGGAAGTTCGCCCCAGCGATCGCAGCCGGAAACACGGTTGTTCTGAAGCCATCTGACACCACCCCGGCGTCGAGTCTCAAACTTGCCGAGCTGGCCGCCGAGTTTCTGCCGAAGGGCGTGTTCAACGTGGTCACCGGAGGTCGCGACACCGGCCGCCTGCTGATTGAAAACCCAATCCCGCAGATGGTTTCAATCACCGGTTCGGTTCGCGCCGGCATGGAGGTCGCCAAGACCGCCGCTCTCGACGTGAAGCGCGTCCACCTCGAATTGGGTGGCAAGGCACCGGTTATCGTTTTTGCGGACGCCGATTTGCCTCGCGCAGCCGCCACCATCGCGGTTGCCGGTTTCTTCAATGCTGGCCAGGACTGCACGGCAGCAACTCGAATCCTGGTGCACGAATCGGTTCATGACGAATTTGTTGCGCTACTTCGTGAAGAGGTCCTGGCCAACGCCAAGACCGGCCAACCGGATCGCGATGACATTCTGTTCGGTGCAGTGAACAACATCAACCAGCTCGATCGCGTCAAGGGTTTCATCGACCGACTTCCAGATCACGCAGACATCGCCGTTGGTGGCCACGCGATTGACGACAACGGCGGCTACTTCTTCGAGGCAACAGTGTTGACCGGATTGAACCAAAAGGATGAGCACATCCAGAACGAGATCTTTGGACCGGTGGTTACCGTCCAAAAGTTCAGCGACGACGCCGAGGCAATGCGGTTTGCAAACGATGTCGAGTACGGACTCGCCTCATCGGTTTGGACCAACAGTCACTCACGCGCCATGCGTTTCGCAAAGGGTCTCAACTTTGGTTGCGTCTGGATTAACGACCACATTCCGCTAGTTGCCGAGATGCCGCACGGTGGCTTCCGTCACTCGGGTTATGGCAAGGACCTATCGCAGTACGGGTTCGAGGATTACACCCGAATCAAGCACGTGATGAGCTGGTTGGGCGAATAGCAGCCATTTAGCGAGGCGAATTACACAACTCGGGTCGGCCTAATCGGTCGGCCCGAGTTTTTTAACCAGAATCGGTGCGTGACTCCAATCTGGCTGCTTCCCGGTCTTGTGATGGGCTTAGCGCTGGCCCTGTCGACCGGCTACTGGCAACTCCTGGGGTTCAGCGCGCTAAACGCGCTCACCGCCGTGATTGCCAGCCGTTTCGCCAAACGCGGCGGCACGGAGCAGACTGCTGTTGAGCTCGTGGGGGAGCGTGTTTACTTCGCTGGGCGACGATTGCCTCGCTGGCTGCCGTTGTGGACAAAAGCTCAAAAGCTGGCGGTTTTGCGTTTTCTAGATGAACGGAACCTCGGGCCACTAAGGCAACAACTGCTTTCGGTGTATGGGTCGGCGCGCAACGAGCTAATCCTTGGGCTCGACGTCGGCGCTAAGGGTCCCGTGATGCTTGATTGGCAGACCCAACCGCACAGTTTGATTATTGGACCAACCGGTTCTGGTAAGTCAGCCCTGCTCTCGCGAATCCTGGCCGAATTGGCCAAGTTGCAGAAGGAAGATCCGGTTTTGCGAATTTGGTTTTTCGACTACAAATTCGGCGAGACCATTCGGGCTAACTCCAGCCAGTTGGTCGCAGCCAAGGTCGCTGGTTCGGATAACCCCGCGGCGCTTCAGCGAGCATGGGGGAGTCTGCTCGATCAGCTCGACCGCGAAGAAACCTCACGCAGACCCAGGCACATCCTGATCATTGAAGAGCTGGCCGAAGCGCTCGCCGATCGCGACTTCGCCCAAACCCTCGGCCAATTAGCTGCGCAGGGGCGTTCGCGCGGCCTGCGCATCATCGCCACTAACCAGAGCTCGAGCGGCATCCCCAGAAATTTACTGGTCAACTTTGGCAATCGACTGCTGCTAGATGGTTCGGATGCGGCCGAGCGAATGCTGCTCGTTTCGCCCAAGACGATGCAACGCGGCATGGCAGATATTTCTGATAGTGGAACCCGCTATGACGGAATTTTCACGGCCGAATATCTGAATCGCGGAATAACCTTCAAATTTCTGCCAGTTTGGTCTGACTGAGCCCCCACATGTGGCAGTATTTTCCTTGAATGCGCGTCGTTGCGTGTTGCTAGTAGTTGGTCGGGCCAAGTGCCCTTTCGATGAAAAGGAGTCGGGCCTTGAATAAGCCACTTCCAGAAGACCCAATGATGCGCCAATTGGTGCAGATGTCTCGCCGTCACCAGATGACTCGTCGTGCTGCACTTGCTGGCGCGGGGGCAACCGCAGCAGCGCTAGCGCTAACGGCATGTTCACCAGCCGGTTCAAAAGGTCAGAAGCAACTCACCCCAGCCAAGGACGTCTCGGCCACCGAGAAGACCGTCATCTGGCACAACTGGGATCTCTACATGGACGAGGATGCCAAGGGCAATCACCCGACTCTCGACCGCTTCACCAAAGAGACCGGTATCTCAGTCGAGTACAAGATTGAAATCGACGACAACGATAGCTACTTCGGCAAGGTCAAGGACCAGTTGGCGCTAGGCGCTGACATCGGTGCCGACGTTGCCTGCCCAACCGAGTGGATGGTCGCTCGCTGGGTAAACAACGGTTACGTCCAGAAGTTCAACGACGCTAACATCCCAAACAAGAAGAACCTTCAGCCGGCGTATCTCGGTGCTGAGTTCGACCCAAAGCGTGAATACAGCATGCCGTACCAGGGCATCCTGGGCGGAATCACGTACAACAAAGAGGCTTACAAGAAGCTGACCGGCAAGGACGCACCGACTAGCCTCGCCGACCTGTTCGTGCCTGAACTCAAGGGTCGCATCGGCGTCCTGAAGGAAATGCGCGACACCATCGGCCTGATCCTGCTCTCGCAGGGCATCACCCTGTCAGACCCGAAGAGCCTGACCTCGGACGCCTTTATGAACGCCATTGACTACTTCAAGGGCAAGGTGGCTGACCTCAACATCAAGATCAAGGGTCAGGGCTACAGCGTCGACTTTGAAAACGGCGACACCGTGGCCGCGATTGCTTGGTCAGGTGACACCGTTCAGATGAACCTGAGCGCCGGTCGTGAGAAGTACGGTTTCGTAATTCCTGACAGCGGCGCCACCATCACCGCTGACGAGTTTGTGATTCCAATGGGAGCCACTCACAAGGCAAACGCCGAAGCGCTGATCAACTTCTACTACGACCCAAAGAATGCAGCAGAGCTTGCCGCTTGGGTGAACTACGTGACTCCGGTTGTGGGTGCCCAGGAAGAAGCGATGAAGATCGACCCGAAGCTGGCATCAAACCAGCTGATCTTCCCATCGGCCGAATTCTTGGCCAACACTCACGCCTGGCGTTCGCTGACTCCAAGTGAGGAGCAGACCTTCACCAAGGCATGGCAGTCTGTCCAGGTTGGTGCATAAGTGGCGACCGAGTTCGTAGCACGCGGCGCTGACTTAGAACTAGTAGGAATCCGTAGGGAGTTTCCGGGCTTCACGGCAATCGAAAACCTCGATTTGCACATCCCGGCGGGTGAGTTTTTTGCCCTGCTCGGTCCTTCCGGCTGCGGTAAGACCACCACGCTTCGACTGGTCGCCGGCCTAGACGAGCCAACCAAGGGCAAGATTCTGATCGGTGGTCAGGACGTAACCGGCACGAAGGCCTACCAGCGTCCGGTCAACACGGTTTTCCAGTCGTATGCGCTGTTCCCGCACATGTCGATTCTCGAAAACGTGGCGTTTGGTCTGCGTCAGCGCAAGGTTGCTGACCCGCTGGCGAAGGCCCAGGAAGCGCTCGAACTGGTTCAGCTCAGCCATCTGGCACAGCGTCGTCCAGCTCAGCTTTCAGGTGGTCAACAGCAGCGTGTGGCTCTGGCCCGCGCCTTGGTCAACCGACCATCGCTGCTCCTCCTGGATGAACCTCTCGGTGCGCTCGACCTCAAGTTACGTCGAGAAATGCAGATCGAACTCAAGGCCATCCAAATGGAAGTAGGCCTCACCTTCTTGCACGTGACTCACGACCAGGAAGAGGCCATGGACATGGCTGACATCGTGGCAGTCATGAACAAGGGTCGTATCGAGCAGATGGGTGCACCTGAAAAGCTCTACGACCGCCCTCACACCGCTTTCGTAGCCAAATTCTTGGGCCAGTCGAATCTGTTCACCGGTCAAGTGGTCGAGCAGAACGCCAGCTCGATCAGTATTGACTTCAAGGGTCACAAGCTCACTGTTCCTAAGGACCGCGCGGAGCGTCACAGCGGACTGGTAACCATTGGTGTTCGCCCTGAGAAGGCCATGTTCCACGAGGTTCAGCCAGCTGCCAGCAGCGATGTGAACATCATCGGACCGGGTGAAATTATCGACATTCGCTTCACGGGTGTCAGCAATCAGTACTTGATTGAGATTCCGAACATCGGTCAGGTCACTGTGTTCGCGCAAAATGTCGGTAAGAGCCCAGTAGTTGAACTCGGTGCCAAGGTTTGGGTGACCTTCAAGGTCGAGCACACCTTCGGCCTAGCTGACAACCCAGACGGTGCGACCGCGGATAACGACGCTGTCGACGGCGAGGACTAAGCCCGATGGCCTTCGCTGCATTCGGTTCCGGTGGCGGCGGTAAGCACAGCTCGCCGACCAAGAGCAACGGCAAAGTTGCGCTATTCCTGCTCATCCCTGGACTTTCGTATCTCGGTCTGTTCTTTCTGACCCCGTTGATCTCACTCGTGGTCACCTCGCTCGAGGCTCCAGACCCATCCGGTGCCATCGGCGTTTACCAGTACGGGTTTGAAATCAACAACTACGTTTACGCGATTCAAACCTTCTGGCCGCACATCGCACGCTCTTTCACGTATGCGCTAATCGCAACCGTGTGCGCTCTGTTGATCAGCTACCCGCTCGCGTACTTCATCGGAGTTCGCCTCAGGACGCGTCCGCTCTTGCAGGGTCTGCTGCTGACGCTGGTTATCGCCCCGTTCTTCATCTCGTTCCTGCTGCGCACGTTTGCCTGGCGTCAGATATTCTCGAGCGATGGTGTGGTCATGCAGTTCTTGCACGCGACGCACATCCTGGCCCCGGACCAGTACATCGCCGGCACCGACTTCATGGTCATTTTCGGTTTGACCTACAACTTCATCCCGTTCATGACGCTCCCGCTTTACACCACCCTGGAGCGCCTCGACCTGCGCCTGCTTGAGGCCAGCTCAGACCTCTACGCGTCGCCGGCTACGACATTCCGCAAGGTCACTCTGCCGATTACCATGCCGGGCATTATCTCGGGCACGCTGCTCACGTTTATTCCTATCGCGGGTGACTTCGTGAACGCGAGTCCCGAATTCCTGGGTGGTGCAAAGACCGCCATGATCGGAAACGTGGTCCAATCGAGCTTCCTTGAAACGATGGATTACCCAACCGCATCGGCGCTATCGGTCATGTTGATGGCAGTTATTTTGGTGTTGGTCTCGGTCTATGTGAAGAAGAGCGGAACGGAGGATCTGCTTTGAGAAAGTTTTCACTCGGCAAGTGGACCCTCCCGGTCTATTCGACTCTCGCCTTTATTTACCTTCTGATTCCCATCGCGTACACGTTCGTTTTCTCGTTCAACGACACCTTCAAGTCGAACATCTCATGGCGTGGTTTCACCTTCGATAACTGGGTCAACGTCTGCGACCAGCAGGGTGTTTGCGAAGCCTTCGGTTCATCGGTTCTGATCGGTGTGATTTCGACCCTGATTGCCACCGCCATGGGCACCGCGATCGCCATCGCTATCGTGCGTTACCGGTTCAAGGCGCGCTCGATGGTAAACCTGCTCCTGTTCTTGCCGATGGCCACCCCTGAGGTTGTTCTTGGCGCTGGTCTGGCTTCGCAGTTCCTCAGCATGGGTGTCGACAAGGGCATCGTGACGATCATCATCGCTCACGTAATGTTCTGCCTGAGCTTCGTGGTGGTTACCGTCAAGGCCCGCGTCGCTAGCCTCGACCCAGCGCTTGAGGAGGCCGGCCGCGACCTGTATGCAAGCCCGAGCCAGGTGTTCTGGAAGATTACCTTCCCGCTGCTCCTGCCAGGCATCATGGCCGCTGCGCTGCTCTCCTTTGCGCTATCGTTCGATGACTTCATCATCACCAACTTCAATGCTGGTCCCGCGACCACGTTCCCGAAGTACGTCTACACCGCAGCAAGCAAGGGCATTCCAGCCGAGGCCAACGTTGTAGGTTCGGCCGTGTTCCTGTTTGCCATCCTCGTAGTTGTGACGGTTCAGGTTCGAGGCGCAATCAAAGCCAAGCGCCTAGCCGCAATCAAGTAGCGAAACAAACCGTTTCCAGCTTTTTGGCTCGACTCGAGGTCGGCCACGAACTTCAAGCAAAACTAATGGGTCCTGCATGCTGCAGGACCCATTAGTTTTTCGAAGATCTCTATTGTTTAGAGCTTGGCGACCGCTTCTTCAATCACGTTGAGCGCATCGTTTAGCAACTCGTCGGTGATTGCAAGCGGTGGCAGGAAGCGAATCACGTTGTAATACGTTCCAGCGTTGAGCACCAGGACGCCGTTCTCGTGCGAGTGCTTGACGACTGCATCGACCGCGGCCTTGTTTGGGTTCTTGGTGCCTGGCTCGACGAACTCGATCGCGATCATGGCGCCGCGGCCACGAATGTCGCCGATGACCGGGTACTTTGCTTTCATGGCCTCGAGGCGCGATTTCAACAGGGTTTCGATTGCCTGGGCGCGCTCAAGAACGCCACCCGCCTCAATCTGACGCAGAACTGCGATTGCGGCGGCAGCGGCAACCGGGTTGCCGCCGAAGGTGCCACCGATTCCGCCAGGGTGTGAGGCGTCCATAATTTCGGCGCGTCCGGTTACGGCTGAGATTGGCATACCGCCTGCGATGCCCTTGGCGATGGTGAACATGTCAGGCTCAAAGCCCTCTTCCCACTCGCTGGCAAACCACTTGCCGGTGCGGGCGATGCCGGCCTGAACCTCGTCGGCAATCATGACGATTCCGTTGGCCTTGGCCCACTCGCTGATTGCCTTCAGGAAGCCAGGCGCAGGCACGATAAAGCCGCCTTCGCCCTGAATTGGTTCGATGACGATGGCAGCAAGGTTTGCGGCACCAACGCGCTTGTCCATGTATGTGATTGCGCGCTTTGCGGCTTCTTCGCCGGTGAGCCCGGTCTCGTCACGGAACGGGTAGGACATCGGGACGTGGTGAACGCCCGGAGCGAATGGACCAAAACCTGAGTTGTAAGGCATCGCCTTGAAGTTCATAGCCATGGTCAGGTTGGTGCGGCCGTGGTAACCGTGGTCAAACACGGCGATCTCACCGCGACCGGTGAACTTGCGAGCTAGCTTGACTGCGTTTTCAACCGCTTCTGCACCCGAGTTGAACAGCGCTGAGCGCTTCTTGAAGTTTCCCGGAGTGTGCTTATTTAGAAATTCGCAGACCTCAACGTAACCGGAGTAAGGGGTGAGCGTGAACAGCGTGTGGGTCAGCTTCGCGACCTGCTCCTGAACCGCGGCGACGACCTGAGGGTTGGTGTGACCGATTGTGGTCACACCGATGCCCGAGCCAAGGTCAATCAGCTGGTTGCCATCGACATCCACGATGATGCCGCCGTGGGCGGCTTCGATGTATACCGGCAGAGCGGCTCCGGCACCGTGTGAAACGGCCTCGAGGCGACGCTTGTGAAGCTCTTGCGACTTCGGGCCTGGAATAGCGGTTACGACTTTACGAACTTGCGAGATTTGAGACTCAGTCATGCTAATAGCCTAAGCCTTTCGCGGGCTGTGGAGGTCGTTCGCATGCAAACAGTCCCAGAAAATTCGCAGAGTTCGGCGACCCCGAGGATGCGTCTGGCAAACTAAACAAATGCGTCGCGTAATCATCCTCGGTTCGACCGGTTCCATCGGCACCCAAGCGCTCGAAGTGGTCTCGGCAAACCGAGACAAATTCGAAGTCGTTGGCCTGGCCGCGGGGGCAAACGCAGAGCTTCTCGCCCAACAAGCCGCGCAGTTCGGAGTGCCAACCACTCGGGCGGTCCTAGGCGCGGCTGCTGCCACTCGACTGGTTGAGGAAACCGACGCCGAGGTCGTGGTTAACGGAATCACCGGTTCGATCGGACTCGCGCCAACCCTCGCGACTCTTACAACGGGCAAAACACTGGCCCTCGCCAACAAAGAGTCACTGATTGTCGGCGGACGCCTCGTGACCGACGCTGCAGCACCGGGTCAAATTGTCCCGGTGGACAGCGAGCACAGCGCACTCGCTCAGTGCCTTCTCGGCGGCGCAAAGACTGAGGTGCGCAAACTCATCCTCACCGCTTCCGGCGGGCCGTTCCGAGGCTGGACTCGAGAGCAACTGCAGGAGGTCACGCCGGCTCAGGCGCTGGCGCATCCCACGTGGGTAATGGGCAAGGTTGTCACCACAAATTCCGCGACGCTGGTCAACAAAGGTCTTGAACTGATCGAAGCGCACTTGCTGTTTGATGTGCCTTTCGATCGGATCGACGTGACCGTGCACCCACAGTCGGTGGTTCACTCGATGGTCGAATTCATCGACGGCTCGGTCTTGGCTCAATGCTCACCGCCGAACATGAAACTGCCGATCGCGCTTGGAATGTCTTGGCCGGAACGCATCGCCGATGTTGCTCCCGCCTGTGACTGGACCAAGGCGGCTACCTGGACCTTTGAACCCCTGAACGAGCAAGTCTTCGGAGCCGTGCGACTCGCGCGTCAGGTCGGCGAAGCCGGACGAACCTTCCCAGCGGTTTATAACGCCGCTAATGAGCAGGCCGTCGAGGCATTCCACGCGGGCAAGATTGGCTTCGTTTCGATTGTTGACCTGGTGGAGCGTGTGGTGAATTCTCATGAGCCGCAGGGGGACTTGAGCCTTGAATCAGTGCTCGAAGCCGAGCGCTGGGCTCGTGAGCGAGCCGACGCCGTGATTGCGCGCGCTTGCTAAAGAGCTAGGGCAGCGAGTCTGGAAACTGGTCGGGCAGCCAAATCGAAGCATCCGAGCCAACGGCTGCGCATTTTGGGAACACTTGGCTGCTCAAACGGGTTGAACTCTTCGTCGACGTCGAGTGCCTTTGTCACGAGTGAACCAATTGCGTGATTGAGTTCAAAGAGGCTCGGCTGAATTAGGGTGAAACGGTGAGCAACGCAGGGTACTACTTGGCCGGAATCGTATTTGTCGCGATCGGCATCGCGGTGTCAATTGCGCTTCACGAGTTCGGACACATGTTTCCAGCCAAGAAATTCGGGGTTAAGGTTCCGCGCTTCATGGTCGGGTTCGGTCCAACCCTGTTCTCGCGCAAGCGCGGTGAAACCGAGTTCGGTCTCAAGCTCATCCCGCTCGGCGGCTACGTCACCCTCACCGGGATGGCGCCAGGTGCCGAAGAGTATGCGTCGCGCCCAGTGCCTAAGAATCGCCTAGCGGCTTGGTACCTGCGCTACGTTGAGCGGTTCCGAGGCCCCGCTGATCTCGAGCCCTCTGAATCGCATCGCGCGTTCTATCGACTGAGCACTCTCAAGAAACTGACTGTGATGGCCGGCGGTCCGATTGCAAATCTCGTGCTCGGAGTTATTTTTGCCGCCGTGGTGTTTTGGGGCATCGGTGTTCCCACGCCGAACAATCAGGTCTCAGAGGTTGTCGCCTGTATCTCGGTTGACGGAAAGGTTGCCGCGAAGGCTCCGGCAAGCTGTGACGGACTGGTTGAAACAACGGCGCACAAACTCGGTCTAAAGGCCGGAGACCGAGTTGTTTCAATTGACGGAACGGTCGTGGCTAATCCGGCCGAGGTTCGGGCCGCGTTGGCAGATTTGGCCGGAAAAACCGTATCGATTGTGGTCAGTCGCGGCACCGACAAGTTGAATCTGCAAGCAACAGTCGAAAATGCCAAAGTTTTTAACCCAGAGACCAAGGCATACACCGAGCGGCCATTTCTTGGCGTTAGTTTTGGCTACGAACGCAAGGCTGCAAGTTTCGCCGCTCTCGGCGCATACACCGGTGAAACCATCGCGGGCACATTCGCGATGATCGCTCAACTTCCAAGCCAGGCCCTGCACGTTATCGGGGCGATTGACGGCACCGAACAACGTAGTTCCAGCGGGGCAGTTTCGGTGGTCGGTATCGCTAAAGTCGCCGGAGACCTCGCTGCCGAAAACGGTCAAGACTGGGCCGGAACCATCTCGATGTGGTTACTCACCCTGTCATCACTGAACTTTGCGTTATTCGCCTTCAACATGATTCCGGTGCTGCCACTCGATGGAGGACACATCGCGGCGGCCCTGTACGGTCAGGTCAAACGTTTCTGGTTCAAGGCGCGTGGTCTCGGTGAACCGCGTCCGGTCGATTTGGCTCTGCTCGGTCCTCTGACGATGTTCGGTTGGATCACCTTAACCCTCATGGGCCTGTTGTTCGTCATCGCCGACATCGTCGCGCCGGTAACTCTCTGATGCCTGTCTATGCTTGATTGGAAACGAAAAGGAGCACCCACGTGCCTGCAGTAAATCTAGGTTTGCCAGCTACTCCACCTCCAGTTTTGGCCCCGCGACGGAAAACCCGCCAGATCATGGTGGGCAAGGTTGCGGTTGGTGGTGACGCTCCAATTTCGGTGCAGTCGATGACCACGACAAAAACCACCGATGTCAACGAAACCCTGCAGCAGATTGCTGAACTCACAGCTTCGGGATGCGACATTGTCCGAGTCGCCGTTCCGAGCCAGGATGACGCAGACCGTCTTCCGCTAATTGCCCGAAAGTCGCAGATTCCCGTCATCGCAGACATCCACTTTCAACCGAAGTACGTCTTCGCGGCAATCGATGCCGGTTGCGGCGCTGTTCGCGTGAACCCTGGAAACATCCGGCAGTTTGACGACAAGGTTGGCGAAATCGCCAAGGCGGCGAAGGATGCGGGTGTGTCCATTCGTATCGGCGTCAACGCTGGCTCGCTTGACCCGCGCCTACTTGCCAAATACGGCAAAGCGACTCCGGAGGCACTCGTTGAGTCAGCCGTCTGGGAGGCCAGCCTCTTCGAAGAGCACGACTTTCACGACTTCAAAATTTCGGTAAAGCACAACGACCCGGTGGTCATGGTGCGGGCCTATGAAATGCTGGCCGAACGCGGCGACTGGCCGCTGCACCTCGGTGTGACTGAGGCGGGACCAGCTTTCCAGGGCACCATCAAGAGCTCCGTCGCCTTCGGCGCCCTGTTGAGCAAGGGCATCGGTGACACTATTCGCGTTTCTCTCTCGGCCCCACCGGTCGAGGAAGTCAAGGTCGGGTCGCAAATCCTTGAGTCTTTGAACCTTCGCCCACGCAAACTCGAGATTGTGTCATGCCCATCCTGCGGTCGCGCTCAGGTCGATGTTTACACCCTGGCTGACAACGTCTCGAAGGGTCTCGAAAAACTAACCGTTCCACTTCGCGTGGCCGTTATGGGATGCGTCGTGAATGGTCCGGGTGAGGCTCGCGAGGCTGATTTGGGTGTCGCTTCGGGCAATGGTAAGGGTCAAATCTTCGTCAAGGGTGAGGTCATCAAGACCGTTCCCGAAAGTGAGATTGTGGCAACTTTGATCGAAGAGGCCAATCGGATTGCCGCCGAAATGGACCCTGCTCTCGTGGGCAGTCCACAGGTAGTGGTTGCCAAGAAGGACTAGCCACGAGCCGACAGCGCCTGCGGTAACCTTGGCAGTATGCCAATTCGCCTTTCAACGCTATTCCTGCGCACTTTGCGCGAAGACCCATCAGACGCCGAGGTAACCAGTCACAAGCTGTTGGTTCGCGCCGGTTACATCCGTCGTGCGGCACCCGGCGTTTACACGTGGCTTCCACTGGGACTGGCGGTCAAGGCAAAGATCGAACAGGTAGTTCGAGAGGAGATGGCGGCTGCCGGAGCACAGGAAGTTTTCTTCCCGGCTTTGCTGCCGCGTGAGCCTTACGAGGCAACCGGTCGCTGGACCGAGTACGGCGACAATTTGTTCCGCCTTCAGGATCGCAAAAAGGCCGATTACCTTCTCGCTCCTACCCACGAGGAGATGTTCACCCTCTTGGTGAAAGATCTGTATACCTCATACAAAGACCTGCCGGTTTGCCTGTATCAGATTCAGAACAAGTACCGCGACGAGGCGCGTCCGCGCGCTGGTCTGCTTCGCGGCCGCGAATTTGTCATGAAGGACGCCTACAGCTTCGACCTCACCGACGAGGGGCTGGTGGCCAGTTACCAGGCTCAACGTGATGCCTACGAGCGCATTTTCACCCGACTCGGCGTCGATTACGTAATCGTCAAAGCTGATGCAGGCGCGATGGGCGGCTCGGCTTCTGAGGAATTCCTGAGCCCGAGCCCAATCGGTGAAGACACCTTCGTGCGCTCGCCGGGTGGCTACGCAGCCAACGTAGAGGCTGTTCAAACCGTGGCCCCGGCACCACTGCCAATCGAAGGCCAGCCCGCAGCCGTGGTGCACCCATCGCCGAACACCCCAACCATCGCCTCGCTGGTTGATTTGGCGAATGCGACCGTGCCTCGAGCCGATGGCCGTGCCTGGACCGCGGCCGATACCTTGAAGAATGTGGTTTTGGCGCTGACTTCACCCGAGGGCAAGCGCGAACTTGTCGTGGTCGGCCTACCGGGTGACCGCGAGGTCGACGCCAAGCGCGCAGAAGCTGCGTTTTCACCGAATGATGTTGAGCCAGCCACCGAGTCCGATTTCGAAAAGAACCCGGGCTTGGTCAAGGGTTACATCGGTCCGGTAAAGCTTGACGAAGGCGAGCAGGTGCTCGGTCTCGAAGGTTCAACCAAGATTCGCTACCTGCTCGATCCACGTGTGGTTGACGGTACGGCCTGGATTACCGGTGCCAACATCGCCGAGAAGCACGTTTTCGATCTGGTCAAGGGTCGCGACTTCAACGCCGACGGCATCGCCGACATTGCTGAGGTGCGCGCCGGCGACGAGGCTCCAGACGGCTCGGGTCCGCTCGAGTTGGCGCGAGGCATCGAGATTGGTCACGTCTTCCAGCTAGGTCGCAAGTACGCTGAAGCGCTCGACCTGCGAGTGCTCGACGAAAACGGCAAACTTCAGGTCGTCACGATGGGCTCATACGGCATCGGAGTCACTCGACTCGTTTCGGTTTTGGCTGAGGCCAACAACGATGAAAAGGGTTTGATCTGGCCAGAGGCTGTTTCACCGGCCGATGTCTACGTGGTCGCGGCTGGCAAGGACGATGTGGTCTACGAAACCGCAGAGCGCCTGGCTGCTGAGCTAGAGGCCGCCGGCAAGTCTGTGATTCTGGATGACCGTCAAAAGGTGAGCCCGGGTGTCAAATTTGGTGATGCTGAACTGATCGGTGTTCCAAAGATTGTGATTGTCGGACGCGGCCTCGAAACTGGCGAGGTTGATCTTTGGGACCGCCGCTCTGGCGAGCGCCGTCCGGTGAAGGTCGAATCGGCAGTAGCCGAGCTGCTTTAGTTTCAAGTACCATTACAGCCTGTTCTTACAACTTCACTAACGGCCCGGAGGCATCGCATGGACATCGATCTGAGAGTTCTAAAGCAGGTTGAGCGCGAGTTTGAGATTCCGGTCTCAGAGTCAATCACCATCATCGAGGCGGCTATCTTGGCCGCGTATCACAAGGTTGTTGGCAACAACGAGCCGGCCCGAGCCGAACTGAACCGGACCACCGGCCATGTCTCGATTTACGCTCCGGTACTCGATGAAGACGGCACTCAGACCGGTGAAGCCGAGGTCACTCCCGACAATTTCGGACGCATCGCTGCAAATGCTGCGAAGCAGGTAATTGCCAACGCGATCCGAACCCTGAATGACGAGAATGTGTTTGGCGAGTTCCAGGGCAAAGAGGGCGACATCGTCTCGGGCACCATTCAGCAAGGCCCGAAGCCTTACATGGTCTACGTCGATCTGGGCACAATCGAGGCCATCATGCCGCCCGAGGAGCAGGTGCCAGGCGAGGACTACTCGCACGGCAAGCGCATCCGAGTCTATGTAACCAACGTGAGCCGCGGCACCCGTGGTCCACAGGTCACCGTCTCGCGCACTCACCCGAGCCTGGTTCGCAAGTTGTTTGCGCTCGAGGTGCCTGAAATCGCCAGCGGCGTGGTTGAAATCGTTTCGCTGGCTCGTGAGGCTGGCCACCGCACCAAGATCGCGGTGCGCGCAACCGAACCGGGAGTAAACGCCAAAGGTTCGTGCATCGGTGAGCTGGGTCAGCGCGTACGAGCTGTGACCGCTGAGTTGAACGACGAAAAGATTGACATCGTCGACTTCAGTGACGACCTCCCGACATTTGTCGCGAGTGCACTGTCACCAGCCCGCGTCTCAAGCGCTTTCACGCTCGATGCCGCTGCTCGCTCGGTTCGCGTTCTCGTGCCTGACTTCCAGCTTTCGCTGGCCATCGGCAAAGAAGGCCAGAATGCTCGACTGGCAGCCAAGCTAACCGGCGCCAAGATTGACATTCAGCCAGACAGCATTCTCGAGGACTAGTTCGCCGCAGGGGGAGCTCAAAGCAAACCCAAGTCGGTCTGGTCGATTGAAGGGGCAGGGGCTAGAATGAAACCCGTAAGAACTTGTGTTGGTTGTCGCCAGCGCGCCTTGCGATCGGAATTAGCTCGGGTTTGCAGTTCGCAGACCCAATCATCCAGTGAACCAGTTTTGCTGCTTGACTCGAAAACGAATCTCCCCGGTCGCGGTGCCTGGATTCACGCATCCAGTGAATGTTTGAAGCTCGCAATCGAGCGACGAGCGTTTGTACGAGCCCTCAAATTGAGTGCGAGTCCAGACACCTCAGGTTTGAACTTTTGAAAGAACAGGCAGAAACGATGTTGGCAACAAATGAGTAGCTCGAAATGAGAGCCCAACAGCTTTAACCGGCCTGCCCTGTCCTGGGGCTGGCCCCCAGACAGGAGAAACTAAGTGGCGCTTCCACGCGTATACGACATCGCCAAGGAACTCGGTATTGATACCAATGAGGCCCTGGCAAAACTCAAGGACCTCGGCGAATACGTCAAGAGTGGTTCTTCAACGATCGCACCTCCGGTAGCCAAGAAGCTCCGCGACGCATTCCCTAACGCAAAGCCGAAGGCTGAAGAGCCAAAGGCTGCTCCGGCAGCGACTAAGCCAGCCGCCGCTAGCGTCGACGCACCCGCTGCAGCTTCTGCAACGCCGGCTCCGGCAGCTCCGGCAGCGCCAAAGAGCGCGGCTCCAAGCCCGGCGGCTCCGACCCCGGCTGCGGCCGCTCCGGCTGTTCCGGCGGCTCCGGCTCCGGCAGTCCAGACTCCGGCGGCCCAGACTCCGGCTGCTCCGACCCCTGCTGCGGCCGCTCCAGCGGCGAAGCCAGCAACCCCAAGTTCAACTCCGGGCATTCCTCGCCCAGGCAACAACCCATTCGCGGCTAGCCAAGGCATGGGCATTCCTCGTCCGATGGCTCGCCCTGGAAACAACCCGTTCGCTCCTTCGCAGGGTATGGGTCGCCCAGGTCAGGGTGGCGCTGGTCGTCCTGGTGGTCCTCGCCCGGCTGGTGCCGGTGGTCCTGGTCGTCCTGGTGGTCCACGTCCGGCTGGTGCCGGTGGCGCTCCGCGCCCAGGCTTCGGCGGCGGAGCACCGCGTCCCGGTTTTGGTGGCGCAGGTGCCGGTGCAGCCGGTGGATTTGGTGCCCCTCGTCCGGGTGGTGCTCCAGCAGGTCGCGGTGGTCGCGGTGGTGGCACCGCTGGCGCTTTCGGTAAGGGCGGCGCTCGCGGCGCCTCGAAGGCTCGCAAGTCGAAGCGCGCGAAACGCGAAGAATTCGAACAGAGATCAGCACCTAGCCTTGGCGGAGCAGTAGTTCCACGCGGCGATGGTACGACTGTGCTTCGTTTGCGTCGCGGTGCAAGCCTGCAGGACTTTGCCGACAAGATCGATGCCAATGCCGGTCAGTTGATCACGGTTCTGTTCCACCTCGGTCAAATGGCGACGGCTACCCAGTCGATTGACGAAGACACCTTCCAGATTCTCGGTGAAGAGCTCGGCTACAAGATCGAGGTTGTTTCACCTGAGGACGAAGAGCGAGAGCTGTTCGAAGGCTTCGGTCTCGATATTTCAACCGACTACGACGATGACGAGGAAGATCTTCAGCCTCGTCCACCGGTGGTTACCGTCATGGGTCACGTCGACCACGGTAAGACTCGCTTGCTCGACAGCATTCGCAACTCGAACGTCATCGCTGGCGAAGCAGGTGGCATCACCCAGCACATCGGTGCTTACCAGGTGCACGTGGAGCACGAGGGAGTCGACCGCGCAATCACCTTCATCGACACCCCGGGTCACGAGGCATTCACCGCTATGCGTGCTCGTGGAGCGCAGGTTACCGACCTTGCGATTCTCGTTGTCGCAGCGGATGACGGCGTCATGCCACAGACCGTTGAGGCTCTCAACCACGCGCAGTCGGCCGGTGTGCCGATTGTGGTCGCGGTCAACAAGGTCGATAAGGAATCGGCTAACCCAGCCAAGATTCGCCAGCAACTGACCGAATTCAACCTCGTTGCCGAAGAATACGGTGGCGATGTGATGTTCGTTGACGTCTCGGCGCTGACCGGTAAGGGCATCAAGGAACTTCTTGACGCTGTGCTGCTCACCGCAGACGCAGCGTTGGACATGCGAGCAAACCCGAACAAGGACGCCCGCGGTGTCGCTATCGAAGCAAACCTCGACAAGGGTCGAGGCTCGGTCGCCACCGTGCTCATCCAGTCGGGAACCCTGCACGTTGGAGACTCGATTGTTGCGGGTGCAGCCCACGGACGCGTTCGTGCGATGTTCGATGAGAACGGCAAGGCGGTCGAGGCTGCAGAACCAAGCCGCCCGGTTCAGGTTCTCGGTCTTCAGTCTGTGCCACGCGCGGGTGACACTTTTGTGGTCACTGAGGATGAGCGTCAGGCGCGCCAGATTGCCGAGAAGCGTGAAGCTGCCGACCGCAATGCTCTCTTGGCTAAGTCGCGCAAGCGCATCAGCCTTGAAGACTTCACCAAGGCTCTCGAAGAGGGCAAGGTTGAGTCCCTCAACCTCGTCATCAAGGGTGACGTTTCGGGTGCTGTTGAAGCCCTCGAAGACTCGCTGCTCAAGATCGAGGTCGACGACTCCGTCCAGCTTCGTATCATCCACCGCGGTGTCGGTGCGATTACCGAATCGGATGTTAACCTCGCTACCGTCGACAACGCCATCATCATCGGCTTCAACGTGCGTCCGGACAAGAAGGCCAAGGAACACGCTGACCGCCAGGGTGTTGACATTCGTCACTACTCGGTCATTTACGCCGCACTCGAGGACATTGAGAATGCGCTCAAGGGCATGCTCAAGCCGGAATACGAAGAGGTCCAGACCGGTACCGCCGAAGTTCGCGAGCTCTTCAAGTCGTCGAAGGTTGGAACCATTGCCGGTTCGATCGTTCGCTCGGGTTCAATCAAGCGCAACGCTTCGGCCCGAGTGCTTCGCGGCGGCAAGGTCATCGTCGAAAACGTCAAGATCGACTCGCTCAAGCGATTCAAGGATGACGCCACCGAAGTCAAGACCGACTACGAGTGTGGTATCGGACTCGGCGGTTTCAATGACCTTCAGCTCGAAGACATCATCGAAACCTATGAGATGCGCGAGAAGCCACGCGTCTAAGCGCGGCTTCACTAGTCGAAGGGATTAGCCATGGTTGATCACGCGAGAGCAAGAAAGCTGGCCGAGCGCATCAAGGTGCTCGTAGCCGAGGCGCTTGAACGCACCGTGAAAGACCCAGATCTCGGTTTTGTCACCATCACCGATGTCAAGGTCACTCCCGACTTGCAGCACTCAAAGGTTTTCTACACCGTTTGGGGTAGCGATGAGGATAAACAGCGCAGCGCTGAAATCATCGAGCGCAATCGCGGTCGCATTCGCGGTGAGGTGGGTCGACAACTGTCGATCCGCCTTACTCCGACCGTCGAATTTGAACTGGATGAGGTTCAGGACAACGCAGCGGCTTTGAACGAGCTACTAGCCGAAGCCAAGATTCGCGACGAAGAGCTTCACCGTTTGGCCGAGAAGGCTAAGTACGCGGGTGAAGAAAACCCATATCGCGAACCCAAGAGCGCCAACGACGGCAACGAAGACTAAGCGGCATGACTTCGGGTCTGCTGCTGGTCGATAAGCCTGAGGGACTGACCAGTCACGACGTGGTCGCGCGGGCCCGTCGCTGGGCTGCAACCAGGCGAGTGGGTCACGCGGGCACGCTAGACCCGATGGCGACGGGCCTGCTGATTCTCGGCGTCAATTCAGCGACCAAGTTGCTGACTTTTCTGGTCGGCGAAGACAAGACTTACATCACCACGATCCGACTCGGTGCGAGCACTGTTACCGATGATCGCGAAGGTGAAATCACCGCTCTTGCACCCGCAGCTAAATTGGCTGAACTCGGCCGCGAGGGTGCACTTCTTGAGCGCATCGAGAAAGCGCTGTCATCGCTTCGCGGCGATATTTTGCAAGTCCCCAGTTCGGTCAGCGCAATCAAGGTTGATGGCCAGCGAGCCTACGCCAAGGTGCGGTCTGGTGATGAGGTGAAACTAGCGGCACGCCCTGTGACAATTGCCCGCTTCGAAATGCTTGGTGCTCCCAGACACGAAACCGTGGATGGGAACGAATTCATCGATTTTGACGCTATCGTCGACTGCTCCTCGGGCACATACATTCGCGCCTTGGCGAGAGATCTGGGGGAGGCCCTTGGTGTTGGTGGGCATCTAACCGCGCTCAGGCGCACGCGAATTGGCCAGTATTCGATCACCCAGTCACACTCGGTTGAAAAATTGCAGGAGACGAAAAGCGAAGAGTTGCCGATTATGCCCTCGGCGCAAGCCGCGCGAGCCCAATTCGAGTGCAGAGAGCTGACCGCCCAAGAGGTCCAGGATCTTCGGCACGGCAAGCGCATCCGGCACCAAGGCGAGTTGTCGGCTGAAATCGCCGCTTTCGCACCCGATGGGTCGCTGGTTGCCATGCTGACCCGCAGCGGACGAGACTTGAAATCGCTAGTGGTTTTCAACGAGGTGGATGCATGATTTCACTGCTTTACCAAATCGAACTTTGGCTCTGCCTGGGCGCCTCCGCCGTGCCACTCCTGCTTGCGGCGATGAATCGAAAACCAAGTCTCGTTTCGGTTGGGTCGCTAGCGCTGGTCGAACTCCTGCTGCTGATTCAACTCGTTGCTTCGATTGCTCTGGTTATCGGTGGTGGGCGAGCGAAGGGTGACACCGTCGAGTTTTTCGGCTATCTGATTACGGCTCTTCTGGTGCCGTTGGCAACAGGTTTTTGGGCTCTGCTCGAACGGACTCGATGGTCGACCCTAATCCTTGGAATCGGCGGTTTGACGGTAGCCGTGATGCTGGTTCGAATGTCGCAAATCTGGTTTGGCAATTATTTTTTAGCCGCCTGAATTCACCTTTCGTTAACCTTGCGACACCTTCCGTTCACCTAAACAAAATCTGCCCTTAAGCGACCAAATACAAGATTGAGCCATGGCCCAGTCGAAGCCCGTCGCCAACCCAGAGACCGCACCGCTAGGTGCCCGTCGCCAGCTGGCAACCAAGCCGTTTTCACGTGCTGACAAAATCTTCTACCGCACCTCTAGCGTCGCCGCGTATATCGCCGTTTCCATCGTCGGGCTCATCCTGCTCTTTTTGTTGATTCGCGCCTGGCCAGCCCTTGAAAAACAGGGCATCAACTTCGTGCTCGGATCGACCTGGGATGCCTCACCGGACAAGGTGATTTTCCAAATCGGCCCGATGCTCTGGGGTTCGCTACTGGTATCCCTCATCGGGCTCATCATCGCGGTTCCCATGGCGTTGGCGGTTGCCTACTTCATCGAGTTCATGGCTGCCAAGCGAGTTGCCAAGGTGGCTACGGTTCTGATCGACCTCTTGGCTGCGCTGCCATCGGTGGTCATTGGCCTCTGGGGTATGGTCGTGTTTTCGCCGCTGGCCGCGCACTGGGCACAGCTGCTGAATCAGGTCCTGGGCTGGATTCCAATCTTCGCCAATGACACCGAAAATTACATCGGTTCGCCATTCATTGCGGGATGGATTGTGGCCGTCATGATCGTGCCGATCATTGCTTCGGTTAGCCGAGAAATCTTCTCGCAAATCGATCGCGACCTAATCAACGGTTCTCTCGCTCTCGGTGCTGGCAAGGCGAGCACTTTCTTCCGCGTAATTTTGCCAACTTCGGGCGGCGGTGTCGTGGGTGGAATCTTGCTTGGTCTCGGCCGCGCGCTGGGTGAAACCGTTGCAATCTTCTTTGTTTTGAACCTGGTGTTCGACATCAACTGGGGTGACATCGTTGCTCCCAAGGGTGGTTCGGTTGCCTCGATGATTCTCGCCAAGTTCGGTGAAGCCACGGCCGAAGAACTCAACGCGCTGATGGCTTCGGGCCTCGTGCTCTTCATTGTGACTCTTTTGGTCAACTGGCTGGCGGCCTTTATCGTTGCCAAAGCCCAGCCTTGGAGGAAGTAATCATGACCACTTTTGAGGCAAACAGCAACCTGGACCTTAGCCCTGTCGCGCGTCCTGCCAATGCTGAACCTTGGAAGCGCAAGGACCCAAAGCAAGTCCTGGGCGTAGCCATCGCGGCCATTCTCCCGGCGCTGATCACCTGGTTGGTCGGCACCTCGGTATCGGCGGACCCGACCATCGCCGTAGTAGCGGTGTTTTTGCCGCTTCAGCTCCTTGCTGCAGGCATCATGGGTGTTCGAATCTTCGGCAAGCGTGGCATCGCGGAATCGCTCCTAATCGTGTTCACCATCCTGTTGACCATCCTGGTCGGCTCGCTCCTGCTAAGCGTGCTCTGGTCGGTTATCTCGGCGGGTGCACAAACAATTTCGTGGACCTTCCTCAGCCAAAACAACGTCTACATCTCGCCGACCACGTCGCTCGAGTATGGCGGTGTCGGCCACTCGATTATCGGCACGTTGCTGATTGTGGGCCTCACCACTCTGGTCACCGTGCCGTTCGGCATCGCGATTGCGGTTTACCTGACCGAAACCCGCGGCAAGGCTCGCGGAGCCATTCGCATCCTGATCCAAGCCATGTCTGGTCTGCCCTCGGTAGTTGCCGGTCTGTTTGTTTACTCGGCACTGATTGCCAGCGGCATCACCCAGTACGCCGGTTGGGCCGGATCATTGGCCCTGCTGCCACTCATGCTCCCGACCGTGGCTCGCATCGCCGAAGAAGCCCTTCGCCTGGTTCCAGCCGACTACCGTAATGGAGCGCTCGCTCTGGGCGCACCTGCCTATCGGGCATTTTTGCAGGTGACTCTGCCCGCCGCCAAAACCGGTATCGTCACCGCGGTTCTGCTGGGTATTGCGCGAATTATCGGTGAGACTGCTCCGCTACTGCTGACCACCTTCGCCGCGAATAACACGAGCTTCAACCTGTTCTCGGGCTCGATGTCATCGCTGCCGACCTACCTTTACCAGTACATCTCGAACGGAAACGACACCAGCACCCAGCGCGCCTGGGGTGCAGCCCTAGTGGTGCTCATCCTGGTGGGTGTCCTGTTCACCACCGCTCGAATTCTCGGTCGCTCAAAGAAGACGACTTCCAAGGCTCTAACCAAGGCAACCAATGCCCGAAAGGCGAAGTAAAAATGGCAGTCAGCACCGCCTCAGCGCTTCACTCTGAGAATGTCAATGTCTGGTTCGGCGAGCGTCACGTGCTTAAAGACGTGTCGCTTACCTTCCCTAGCAACCAGGTGACCGCTCTGATTGGCCCTTCGGGCTGCGGCAAGAGCACCTTCCTTCGCACACTGAACCGCATGCACGAACTGATTCCGGGTGCCGGTTTCGGCGGACGCGTCCTGCTCGATGGTGACGATATCTATGGTGACGGCGTCGACCCAGTCGATGTTCGCATCAAAATCGGCATGGTGTTCCAGAAGCCAAACCCGTTCCCGACCATGACCATTCGCGACAACGTCCTCTCGGGGCTAAAGCTTTCGGGCCGTAAGACTGGCGACGCTGATGAACTGGTCGAGACCTCTCTGCGCCGCGCATCGATTTGGAATGAGGTCAAGGATCGCCTCGGTGACCCGGCTCTAAGTCTTTCCGGTGGACAGCAGCAGCGTTTGTGCATCGCGCGTTCGCTCGCGATGGACCCAGAAGTGCTCCTGATGGATGAGCCTTGCTCGGCCCTAGACCCGGGTTCGACCCGTCGCATCGAAGAGACGATTGTAGAACTCAGCGAGTCGATGACCATCGTGATTGTTACGCACAACATGCAGCAGGCTCAGCGTGTTGCCGACCAGACCGCGTTCTTCCTGGCAACCGACGGTAACCCCGGCCACGTGGTCGAATTCGGTGCCACCGAGGACATCTTCGAGCGTCCTCGAGACCCGCGCACCAACGACTACGTCAACGGCCACTTCGGCTAGCCGAAGTTCGCAACCCAAAGTTAACCTTCGCTTCAGTTGCAAGACAAGTAGTCGGCTAATCGAATTCACCTTGATGTCATCAAATGAATACATCGGATCCAACACCGACTTCGCAAACT
Organism: Actinomycetales bacterium; assembly: GCA_028868975.1. Classification (GTDB taxonomy): domain Bacteria; phylum Actinomycetota; class Actinomycetes; order Actinomycetales; family Microbacteriaceae; genus Rhodoluna. The sequence goes on from JAGWTM010000002.1 coordinate 28,698, forward strand.
AAGGAGAAACAATGCGCAAGACCAGCGGCCTTCTCGCCACTGTCGCCATTCTCGGCTCGGCACTCGTAGCCGGCCCTGCAGCTCAGGCTGCACCAGTAGCCATCACCGGCGGTGGCTCATCGTTCGCAGCTGGCATCATCACCACCTGTGCAGCTGCTTACACTGAAAACACCGTTACCTACACCGCATCGTCTTCGGGCACCGGTCGCAGCAACTTTGCCAACGGCAGCATTAACTTCGCTGGTTCGGACGCCGCCTACAACCCAACCGACAAGAAGCCATCGGGTTTTGTTTACGTTCCAATCATCGGTGGCCCAGTTGCCATCATGTTCAACATTGCTGGTGTCAAGAACCTAAACCTTGACGCAACCACCGTCGGCGCAATCTTCTCGGGCAAGATCACCAAGTGGAACGACGCTGCCATCAAGAAGCTCAACCCTAAGGCTGCTCTTCCTGACGCGACCATCAACGTCAACTACCGCTCGAGCAACTCGGGTACCACCCAGAACGTTGCAAACTACCTGTTCCAGAACAAGGCAGCCGGTTGGTCAGTAAGCCAGTCGTGGGCAACCGCTTCGGGTCAGACCACTCCGGTTGGCGCTGGCGCAGCAACCTCGGCTGCACTCGCCGACAAGGTGGCTAGCACTGCCAACTCGATCGGTTACGCCGACCTCGTTGACATCAAGAAGAAGAGCCTGACTGTTGCTGCTCTGAAGAACGGTGCTGGTCAGTTCGTTCAGCCGACCGCTCAGGCTGCAGCTAAGTACCTCGCAGCCCAGGCTGTCGACGTCAAGGGCAAGGGTATTGTCACCATCGACTTCACCAAGAAGGTTCCAGGCGCTTACAACCTGAGCATCCTTACCTACATGATTGCTCCGACCGACGCTAGCGACACCACCAAGGCCGCTGCCGTCAAGGACTTCGCAAACTACATCGTCAAGAGCTGTGCACCTGCAAAGGCGGCAGACCTTGGTTATGTTGCTCTTACCGGCGCACTGAAGAGCTCGGCTCTGATGCTGATCGGTTCGATCGACTAATCGAAAAACGATTCGGTGAGGGAGTGTGGTTTCGGCCACACTCCCAAACCTGTTTCCAAAGCAGTAACTGAAAGGCAACCGGAACAGTGTTCAACAGCAAGCGACTAGCGGCCTCGACCGCGCTCATCTCGGCCGCGATCCTGAGCTTGACCGGTTGCACCCCTCCAATGCCTCCCGAGGTTCGTGCTGCCCTAGCCGAGAAGACCTACACCTGTGTCGCCGGCACATCGAGCGTTGCCGTTCCACACGCAATTGGCGACCTTGCCACTGGCTGGCAGGATGCGCTAGCGGCTGCCTGCCCAGACATGAGTTTCACCGTCGCGACCGACGCGGCAGCGGCTCAGTTGAACATTGACGCCACCGGAACCGCCGCGGCTGGCGCATACGCCACCGTGCCGTTTGCGCTCGATGCAACGGTTGTAGCCGTAAACATTTCGGGTTTGAGTTCGCTCAACCTGACCGCAGCAAACATCCAGGGCATCTTGGACGGTTCGATTAGGGACTGGTCTGACAAGGCGATCGCCGCAGCCAACCCGGGTGTTGATATGACTCCCGAGCCGATTGTTCTGGATAACCGCATCCAGGCCAACGGCCTCAAGCCGCTCACCGATTGGTTGAGTCGACTCGCTGGCGGAAAATTCGACGCGAGCAAATTCAAATCGGTGCCGCAACTCACAATCGATGACGCCATGATGCTGCCTGAAGGTGGAATCGCCTTCTTGCCCTACTCGGTAAACGCGGAAGCCATGTGGATTACCGCCGGTATCGTGCTCGACACCAAGCACCCCAATGAAACCGCTGTCGTGCCGGACTCAGATCACATCAACTCCGGTGGTAGCCAGCTCAAGGTTGCCAAATCTGAAAAGGCGATTACCGTCACATTGAACCCGGCCGCCAAGCCGCTAGCGCCGGCAGGTCAAGACAAGGCAGTTGATCCCTACCAGGCCGTGTACGCGGTTCCGATGAGCCTGGTCGGTAGCGATAACCTAACCACCCGAGCCGTGGCACGCTTCCTGCTGCGTCAGGATTCACAAGGCATGCTCGGTGCAAGCTACCTGCTGCCGATTCCAGAGGCCGTGCGCGTCGAGGTTCTCGACCTAGTTTCCAAGGGATTGCCAATCAAGGTTCAGGCATCCCCCGAGGCGACCAACTAGTCCACCGCCACTCGTCTGGCGCCTCGGCACTGGTCGCTTGGGAGCCTAGGTAGGCTAGAGGCATGTCAAAAACCCAGCGCTCACTCGGCACCGGTCGGCTACTAATTAGTCTCTACGGCATCCTCGCGGCAGCCGCGACCGTTCGTGCTGGCTATCAGCTCATCCGCAAATTCGATGAGGCTCCGTTGGCCTATTCACTTTCGGCCCTGAGTGGAGTGGTTTACATCTTGGCTACCGTTGCGCTCGCGAAATCAGGCGCGCGCTGGCATCGAATTGCCCGCGTAACCATTACCTTCGAACTCATCGGTGTCATCACCGTTGGCCTACTTAGCCTGACTCATCCCGACCTATTCGCACACAACAGCGTCTGGAGCTACTTCGGTCTTGGTTATGGGTTTGTTCCGCTAATCCTGCCAATCTGGGGCCTCTTCTGGCTGCGCAGGCACCAGGCCTAGTCAGACCTTTTTGGAATCAGATTTTTATGGAACGTTGGCGCGGTCTAGGCGAGATTGATCCTGATTTTGCCGACACCGTAGTGACGATCGGCAAGTTTGACGGCGTCCACCTGGGGCATCAGCAACTGGTTGCCACCGCCATCAGTATTGCCGAGGATCATTCGCTGGCCTCGGTCGTCCTCACCTTCGATCGTCATCCGAATGAAATCCTGAACCCTGGGCAGGCAGCGCCGGCGCTCACCGGCCCAAATCAAAAAGCCGAACTACTCGAGGGGCTCGGAGTCGACGCTCTGTTGACTTTGAATTTTGATGAGGCCCTGGCCCAGATGCCGGCCGAGGATTTCATCGAGCGAATTCTGGTGGATGCGCTGCACGCCCGCGCGGTGGTCGTGGGGCAGGGGTTCCGTTTTGGCGCTGGTGGTGAGGGCGATCTCGCGCTCCTTCGCCTGATTGGTCTCGAGCGTGGTTTTGTGGTGCGCGAGGTTGCACACAGTCAGCTCGATGGCGTGAAGATCTCGTCCACTCGTATTCGCGAAGCTCTGGATCGCGGTGACGTTGAGGAGGCCGCGCGCATGCTCGGTCGCAACCATCGCGTACGCGGAATCATCGAGCACGGCAAGAAGCTCGGTCGCACGATCGGGTTCCCAACGGCCAACATGTCTCGAGCGGCCGAAGGCTATCTGCCATTAGATGCGGTCTACGCCGGCTGGCTAATTGTCAATCACGAGGATGGCAGCCAAACCGGTTACCCGGCAGCGCTTTCGGTTGGTATCAATGAGACCTTTGAGGCGGTGCCTCGAGTCCTAGAGGCCTACGTCTTGGACCGCGATGACCTCGACCTTTACGACCTCGATGTGACCATGGAATTCGTTCGATTCATTCGGCCAACCCTCAAGTTTGATTCGGTCGAGTCGCTCATCGCCGCGATTCGGGAAGATGTCGGTCGCATCCGTGACGTGCTTGCATAAACTCGAAGCATGACTTTTGCAGAAGCGGTTCAGTCTGGGTTGAAGAATTACTTCCAGATCGTAGGTCTGGCTTCAAGGCGTGAGTACTGGTACTTCCAGCTGTTTGTGTTGCTAGTCGGTGTGGTGGCTTCGACCCTCGACAGCGTCGTGTTTCCGTTGCCAAGCGACGCCAGTTTGCTCGACCAGTTCCTGAAATCACCCATCAGCCTCACCACCCAGCTAGGCCTGCTGATTCCCCAAATCACCATCATGGGACGCCGCTTTCGCGATGTCGGGTTCAGTGCGAAATGGCTGTTCCTCTGGCTGGTAACGGTTGGTTTCGGTGTGCTCGTGGCATTTGCCTACAGCAGCGTTGAGGCGATGGGCCAGTCTGGCACGCTAGAGGGCAGTCTGAACGTGCTCGGTTATCTAGCGCCAGCACTGACAATTTCGGCCGGAATCCAAATTTTCTTTTTCATTCTGACTCTGCAGCCGAGCAAGTCGGGTCCGCAGGGCAACCGATTTGCCGAAGGGTATGACCCAACCCGTGACCCGAAGAGCGACAGCTTCAATCCCGACATTCAGGATTGGCAACCCAGGCTCTAATTCACGGACGCGCTTGAGCTGCCGCGCCGTTTCGGCTAGGCTGTTCAGGTTGCCGTGTATCGGCCGCGGAAAAAGAGAGCCAAAACAGCCCGTTTTGAGCGCCGCGCAGCGAATCGAAGGAGTCACTTATGGCACTAGACGCAGCAGTTAAGACTGCAATCATCAATGAGTACGCAACCCACCCAGGTGACACCGGTTCGCCTGAGGTTCAGATTGCTGTTCTCAGCAAGCGCATCAAGGACCTAACCGAGCACCTCAAGGAGCACAAGCACGACCACCACAGCCGTCGTGGCCTGTTGATCCTTGTTGGTCAGCGTCGTCGTCTGCTCAGCTACCTGCAGGGTGTCGACATCGCTCGTTACCGCTCGCTAATCGAGCGTCTCGGCCTCCGTCGCTAATCGCGGATTCAGTCTTACAAGAATCGCCCCGGGCATGCTCGGGGCGATTTCTTATTTGCCGGACTGTTTCACTCGAAGTTCACCGAGTCGCGCCCTGTCTTTTGTCGGCGCCCTCTGCTAGCCTTGAAAATGAGCACCGTGGCAGGTTTGCTGGTCTTCGGTTGCAGTTCTTGAGCGAGTTTCTCAAGCGCTACAACTGCAGACCAGGGCATCCCTCCAATGTGGGCAAGTTACTTGCCGCGTTTAGCTCGCGCGCGTGAAACGCATACCGTGAAAATAACGGGGTAATTCAGGCGCAATGAGGAACAAAGAGGAGGGACCGTGGAAGGTCCAGAAATCAAATTTGCCGAAGCGATCATCGACAACGGCAAGCACGGAAAGCGCGTTATTCGCTTCGAAACCGGTCGTTTGGCCCAGCAGGCACAGGGTGCTGCAGCGGTTTACATCGACGAAGAGACCATGCTGTTCTCGGCTACCACTGCAAGCAAGCAGCCGAAGGATCAGTTCGACTTCTTCCCACTGACCATCGACGTTGAAGAGCGTATGTACGCCGCGGGCAAGATCCCGGGCAGCTTCTTCCGTCGTGAAGGTCGTCCATCAACCGAGGCGATTCTTGCCTGCCGCTTGATTGACCGTCCACTTCGCCCATCGTTCGTCGATGGTCTCCGCAACGAAATTCAGGTTGTTGTAACCGTTATGGCGATCGAACCAGACGAGCTCTACGACGTCGTGGCAATCAACGCCGCATCGATGTCGACTCAGCTCGCAGGTCTGCCATTCTCAGGCCCAATCGGTGGCGTGCGCGTTGCACTCATCGACGGTCAGTGGGTTGCCTTCCCTAAGCACTCGCAGCTTGAGCGTTCGGTGTTCGACATGGTCGTTGCCGGCCGAGTCATCGTTGAGAACGGCGTCGAAGACGTCGCAATCATGATGGTTGAGGCTGAGGCTAGCGAAAACGCCTGGACTCTGATCAAGGACGAGGGCGCTACCGCACCTTCGGAGGACGTTGTTGCCCAAGGCCTAGAGGCCGCCAAGCCATTCATTAAGGCACTGGTTGCAGCCCAGCAGAAGCTTGCCAACGAGGCAGCCAAGCCGACCGCCGAATACCCGGTATTCCTGCCTTACACCGACGAGGTTTACGCTGCGGTTGAGGCTCAGGCTGGCGCCGAGCTTGCCAAGGTCTACCAGATTGCCGACAAGGTCGAGCGCCAGGACGCCGATGACGCACTCAAGGCTGCCACCAAGGAAGCCCTCGAGGGCAAGCTGGACGAGGCGCAGATGCTTCAGTTCTCAGCCGCGTACAAGTCGGTCACCAAGAAGATCATGCGCACCCGCGTTCTCAAGGAGGGCATCCGTATCGACGGACGCGGCCTTCGCGACATCCGCAAGCTCGATGCAGAGATCCACGTGATCCCTCGCGTTCATGGCTCGGCACTGTTCCAGCGCGGTGAAACCCAGATTCTCGGTGTCACCACTCTGAACATGCTCAAGATGGAGCAGCAGATTGACGCGCTGACCCCGGTCACTTCGAAGCGCTACATGCACAACTACAACTTCCCGCCTTACTCAACTGGTGAGGTCGGTCGTGTTGGTTCGCCAAAGCGTCGCGAGATCGGTCACGGTGCTCTTGCCGAGCGCGCGCTGGTTCCAGTGCTGCCGGCTCGTGAAGAGTTCCCATACGCCATCCGTCAGGTTTCGGAGGCACTCGGCTCGAACGGTTCAACCTCGATGGGTTCTGTCTGTGCTTCTACCCTCGCGCTGCTCAGCGCTGGTGTGCCACTGCGCGCGCCAGTGGCCGGTATCGCAATGGGTCTTATCTCGGATGAGATCGATGGCAAGACCCAGTACGCTGCCCTGACCGACATCCTCGGTGCTGAAGATGCACTGGGCGACATGGACTTCAAGGTTGCCGGTACTCGTGAATTCGTAACCGCCATCCAGCTCGACACCAAGCTCGACGGAATCCCAGCTTCGGTTCTGGCTGGTGCTCTGACTCAGGCTCGTGAGGCTCGCTTGGCGATTCTCGACGTCATGGCTCAGGCAATTAGCGAACCGGATGAGATGGCTCCAACTGCTCCACGCGTCATCGCGGTCAAGATTCCAGTTGACAAGATCGGTGAGGTCATTGGTCCAAAGGGCAAGATGATCAACCAGATTCAGGAAGACACCGGAGCTGACATCTCGATCGAGGACGACGGCACCGTCTACATCGGCGCAACCGATGGTCCTTCGGCTGAAGCTGCTAAGGCTGCAATCAACGCGATTGCCAACCCGCATGTTCCAGAGATCGGCGAGCGTTTCTTGGGTACCGTGGTCAAGTTGGCCGCATTCGGTGCGTTCGTTTCGCTAGTTCCAGGCAAGGACGGCCTGCTTCACATCTCAGAGCTCAAGCACCTAAACGGTGGCAAGCGCGTTGAGAACGTCGAAGACGTCTTGGAAGTTGGTCAGAAGCTTCAGGTCGAGATCACCAAGATCGACGACCGTGGCAAGCTTTCGCTGGCTCCAGTTCGTGAAGGCGAAGAGTCGGCTAACGACTCAGCCGACGAAGAGTAAAACTAAACAAGGAAGTTCTGCGTCTTGAACGTAATCAGTTTTCCACTTGACCAGAACGAACTCGAATTCACCGCTTCGGGAGGCACTACGGTTCGCCGCAGTGTTCTCCCGAGCGGTGTTCGCGTTTTAACCGAGACGGTGCCCGGTGCGCAGAGCGCATCCGTATCTTTCTCGGTGGCGGTTGGTTCACGCGATGAAACCAACGGTCACTTCGGATCGACCCACTTTCTTGAACACCTCCTGTTCAAGGGAACCAAGCGCCGTTCCGCTTTAGACATCGCGATTGCCTTTGACTCGGTGGGCGGTTCGTCCAATGCCTCAACCGGCAAGGAGCACACCAGCTACTACGCCCGCGTGCAAGACAAGGCCCTGCCCCTCGCCATCGATGTCATCGGTGACATGCTCACCAGCTCGCTGATTGACCCAGTGGAGTTCGAAAACGAGCGCACCGTGATTCTCGAAGAACTAGCCATGAATGATGATGATCCTCAAGATGTGGCTCATGAGGCCTTCGCGTCGGCAGTGCTAGGCACCCACGAACTTGGACGACCCATCGGTGGCACCGAAGCGACCATCAACGCCGTCACGCGTGACGCGGTTTGGGAACACTACCAGGCCAACTATCGACCTCAGGATTTGGTCGTAGCTGCGGCGGGTGGGGTCGACCACGACCAGGTCGTGCGGTTGGTTGAGCAGTCGTTGCTCGATGCCGGCTGGCGTCTCGACCTAGCCGCAGCCCCGAGACCTCGCCGCGCGCAGGTCGCCGCCCAAATTCCAGCCGGACGTAAGCTCCAGGTGATTAACCGGCCAATCCAACAAGCCAATGTTTTAGTCGGCTGCCAAGGGCTCATCGGTCAAGACGAGCGGCGCTATGCCATGGCCATCCTCAACACAATTCTCGGTGGCGGTATGAGCTCGCGACTGTTCCAAGAGATTCGTGAGAAGCGAGGTCTTGCTTACAGCGTCTATTCGTTCAACCAGGGTTATTCCGATGGCGCTTACTTTGGTCTTTACGCGGGATGTTCACCCGCCAAGACCACTGAGGTGACGCGTCTCATGCTGGAAGAATTCGCGAAATTGGCCCAGGACGGCGTTACAGCAGCCGAGTTGGAGCTCGCCAAAGGCAACATCAACGGCGGTATGGCCCTCAAATTTGAGAGCACCCAAGCCCGCATGAGCCGACTGGTTGGCACCGAACTAATCAACGGCGAGTTTTACGACCTGGATGCAACCATCGAACAGTTCAATGCGGTTAGCGCCGAGGATGTGCGCGAGCTTGCCGTCGACCTTCTGGGACGCCACCGGTCGATAGTCGCCGTTGGCGACATCGCCGAGACTCACTTCGATGAGTTTCTGTAACCTAGACGCATGACCATCAAAGTTGCAGTTGTCGGTGCTACCGGGCGAATGGGCAAGCTCGCCGTTGACCTCATCGAAGGAGTTCAGGATCTTTCGCTTCACGCGACGCTCGACTCCAAGAGCGAGTTGACCGACGTGCTCGGCGCAGATGTGATCTTTGAAGTGACCCGTCTCGAAGTGAGCGAAGAAGTTGTCGAGTTTGCAATTGCCAACGGCTTGAAGGTTGTTGTTGGTACCAGCGGATGGAGTGCTAGCCGGTTGGCCACTATTGCAGCCAAGCTGGATCAGGCTAATGCCAGCGGACTTGCCGCGGCGGTGACCGTCGTTCCTAACTTCTCGATCGGTTCCATGCTCGGAAGCAAATTTGCCGCGATGGCTGCGAAATTCTTTGATTCAATCGAAATTGTTGAGGCCCACCACGCTGGCAAGATTGACTCTCCCTCGGGCACCGCGGTCAGAACTGCCGAACTCATCGCTGAAGCTCGCGCCGAACTCACGCAACCGCTGATTCCCGGTGTCGGGCAAACTGCCCGTGGTGAAGTGGTTGCCGGTGTGCCTATTCACAGCCTCCGACTTGCAGGAGTTAGCGCCAAGCAGGATGTCCACCTTGGCGGCGACAGTGAAGTTCTAACCATCAGCCATGAGGTGTCATCGATCGCGGCATACACCAAAGGCATTTTGGCTTCGATCCGCTACACCGAGGGGAGCCGCGGTTTGACCGTTGGCCTCGCTCAGGTGCTGGGACTCTAAATGACCGGAGCCAAACTCGGTGCGGTCGTTATGACCGGCCTGACCGTGATGTACGTGTTTTTGCTCGGCGAAAAAGGCTGGGTCCTCTTGCAACAACCCAACGTCATAGCCAAGCTCATGGGCGGACTCATCCTGATGTTTCCCGCTGTTGCGATCTGGGCGATTATTCGCGAGCTGATCTTTGGTCTCAAGATCGAGAAACTGGCCGGCAAAGTCGAAGAGTCTGGCCAATGGCCTCAGTTCAATTTCGAACTTCGCCCGAGCGGACGCCCAACGCGTGAATCAGCCAATGCCGAGTTTGAACGCATTCGGGGGTTGGTTGAGGCCAACGAAAACGATTGGCTGGCTTGGTTCACTCTCGGCCTGGCCTATGACGCCGCCGGAGATCGCCGACGGGCTCGCCTGGCAATGCGAAAGGCCCTGGCGCTAAACGCACAGGGCCTAACCAAGTAGCAAAGATTAGCCGCGAATAACTCCGATGCGACGGAGTCCGAGCCAGATTTGGCACCCGAGGCAGAAGGCGAACACCGCGTTCAAGAATGCCGCGATGAAGGCCAAGCCACCGAAAAGCGCCACGCCGTACTCAAACCCGAAAGCCTGAGTTGCAAGGCCTAGGGACGCGACGAAAAATCCCACGGTTTGCGCAAACTGAGGTGGGCGAGGGTCTTCTAGCTCCTTTGGAGCAGCAAGACGGGGGCGCACAAATTTCTTGAAAATGACGCCGTAGGGGTGGCGGCTGTTGCCAAGAACCGCGCCGATCAGAAACAATGCGTCAATGAACGCCAGCAGGATGAAACCGGCATCCTGAGTGTTTCGGTCTAGTCCTAGAAATACCGTTATCAAAAGCAAAACTGAAGTGATGGCAGCGCCAAAACGTGGACCGCGCGGGTCGATGCCTGCTTTTTCCTGGATGCTCATTAGATTTCGAAACTCGCTTTCTGGATTTCATTTAATTCGTCTTGAATGACATTTACTTTGGGGGCTCCGCCAATTCGTGATTTGATTCGACCTTTGGAGTCGAGCACCAGAGTCGTTGGGGTTTGCAACACGTTGAATTTCTTGGCTAGTTCGAGTCGGTTGGTGATGTCGATTTCAACGTGGAGGATGCCGTCATCGTTCTTTTCCAATTCGCCGAGCAGCCTTGCGGTTTGGCGGCACTGGGTGCAGTACTCGCTGGAAAATTGGATGAATGTCGTCTTGCGTCCAAATTTGGTAACCAAGTTGCCATTCTTGAGCGCTGCCAATTCTTTCAAATTGACGATTCCGCCATCCCGCACACTCTTCGAAGAACCGGTGCGGTTGCGCCAGACCGCGCCCGCAATTGCGGCAACAACTGCGAGCCCGATAACAATGGCGATTTTCGCCTCGAGGGTCATAAAAAAACACTAGGACGATTAGCTCGGAATCGAGGGTTTGAGACACTTTGTTACGAGTTCTGAAGGCCGGCCGACTGACGGCTAGGCTAGTTGCGTGTCAGACATCGTATTTCGCAGTGACGTAACCGTTGAACTCGTGCGTGCCAGTGCCGCAGACTCCGACGTGCTCTTTGCAGCACGTGTTTCAACTCAGGGGGAGCAGACGCTCGAATCGGCTGCGGCCCAGACTTCCGCCGCAGAAGATGAAAAGCGCAACAAGGGCCTCATCAACTACCTGATGCGCGATCGTCACGGAAGCCCGTTCGAGCACAACTCGATGACCTTTTATGTGCAAGCGCCGATCTTCGTCTTCCGTGAGTTCATGCGCCACCGCATTGCCTCGTACAACGAGGAATCAGGTCGTTACAAGGAGCTCAGCCCAACTTTCTATGTCCCGGGCCCGGACCGCAACCTGATTCAGGTTGGCAAAGCCGGCCACTATGAGTTTTTGCCCGGCACCGCCGAGCAAATTGCGCTCGTTGAACAGGAGACTCGACACACGTCAATTGCGGCCTACGAGTCTTATCAGCGCATGCTAGACGCCGGAGTGGCCCGCGAGGTTGCACGTATCGTGCTGCCACTGAACATCTACTCGAGCATGTATGTGACTATGAACGCCCGTGCCCTGATGAACTTCCTGAGTCTGCGCACCAAGCGCGAGGGCACGCACTTTCCGTCGTTCCCGCAGCGCGAAATCGAGATGTGCGCCGAGAAAATGGAAGAGTTTTGGGCCGAGCTCATGCCTTACACCTACGAGGCTTTCAATCAGCACGGACGCGTCGCCCCTTAGCGATAAGCGCGCAACCACGAAGCCCTGGGTTAGTCGCCCAGGGTTTCTTTTTCGTCCACGGGTGGGTAACGGCGATCGACCCCAGCCAGGCGCGTGTTTCGAAGCACGAGGAATAAGGCCAGTCCAATTAAAACTGCGCTAATGAGATCGAGTGCGATGGTCAACGCGAACGTCGCGACGAGAAGCAACGCATCCAACTTTGATTCGCGCGCCAGCGCCGCCAGTTCGCTCGGCTTGATCATGCGGGCGGTGGTCGCGAAAAGCACACCGGCTAGCGCGGCAACCGGAATTTGAGCCACAACATTCGGAATTGCAACGACCACAAGGGCCAGAAAAATCGCGTGTGAGAAAGCAGCTAATCGCGATCTGGCATGGTTGCGGACATTCACGGCGGTACGAGCCAGCGCGGCGGTGGCTGGCACTCCGCCAAAGAATGGCACCACGAGATTCGCCAAGCCCTGACCAAACAGTTCGCGGTCGGAGTCGTGCCGATATTCTGCGGCGGCCATTCGGTCAGCAACTTTGGCCGAGAGCAGGCTCTCCAAGGCAGCCAGGGTCGCCACGGCGAGTGCGCTTGGCAACAGGGCAATCCAGTTGGCGCTCGCGGTGAACGCGGCACTCGGAGCTGTCAACAGCGCGGGTAAGGTTCCGATTCGAGTTACATCCAGATTGGCGAATGAACTGGCAACAAGAGCCGTGACGACGGCAATAAGCGAGAACGGGATTCTGGGCAGCAGCCTTTCACCGGCAAGGATGAGGGCCGCGCAGCCCAGTGCAAGCGCTATGGCGTAAGGGTTCGCGGAGGCGAATTGAATCGCGGCATTCAGAGCGGTGAGCCAGACATGGTCCGTCGACTCAACCTTGATGCCTAGAGCGCTAGGAACCTGCTGCAGAGCGATCACCACGGCTATTCCAGCTGTGAAGCCCTCGACGATTGCCGTTGGAATTCGGTGGATGTGTTGCCCGAGTCTGATCCAACCCGCGAGCACTAGCAGTAGGCCAGCCATCAAGCCGACCGCAAGCACGGCATCCGTTCCAAATTGGTGCACGATTGGAAGTAACACCACGGTCATAGCACCCGTTGGCCCCGAAACTTGATAACGGCTTCCACCGAAAATAGCCGCAATTGCCCCGGCTAGCACCGCCGTGATGATTCCCGAACCTGCGCCAAGGCCCGAAGCCATGCCAAACGCTAGAGCTAGCGGGAGCGCAACGATTGCGACCGTGAGGCCCGCGACCAGGTCCACCCTTGGGTTCGCGAACTCATCCTTGAATTCAGCCACATTCGGCAAAAGCCTCACAGGCCTGAGTCTGGCGAAACACAAAGGTGAAGTCAAATGGGCTTGCCGCTAATCTTGTAGCCATGTCGCAAAATCACAAAGACTTGTTCGGCCAGGTGCTAGTTGCCCTGGTGACGCCGATGAACGCCGATGGCGAGGTCGACTGGGACGCCACTGAGAAGCACATCGACTACGTGATTTCGAACGGTGCCGATGGTGTTGTCGTGACTGGCACCACAGGCGAGACCAGCACCTTGACCGACCCTGAAAAGATCCGTCTGGTTGAGGTGGCCAAGGCAGTGTCTAGCGGGCGCGCAAAGGTAATCACGGGTGGTGGATCGAACGAAACGGCCCACGCGATGCAGCTTTATAAGGCCAGCGAGAAGGCCGGTGCCGATGGCGTCATGATCGTCACGCCGTATTACAACAAGCCAACTCAAGCCGGTGTGCTGACGCACTTCCGTCTTATTGCCGATGCGACAGATTTGCCGGTCATTCTTTATGACATCCCCGGTCGTGCTGGCATTCCGATCAACTACGAGACATTCCTTCGTGCTGCCAAGCACCCAAACATCGTTGCCGTGAAAGATGCCAAGGGTGATTTTGCTCAGGCTTCGCGCATCATGAATGACACTGACCTGCTCTACTTCTCGGGCGATGACTCGAACGTTTTGCCGCACATCGCAATTGGCGCTACCGGGCTAATCGGTGTGACCGCCAATATTGCTCCGGCTGCCTACCGTGAAATGATCGACGCAACCAACCGCAACGACTTCCACCACGCGCTAAAGGTTCACAACGCTCTCGAGCCGCTGCAGCGAGCAGCCATGACGCACGTGCCGGGAACGGTCGCGGCCAAATACATCTTGCACGGTCTTGGACTCATCAACAGCCCTCGCGTGCGCCTTCCGCTCGTCGGTCCAGAAGACCACGAAGCTGCCAAAATCGAACAAGAGCTCGACCGCGTAGGTGTAGTACCTGGTCTTAGCTTCGAGAACTTCCGTCCAGACCGCAATGCAGCCGCCGGTGGTGCGCTGCCAAAGGTGGCTGGCACAACCCGCTAAACAAGCGAGATTCGAGGGGAACCTTTGGTTCAAACCCTGCCCCAACCGGCACAACTGCGACCGGATGTCCTTCGCATCATTCCGCTCGGTGGAATTGGCGAAATCGGTCGCAACATGACCGTATTTGAAATCAACGGCAAGCTACTCATCGTCGACTGCGGTGTGCTCTTTCCCGAAGAGCACCAGCCAGGTGTAGATGTGATCCTGCCCGACTTTGGCTACCTGCGCGACCGCATGGATGACGTCCTCGGCATCGTGCTCACTCACGGTCACGAGGATCACATCGGCGGTGTGCCATATCTTCTGCAATTGCGCCAGGACATCCCGCTACTCGGTTCAGGGCTAACCCTCGCACTGGTCGAGGCCAAGCTTAAAGAGCACCGCATCCAGCCTTATTCGCTCGTGGTTCGAGAGGGCCAGCGCGAGAAGCTGGGTGACTTCGATCTCGAATTTGTCGCCGTAAACCATTCGATTCCGGATGCGCTCGCCGTGCTGATGCGAACCCCAGCGGGCTCGGTCTTACACACCGGCGACTTCAAGATGGACCAGCTGCCGCTCGACGGTCGACTCACTGACCTCCGTGCGTTCGCGCGAATTGGCGAGGAGGGGCTTGACCTCTTCATGTCGGATTCGACTAACGCGGATGTCCCCGGCTTCACTCCGCTCGAGAAAGATATCGGCCCGGTTCTCGAAAACATCATCGCCCGCACGCGCAGGCGAGTAATTGTGGCGAGCTTCTCAAGCCACGTGCACCGCGTCCAGCAGGTGGTCGATGCTGCTGCGGCCAACGGTCGCAAGGTGGCCCTGGTTGGCCGTTCGATGGTTCGGAACATGCAAATTGCCAGCGAGATGGGCTATCTGAAGGTGCCGGAAGGCATTCTGATCGATGCCAAGCACGCCACCGATATTCCGGAACATGAGCTGGTTTACATGTGCACGGGTTCTCAGGGTGAGCCGATGGCAGTTCTGGCTCGCATGGCAAATCTCGAACACGAGATCGAGCTCGGTGAAGGTGACACGGTAATTCTCGCCAGCTCGCTGATTCCGGGCAACGAGAACGCCGTCTATCGAGTAATCGACTCGTTGACCAAGCTGGGCGCAAACGTCGTCCACAAGGGCAACGCCAAAGTGCACGTTTCGGGTCACGCGGCGGCCGGTGAGCTGCTCTACTGCTACAACATCCTGAAGCCTAAGAATGTCATGCCGGTGCACGGTGAATATCGCCACTTGATTGCGAATGGAAAGCTTGCAGAGCAGACCGGTGTTCCGCGTGAACGCATCGTGATCGGTGAGGACGGCTGGGTCACCGATCTCGTCGACGGGCGCGCCGAAATTGTCGGTGCCGTCGAGTGCGGGCTGCTTTTTGTTGATGGTCGAACGGTCGGCAAAATCACCGAGGAAGACCTCAAGGATCGCCGAGTGCTCGCCGAGGAGGGATTCATTTCAATCTTCTGCGTTGTTGACCAAAATGGACGCGTCACGGTAGGTCCCGAGATTCGCGCGCGAGCCTTCGCTGAGGAGGACCACGTCTTTGATGATGTGCGTCCGCTGATTGAGAGGGCACTTGCCGAGGCGGCCGGGGAGGGCGTGACGGACACGTACGCGCTGCAGCAGGTGATTCGTCGCACCATCGGAACGTGGGTGAATCGAGCTCACCGCCGTCGCCCAATGATCATTCCGGTGGTAGTTCGCGGCTAGGTCGTGCCTGACGAGATTTGTCAGGTCACGCTGTTATTTTTGACCCATGGCCGAACGCCGACCAACCACACGCAAAACTGCAGCACGAGGTGCCGCATCCGCTTCGCGCGCCCGCGCCACCAAGCCGCGAGCTACCGCGCCGCGGTCCGACCGCACCACCGCTGCTAGAGAGCCTCGTCCAGGCGGCACTTTCGGTCGCGTCTACATGTTTTTTGCCCATGCAGTAGGTGGTGGAGCAAGAGCGCTCAGTCCGGACAAACTTCACCCTGATGACCGTCGAGACGGGATCCCGTTCGCCATTTTTCTGATGGGCGTGCTCGGCGTTGTTTTCAGCTGGTTCCTTATCAACCAGGATTGGGCCAAATGGCTCCACAACTGGACCTTTGGACTGCTATTCGGGCAGATGGCCTATGGGCTTCCGCTTTTTATGGTTGTCTTCGCCATCTTCCTGATGCGCAATCCAGCTACGACTCGCGACAACGGCCGTATCGGCCTAGGCCTGTTTTTGTTCGTTGTTTCGGTGTCGGGCATTTTTGAAGCCGGTTACGTTATCGCAAATCCACAGGCGGCCATTGAGCCTTCTGTTGCCGGGCCGGATGGGCTGAGTCTCGCCGGTGGTCTCTTTGGGTGGCTTGTTGCTGTGCCAGTACTCAGCATCGGTGGAGTGGTGGGTGGCTGGCTTGCCGTCCTAGAAAGCCTCATCCTGGCATTCGGTTCATTGCTCGTCATGACCAAAACCCCGCCAAATCGCATTCGTGAGCGATTCAGCGAGGCGTACGTGCGGCTGTTCGGCGAAGCTCCGAACGGCACTAGTTCGCTTATCGAACCCAGCCAGGATGAAATTCCTGACGCCTTCGACGGAACCAAGGTTCCGTGGTGGCGCCGTGGCGGGCGCGATGAGTCGCCAAGCTTCGATTCGGCTGTGATCTCGGAAGGCAACACCAATCGTCAACTCGAGGATTCCGACATCGATGCCCTGTTCGGAATCGATGAGCCGGTATCCGAGCCGGTGACCGAGCCCGTGCAACTTCCGTCTAGCGCTGAAACTGCTTCCGGATTCAATGGTTCGGCCGCGTCTCCTGTTTCAGTGGCGGAATTCGTTACCCCTGCCGATCCAGCCGGAAAATTGCCCGAGACTGGTGCCATTTCGGTACCACCGGCTTCGTCTGCGCGCCCGGTTCGCCCCTATGTTTTGCCAAAAATGAGCATGTTGGCTCCCGGAACACCGCCTAAGGCAAAATCGGCCGCAAACGAGCAACTGGTAGCGGCCATCAACGGTGTTTTCAAAGAATTCGCCGTTGAGGCTCAGGTAGTCGGTTTTTCTCGCGGCCCAACCGTAACTCGATACGAGGTCGAATTGGCGCCTGGTGTCAAGGTCGAGGCGGTTACGCGACTTTCTAACAACATCGCGTACGCGGTGGCTAGCAACGAAGTGCGCATCCTTGCCCCAATTCCAGGCAAGAGCCTCATCGGTATCGAAATTCCTAACATCGACCGCGAGACCGTTTCGCTCGGAGACGTCCTGCGCAGCGAGGTGGCCACAAAGAGTCTGCACCCGTTGACAATCGGAATTGGTAAGGACGTCGAGGGTGGGTTTGTAATTGCAAACCTAGCCAAGATGCCACACCTCCTGGTCGCAGGTGCAACCGGAGCCGGAAAGTCGTCATTCGTAAATTCGATGATCACGTCGATTCTGATGCGCGCCAAGCCCGCCGAGGTGCGCATGGTGCTAATCGACCCGAAGCGAGTCGAATTGGCCGCCTACCAAGGCGTTCCACACCTGATTACGCCAATCATCACGAATGCCAAAAAGGCTGCCGAGGCGCTTCAATGGGTCGTCAAAGAAATGGACATGCGCTATGACGATCTGGCGGCATTCGGGTTCAAGCACATCGACGATTTCAACCGTGCGGTAGTAGCCGGTGAAGTCAAGGTGCCCGAGGGCAGCCAACGCAAATTGGCTCCATTCCCTTACCTTCTGGTAGTTGTGGATGAGCTAGCCGATCTCATGATTGTGGCCCCGCGTGACGTCGAGGAATCGATCGTGCGCATCACGCAGCTGGCTCGAGCGGCAGGTATTCACCTGGTCCTTGCCACGCAGCGCCCATCCGTCGATGTGGTGACCGGTTTGATTAAGGCGAACGTTCCGAGTCGACTGGCCTTCTCTGTGACCTCGCTGACCGACTCTCGCGTGATTCTTGATCAGCCGGGTGCCGAAAAACTGATTGGGCAGGGCGATGCCCTGTTCGCTCCGATGGGCACGAACAAGCCGATGCGAGTCCAAGGTGCATGGTTGGCTGAAAACGAGTTGCATCAAATCGTCGAGCACGTCAAGGCTCAGATGGACCCCGAGTATCGCCAAGATGTCGAAGAACCAGTGGCTAAGGGCAATGTGGTCGATGCCGACATCGGCGATGACCTTGAGGTATTGCTGCAGGCAACCGAGTTGATCGTGAACAGTCAATTTGGCTCGACTTCCATGTTGCAGCGCAAGCTGCGCGTTGGTTTCGCAAAGGCTGGCCGACTCATGGATCTTCTCGAATCGCGCAACATCGTGGGCCCGAGTGAGGGGTCCAAGGCGCGTGAGGTGCTCGTCCGCCCTGAAGATTTGCCTGTTGTGCTCGCTCAACTGCGCGGTGAACCTGGTGCCGTGACTGCTCCGTCGGTAGCTCAGGCTGCTGCCTTAATCGACGCCAGCGCCGCCTCCGCGGCACGCTCGAGCGAGCCGGTCGTTGAGTTGGCTGATGAAGAACCAGACGCGGCTGGTGGGATGGCCGCCGGCAGCTTCGACGACTTCATTCCTCGAGCGAGTGTCGACAAGTCGATGTTGACCGGGTACGAGAACGACGATGATGATTTCGGTGATGAGGACGCCTGGCGTCTAACCGGCAGGCAGTAGGCATGGCGACACAACCAACTCAGGGGCAATCCAAAACCTCACCGTTCAATTTGCCAAATGCCATCACGGTTTTGCGCATCTTGCTTGTTCCGGTGGTTATAGCGCTGGTATTTCAAGCCCCAAGCACAAATTCGTGGCAGCGTTGGCTAGCGGTCTCCGCGTTCGTGATTTCGATTGCCACCGATGGAGTCGACGGCTCGATTGCCCGTCGCCGTGGCCTGATAACTGACCTCGGCAAAATTCTCGATCCGATTGCAGACAAAGCCTTGATCGGTGGCGCTTTTGTTTCGCTATCGATTCTTGGGCAGATCGACTGGTGGATCACCATTGCGATTTTGGTGCGCGAACTGGGCATCACTACCTACCGCCTGGTGGTGGTTCGGCGCAGAGTCCTCGCGGCTTCAACCGGCGGCAAGGTGAAGACGGTTTTGCAGGCCGTTGCGGTGGGCTTCTATCTGTCTCCGCTTTCGGCCCTTTGGCAGCCAATTGAAGTTATTCAGTATCTGATTCTTTTGGCAGCTGTGGTGCTCACGGTTTCATCGGGCCTGCAGTACGTCATTCTTGAAGTGAAGGCCGGACGTGCCCGACGTCGCGGCTGATGTGCTCGCCGAGCTCGAGGCTCGCGGGCTCAAGCTGGCACTGGCCGAATCGCTGACCGGGGGTTTGCTAGCCGATGCGTTTATTTCCGTCCCGGGTGCATCGAAGGTTGTCCTGGGTTCGATTGTCGCCTACCACTCCTTGCTCAAGTCGAGCTTGGTTGGGGTCTCGCGAACGCTCATTGAAAACGAGGGTGCTGTAAATGCCGAGGTCGCAGCCCAGCTCGCTCAGGGAATTCGAGTTCGATTGGCGGACGGCTGCGGCCTCGATGGGGAACGGGTGCTCGGCATTTCGGCCACCGGAGTTGCTGGTCCGGATTCGCAAGACGGCCAAATGCCGGGGGTGGTGTTTATAGGCCTGGCGGGCACGAAGAACGCGGTCGACGATATTCGCGTTGTCGCGGTTAACCTCGAGGGCTCGCGGGATGAGATTCGAAGGGCAGCTGTGTCTGAAGCCATACGGGCTTTGGCGGAATTCCTCGCCGACTAATCGGGTTTGGATAGGTAGCACTAGAAGCGAACTTTCAGGTAACACTCAGACTCAAGATTTATTCTTTGTCTGAGTCAGCCATTAGGTTGTTTGCACAGACATCTCGCCAGAAGGAGGCCATCAATGGTGTTGGTTCGTCAAGAAATCGGTGACGTGCTACGTGACTTCCGTCAGCAAAAGGGGCGCACCCTTCGACAAATTGCTTCGCGCGCTAGTGTCGCTCTGGGCTACCTGAGTGAAGTCGAACGCGGTCAGAAGGAAGCTTCTTCAGAAATCTTGGCCTCTGTTGCTGATGCGCTTGGAGTGCCACTTTCTGTGATTATGCGCGAAGTGAGCGATCGTCTAGCCGGGGCTGAGGCAACTACGCAGGCTGCGGTGACCGGTTACGTTATTCCAGATCGAGTCCCTGACGAGCTGGTTAGCGAGTTTGACAACAGCGGTTCGCAGAAGGAACTGGCAGGAGTCTGGCTCTAACTTGCCCTAGCAGATTTTGAAACCCCCGTCGCAATGGCGGGGGTTTTGCTCTATCTGGCTTAAGTTTCTTGTGTGCGTCTCAGTCAATTTCAGAATCTCATGCGGGATGAGTTTGGCGCCGCGTATTCCAACATCCTGCTGGCAGATCAAGTTTTGACTGATTTGGGTGACAAAACCGGGGCCGAGGCCCTGGCAGCCGGGATTGACCCACGCGAGGTTTGGTTGGCGCTTTGCCGAAACAACGGCGTCCCGAAATCTCGTTGGCATGGTTTTGATAAGAAAAAGAATTCCGAACATAAAGACGAAAAATAAAACACGCTTGTGCTTATTTATCGAAAATCTGTTCGAATATTGCTAGTATCCAAGTAAGCCATTTGACGGTCTGTTTTCCACAAAATGGTCAGGTTCCGATTCAATGTCGGAACCGCAACCTAGAGTCGGACCAAACAGATTCGAACAGGCACCGAGGTGCCAGAAGCAGAGGATGAAATGCCATCACCAAGTGATCGCGAAAAGGCGCTAGACACCGCTCTGGCTCAGATTGACCGTCAGTTCGGCAAGGGCTCAGTGATGCGCCTTGGTTCTGACGAACGCGCACCAGTTGAGATCATTCCAACCGGTTCGATCGCGCTAGACGTTGCACTCGGCATTGGCGGACTGCCTCGCGGCCGAATCATCGAGGTTTACGGCCCAGAGTCATCGGGTAAGACCACGGTTGCACTTCACGCAATCGCCAATGCCCAGCGCGGTGGCGGCATCGCAGCCTTTATCGATGCGGAACACGCTCTCGACCCAGAGTACGCAAAGGCACTAGGCGTCGACATCGACGCTTTGCTGGTTAGCCAGCCCGACACCGGTGAGCAGGCGCTCGAAATCGCCGACATGTTGATTCGTTCAGGTTCGATCGACATCATCGTCATTGACTCGGTCGCGGCTTTGGTTCCAAAAGCTGAAATCGAAGGTGAAATGGGTGACGCACACGTTGGTCTTCAGGCGCGCCTCATGTCACAAGCGCTGCGCAAGCTGACCGGTGCTTTGAACTCGACCAAGACCACCGCAATCTTCATTAACCAGCTGCGTGAAAAGATCGGTGTCTTCTTCGGTAGCCCAGAGACCACCGCCGGCGGTAAGGCCCTCAAGTTCTACGCTTCGGTTCGCCTCGACATTCGTCGAATTGAAACCCTCAAGGATGGCGCTGACGCCGTCGGAAACCGCACTCGCGTCAAGGTTGTCAAAAACAAGCTGGCAGCGCCTTTCAAACAGGCTGAGTTTGACATCATCTACGGCGTAGGTATTTCTCGCGAAGGAAGCCTCCTCGACTTTGGAGTCGAGCAAGAAATCGTGAAAAAGTCAGGCGCCTGGTACACCTACGAGGGTGACCAGCTTGGCCAGGGCAAAGAGAACTCGCGCAACTACCTCTTGGCAAACCCAGAAGTAGCTGACGAGATCGAGAAGAAGATCAAGACGAAGCTTGGAATTGGTGTCCCGCGTGCGGTTGCCGATTTGCCCGCCGAGGAAGAGCCAGAGGTTGCCGGCAAGGCAGCTACCGCCTAGCCCGATTCATGCACGACGGCAGATCTTCAGATTCTCCTTCTGAATCGACTCCTTGGGCCTTCCCAGAGGAATACTTCAAGTCCGAAGGGGAGCGAGAGTCTTTTCTCGATTCAGGTCAAGAAGATCTGCCGTTTTCGCGCTCTCGCAAGAGTGCGAATCGACGCAAAAACTCAAGCGAGCACAGCGGCGAGACCACATCCAAGCCGCTTTCACCCGAGAAGCTAGAGCGACGGGCCAAGAACGTCGTTCTCCACCAGCTTTCCCGCCAGGCCAAATCGGCTCAGCAACTGCGGGAGGTGCTTGAAAAACGTGAAATCCCACGTGACATAGCGGAATCAGTCATTCTGAGGTTCACAGAAGCTGGGCTCATCGATGATCTTCAATTTGCCATCACCGTCGCGAATAGCCGACGCAACACTCGTGGCTTATCAACTTCGGCTATTCGTCGGGAATTAGTCAAGAAAGGTGTCGACGCGGCCCACATCGATCAAGCGCTGCGAGAGTTCGCCGCCGAGGATGAACTCGAGATTGCCGTTCGAATCACGGTCCGACGTCAGCGGTCCATGATGAAGCTCGAACCGGAGGTGCGTCGTCGGCGGCTTCTAGGTTTCCTGGCCCGCAAAGGGTATCCGGGGACCATCGCATACCGAGCCCTGAAGCTAGCCGAGGAACAGTCCGAGCTCTAGGTTTGGCTTTAGCGAGGTAAAATTCACTAGTGACCGCAGCAACCAAGCAACGTACGTACGAGGTTCGCACCTTCGGGTGCCAGATGAACGTGCACGACTCAGAGCGCCTTACAGGCCTGCTCGAAGATGCTGGTTATGTTGCTGCCGAAAACCCGGATCAGGCTGACATCGTTGTTTTCAACACCTGCGCCGTCCGTGAAAACGCCGACAACAAGCTCTATGGGAACCTCGGTCAATTAGCCGGCCGCAAAACCGAGAATCCCGATTTTCAGATTGCCGTGGGCGGGTGTCTTGCGCAAAAAGACCGAGAGGTCATCGTAAAGAAGGCTCCCTGGGTCGACGTCGTGTTCGGAACGCACAACATCGGCTCTTTGCCAGCCCTACTCGAACGAGCCCGACACAACGAAGAGGCGCAGGTCGAAATCGCCGAATCACTCCAGCACTTCCCGAGTAATCTGCCGACAAAACGTGATTCGACCTACGCTGCCTGGGTTTCCATCTCGGTCGGCTGTAACAACACCTGCACGTTCTGTATAGTCCCGTCGCTGCGAGGCAAGGAACGCGATCGCCGCCCCGGAGAAATTCTGGCTGAAATTGAAGCCTTGGTGGCCGATGGCGTCGTCGAAATCACCCTCCTAGGGCAGAACGTAAACACCTACGGAGTGGAATTCGGCGACAAGGGTGCATTCGCCAAACTACTTCGCGCCTGCGGGCAGATTTCTGGCCTGGAGCGAGTCCGTTTTACGAGTCCGCATCCGGCGGCCTTCACCGATGATGTGATCGAGGCCATGGCCGAAACTCCGAACGTTATGCCGACACTTCACATGCCCCTGCAATCAGGAAGCGACCGCATTCTCAAAGAAATGCGTCGTTCGTACCGAAGCGAAAAGTACCTTGGCATTTTGGAACGCGTTCGCAAGGCAATCCCCGATGCAGCCATCACAACAGACCTGATTGTCGGATTCCCTGGCGAGACCGAGGATGACTTCCTCGAGACCATGCGAGTCGTTGAGGAGTCACGATTTGCCGCCTGCTACACGTTCCAGTATTCGAAGCGTCCGGGAACTCCGGCAGCCGAGTTGCCCGACCAGCTTCCAAAAGAGGTTGTGCAGGAACGCTACGAGCGCCTACTCGAACTGGTCAACCGAATTGCCTGGGAAGAAAATCAGGCACAGGTTGGACGAACCGTTGAATTGCTGGTGGCCAACGAAGGTCGCAAAGATTCAAACACCAACCGCATGTCCGGCCGTGGTCGCGACAACCGCCTAGTGCATTTTGAGCTACCGGCAGGTGCCGAACGCCCACGCCCGGGTGACCTTGTCACCGTGACCATCACCGGTGCCGCTCCGTATCATCTGCTTGCCGATGCCACCCCGGTCGAGGTCTTCGAAGTTCGTCGCACCGCGGCTGGCGATGCCTGGGATCGCGCAGAGGCCGCCAGTTGCGGTATTCCCGCTGATGGCGCTTCGGGCTCTTCGGGTGCTTCGGTCAACCTAGGTTTGCCCGCGCTCCGCAAGCCGGAACACTGATGCAGCCCAAGTTGGTCGCGGTTGTTGGCCCCACGGGAACAGGCAAATCCGACCTTGCGCTAGACATAGCCGAGTCATTGTCGGCCGCTGGCGCAAAAGCTGAAATCGTGAACAGTGATTCGATGCAGTTTTATCGGGGCATGGATATCGGAACCGCCAAACTCGAACTTTCAGAGCGGCGGGGCATCGAGCATCACATGTTGGATGTGCTTGACCCCCTGGATGAGTCCACCGCTGCAGAGTACCAACGAGTGGCGCGTCCGATCATCGAGGAGCTTCAAGCAAAGGGGGTTGTCCCGATCTTGGTCGGGGGGAGCATGCTTTACGTCGCAGCCGTGCTCAACACGTTCGAATTTCCTGCCCGCGATGAAGCACTTCGTGCCGAACTCGAGGCCGATCTCGAACGACTCGGTTCTCATGAACTGCATCGTCGCCTAGCGGCCCTGGATCCAGTCGCGGCGTCCCGAGTCGATCCCGCCAACCCGAGGCGTGTTGTGCGCGCTCTGGAAATTGTCTTGGTCACCGGACAACCTTTCGCCGCAGCATTACCCGAGGAGCCTGAAAGTTGGCAGCCGGTTCTCGAAATTGGGCTCAATTCCGACCGCGCCAATCTCGTTGGTCGTCTAGAAACGCGAGTGCAGCGAATGTGGCAAAAAGGGCTGCTGGATGAGGTTGAGTCGCTGATTCCTCTGGGGCTTCGCGAGGGCAAAACCTCCAGTCGAGCCATCGGTTACGCGCAGGCTCTCAGCCAGTTGGACGGTCTGTCAACGCAGGAAGAGGCGATTGCCGAGACCGTGAGATTGACCCAGCGCTACGCCCGCCGCCAGATGAGTTGGTTTCGCCGCGATAAGCGCATCCAGTGGTTTGATTACCAGGATGAGCACTTCAGGGCTCGTGCCATCGAATCGGTGCACCGCTGGTTGGAAGCATAGGCTTAAGTTATGGCGACGCTCGAGTTCACAAAAGGTCATGGCACCGGCAACGATTTTGTGCTGTTTTTCGATCCAGAGGGCGAAATCAACCTGACTACCGAGCAGATTGCGAAACTTTGCGATCGCCACTTTGGTG
>JAGWTM010000037.1 GCA_028868975.1 Actinomycetales bacterium
CGATTCGATTAGCGCCTGACCACCGAAACCGGGCTCCACAGTCATAACGAGAAGTTGATCAAACTCGTCCAGAATTTCGAGATAGTCATCCAAATCGGTGCCGGGTTTGAGCGCGATACCAACGCGCGAGCCTATTGCTCGCAGCTTGCGGGCCAAGGCTACAGGCTGCTCGGTGGCCTCGGCGTGAAAGGTCACGCTGTAAGCGCCGGTTTCGGCATAGTCCGGGGCCCAGCGATCAACATCCTCAATCATGAGATGGATGTCCAAGGGTACGGGCGCGATCTGCTGCATGCGGGCCACCATGGGCAAACCGAAAGTCAGATTCGGGACGAAGTGGCCATCCATCACGTCAACATGAATCAGGTCAGCCGACGCGATGCTGTCGAAATCGCGTTGGAAATTCACGAAATCGGCCGACAAAATGCTTGGGTTGATACGCACTGACATGAGAAAACCCTACTTCGAGACTTGCCGCCTGCGCAGCAGAGCGATAAACATCGCATCGGTGCCGTGAACATGCGGCCACAGCTGAGTGGTTCTTCGTTGCGAGTTGATCGCGAGCTTCGGATTGATCTCGCGCAAGACCGCATTGGAGTCGAGTAATTCGATTTCTGGGTGACGTTTGAGCGCAGTATCGACGATGGCCGTTGTCTCGGCGAGGTGCGGTGAGCAGGTGACGTAGGCAATAAGTCCGCCAGCCTTGACGGCTGCCACTGCAGAATCAAGAAGTTCCAGTTGCAGGCGATTCAAATCGGCAATGTCTCTGCTTGATTTGCGCCAACGCGCCTCCGGACGACGCCGCAAGGCACCGAGCCCTGAACAGGGTGCATCGAGCATGATGCGGTCGTACTGACCGGGCGAATTGTGACCGATTTCTCTCGCGTCACCGGTGCGCACCTGGATTTTTCCGCCCGACCTGATAACTGCGCTCAGCGCGTCCTTGACAAGCCGCGTTCGGTGTTCAGAAACTTCGGTGCAAGCGAGTTCTGCCTTCGATGCAATTGATTCGGCACCAAGTAGTGCTGCCTTGCCGCCGGGGCCAGCACAGAAGTCAGCCCAGTGCTCCCCCGGTTGTGCATCAACCGCTCGAGTCAAGATGAGTGTGGCTAGTTGCGAACCTTGATCCTGGACCCTGACTGTTCCGTCCTTCACGGCCTGAATTCGCGCGGGATCACCACTTTCGAGTGCAGCACCGAGCGGACTCGGGTTCGCGGTTGACATAAGAGGTGCGTCAACATCTGAAACTGTCGCCAGTCCAGGCAAGGCCACAATACTGACCTTTGGCTGAACGTTATCGGCGCGCAGCAGTTCTTCGAGCTCCGATTCGCGTCCGTCGAGTTTCAAGGCCTGCTTCAGTGAGCGAACAATCCATACAGGATGTGAGTATCGAACGGCTAGGCGGTCCACCTCATCGCTAAGGCCGGCCAAGACTTTCTGCAGCCAGTCATTTCGGTTGCGCTCTGATACCCGGCGGAGGACAGCATTCACGAAACCAATCAGCTTCTCGGGGAGAACTAACTTTGCGAGATCAACCGTCTCCGAGATTGCCGCGTGAGGTGGGGTTTCTAATTCGAGTAGCTGGTGCGCGCCCATCCGCAACAGGATTAGCGCCTTCGTGTCGATCGACTCCAGGGGACGCTGAGCGGCAAATTCGATTATTTCGTCGTACAGGAGTTGCCAACGAAGTGTGCCGTAGGCCAGCTCTTGGGCAAACCCACTGTCGCGCTGCTCTAGATTTGCCTTCGCTAGCCGCTTGGGAAGAATCAGGTTTGCATAAGCATCGTCGAATTCGACCGCCTCGAGCACCTCAAAGGCGATTTGTCTGGCTGTTGGTTTGCGGTTCACTCTTGACCTAACGTTAGGGGCAAACTAAGGCCTCTTGACCAAGCTGCCGCATCCATGGATTGCTTGCCCGCAGGCTGAACTGTTAAAAGTTCGAGGCAGCCTCGTCCGCACTGGACCAAAACTCTCTTGCCATCGAACGACAACACACCGATGTCGGTGTTCAAATCAACTGATGGATGCGCTCTTGCCGAAAGGACTCTCAAAGCGTTGCCCTCAACTAGTGTGTGTGCCATGGGTTCAGGGTTGGCACCACGTACCAGGTGCTCCAACGCGACTGCCGATCGCGAAAAGTCCAATCTGGTTTGACCGCGATCTAGTTTTGGCGCTAGCGAGGCGCCCTCGGTCGCCTGTGGCAGCAACTCGATTCTGCCCGTGGCGATCTGAGGCAGCA
Organism: Actinomycetales bacterium; assembly: GCA_028868975.1. Lineage (GTDB taxonomy): Bacteria > Actinomycetota > Actinomycetes > Actinomycetales > Microbacteriaceae > Rhodoluna. The sequence goes on from JAGWTM010000037.1 coordinate 2,237, forward strand.
ATTCGGCCAGCAGGGTGTCCCCGAGGGTTCGTAGACGACTCAACAGGTCCCCGGAAGTCTCGGAGGCATAGATTTCGGTTTCTACGCAGCCAGCAACCGGCCCGGTATCCATACCCTCATCTAGTTTGAAGAGCGTCACGCCGGTCACCTCGTCGCCCGCAATAATCGACCTTTGGACTGGCGCGGCGCCACGCCACTTAGGCAATTTCGAGAAGTGAAGGTTGAACCAGCCAAGCGGCAAAAGTTCCAGAGCACTCAATTTGAGAATGACGCCGTACGCGATCACAACGCCAATCTCGGCGCCTATTCCCCTGATTCGGTGCTCTACCTCGGCCGTCACCCGGTTTGCCTTGATAACCGGGATTCCGAGTGATTCAGCAGTTGTGGCAACTGGGCTTTGGGTCAGAATGCGCTTGCGCCCTTGAGGGGCATCCTCGCGAGTTAGGGCTGCCACCACTTCGAATTGGGAAAATCTAGGATCGGTGGCTAGCACCTCAAGAGTTTTAGCCGCGATCGCCGGCGTACCCGCGAACAAAATCTTCAAACTGGCCGCCTTTCGGTGACTAGATTACTTCGACTTCATCCATGCGCACACGAACTGGCCGCATTGGACGGCCGCTACGCGTGTTGAATGCCTTACTGCTTATAGATTGCTCTAGCGCAAAAGCTTTGAGAAGTTCCGCTACTTGGCTAGTCGCGGCGTATGGGTACTTCAGGAGCAAGCGCCACTCGTCCTGAATCTTCTGTTTCCGTTCGTGCATTGGAATCGGGCCAAGCACCTGAATCAGATCTAGATCACGCACCCGCTCAACAAGAGTCAAGAGCGCTTGTTCACTAGCCAACACAGAGGCCATCCGAATCGCCGGTGGGAACGACAATTCACGTCGTGACGCTAGCTCCTCGCTCATCAACTTGCGCAAGTTCCAAAGGCAAAGGTCTTGAGCCAATCCTCCCGAGATACCCGTTATTGTGACGCGACCATTCGGGGCGAGGTGTGAAATTGCATTCGCCCAATTTCGCAGAGCCTCCTCCTTCGCGCGCAGGGTGTCGCGGGCGAGTAGGTTTCCGGCATCGAGAAGTATGACAGCGCCGTATCCTCCATCGACAAGCGGTTCACTACCAGGAGTCGAGACCACAATCGTCTTACCCGTCGGAGCACTCTCGATCCTGTGGTCACTTGAAGATTCAATTACTCGAGCACCGGGAAAGGCTCTGCCGAATTCCGCAACGGTCCTGCTAGCGCCTGCTCGTCCCGTCGCTAAATCACGTTGGCCACAATGACCGCAACTTGTGTTGAGTTGGAGCGCATTGCACCAGCGACATGAGATCTTGCCGGCTGTATCGAACCACAGGGGTCCGTGACATTGGGTGCAAAGGACCCTTTCTCGGCAATTTTTGCAGAAGGCCGAGTTTGCGGTCCCACGCGAGGAAACTTGCACCAGAACGGGCCGACTCGACTGAATGGACTGCTGAATTGCTTTCCAAGCTAACGAGTCAACTCGAAGTGACTCATCCGATGCGGCAATTGCCGGCTTTCGCGTCAGTGCATCATCAACGGATAGGTATCCAATCTCGCAGAGTCTCTGCAGGTCAGAGCTGATCGAATTCCCAAAAAACGCGAGGTCGAACTGCTCCAGTTGCTGGCGGACCAGGACAACCTCGCGTGTCGAGAGGTAAGGAGCCGCCTGCTCGACGTAGCTTGGATCCCCTTCGTCCCAAAAAAGTACGAGTCCGAGATTCTTGATGGGCAGAAACGCAGCGCTACGGGTGCCAATCACTAGTCGACCAGCTTCTCGGGCTACCTCGAGGAACGTGCTGTATTTGACGACCTTGGTCAGGTTTGCTGAGTACTCGGAAAAGGCGACTCCATGGGCAGACAGCGCCTGGCCAAATTCCGCAATCGCGCGTTCATCGGGAACCAGCAGCAGCACAGATTCACCAGATTCGAGACGCGGTGCTATCTTTTGCAACAACCAGGCAAACCGGTTGTTGCTAGATTCTCCGAACGGTTCCACGAGTGTTGAGGAGCGAAAGCCCTTCGCGTAAGAAGAAGTTCCCGGCTCGCCCCTCGATGTGATTCGCTTGTCGACGGTTGGAGCGCGATTAGGCAATGCCAGACGGATGAGCTCAGCAACTGTGCAGGCTTGCCTTGCGGCCAGTGCCTTCATCAATGAATAACTGCTCTCGAAGAGAATCGGCACCGGATTATTGATGGCTTCGATGGATGCGAGTTCTCCGGGATGCTCAGGGGCAGAACTTAGAGCAACGACGTAGCCCGTCGTTGGAGACTTGCCTCGTCCGAATTGAACCGAAACCTCTTGCCCAACCTCGACGACATCCAGTAGCTCTAGGGGGACGCGGTATTCGAATTCTCTGTCCAGCTGCGGCAAATTCGAGTCAATGACGACCCGCGCAAAGAGAGCTCGCTGGTTAGGCACCATTCGAGAAATTCATGGCGGCTTCGCGGAGCAGCTCGGCTTTGTCGGTCTTTTCCCAACTGAAGTCAGGCAGCTCTCGACCAAAGTGACCGTAAGCGGCCGTCTGAGCGTAGATCGGTCTCAATAGATCGAGTTCTTCGATGATGGCTCTCGGGCGAAGATCGAATGTCTTTTCGATTGCTCGCACGATGTGCGACTCATCGATGATCGAGGTGCCGAAGGTTTCAACGTAAAGCCCAACAGGTCTCGCTACACCGATGGCGTAAGCAACCTGCACCTCGGCTTTGGTGGCGAGTCCAGCCGCAACGACATTCTTCGCTACCCATCGCATCGCGTAGGCGGCTGAGCGGTCGACCTTTGACGGATCTTTTCCGCTGAAGGCGCCTCCACCGTGTCGCGCAGCTCCACCATAGGTGTCGATGATGATCTTGCGGCCGGTGAGTCCAGCATCACCCATCGGTCCGCCCGTGACGAAAATGCCGGTTGGGTTGATCAGGAACTTGGTCTGGGTTACATCGAGTCCGGTGGCTTCGATAACCGGTCGGATTACGTGCTCGCGCACTGCCTCCGAAAGGTCGCCGTGCGATATTTCCGGCTTGTGCTGGGTCGAAAGCACGACGGTCTCAATAGTCTTCGGCGTGGTTCCCTCGTAGCCGATGGTTACCTGGGTCTTACCGTCGGGACGAAGGAAATCGAGGGCTCCATTCTTGCGGACATGAGCCAACCGTTCGGCGAGTCGATGCGCTGTGTTGATAGCAAGGGGCATCAGATTCTCGGTTTCTGCGGTTGCGTAACCAAACATGATGCCCTGGTCGCCAGCGCCCTGTGAATCAAAGCGATCGGATGAGCTCTGCTCGCGCAATTCGAGACCCGCATCCACGCCTGCTGCGATGTCGGGGCTCTGCTGCCCGATAGACACCGAAACTCCGCAACTAGCGCCGTCAAAGCCAATGTCAGAGCTTGTGTAGCCAATCGCGCGGATTTTCTCGCGAACCAATTGCGGAATCTCGACATAGCCCTCTGTAGTGACTTCACCGGCGAGATGAACCAATCCAGTGGTCACCATTGTTTCAACCGCAACGCGGGAATTAGGGTCCTGGGCGAGCATTGCGTCAAGGATGGTGTCGCTGATTTGATCACAGATCTTGTCTGGATGGCCTTCGGTCACTGACTCGGAGGTGAAAAGTCGCAATTCGCTCATGATGGTTCAAGTATATGCGCGCGTCCGACAACTATTCGGCGACTAAGTATTAGGTCACAGTCCTTTACCGCAAACCGGTTAACAGGTGTTACCCGCGCAAGCGAGTCGCGATGAGCTCCACGAGTTCCCTCGCGACGGCATCCTTTGTGCCGGAACATTGGCTCACTACGCCGTACTCATCCAAAATCATGACCCTGGTATCGTCTGCATCGAAAACGGCACCGCCCGACACGTTATTCGCCACCAGCAGGTCGCAGCCCTTGGCACGAATCTTCTCGAGGGCTCTTGCTTCAAGTTCACTATCATTTGCGGCCGTTTCCGCGGCAAACCCAACAATTAGCTGCTTAGGTTGCCGCGTTTCGACGGCGAGTTTGAGCAAATCCGGATTCATTTCGAGACGCAAATCCAGAGCTTCGCCAATGGCTGCTTTCTTCAGCTTCAGCTCGCTCGGTCTCGCTACACGGTAATCCGAAACTGCGGCTGCTTGAATCAAGACATCCGCCTCACCTAACTCAGCGACTAACTGCTGCTGCAGCTCGGCGGCGGTTTCGACATGAATCATTTTTAGGCCAGCGACCGTAGGGATGTTGGCTCCGATAACCAGAACGTCCGCTCCCCTGGCTTGCGCGACTCTTGCGATGGCTAGGCCTTGCTTGCCCGAGGACCGATTTCCGATGAACCGCACCGGATCAATGGGTTCTCGAGTTCCTCCAGCGGTCACGATTACGCGTCTGCCGCGGAGGTCCTGCGGTTCAAGAAGCGCGAGCGCGGCCTGCACTATCTCCTCTGCTTCGGGGAGTCGACCAACACCGCTGTCTTGCCCGGTTAGGCGTCCAACTGCGGGCTCTAAAACATGTATGCCATCTGACCGCAGCTGTCGGACGTTCCTGACTGTTGTGGCGTGCGACCACATCTCGGTATGCATGGCTGGAGCCACTAGGACCGGTGCCTTGGTAACCAAGAGCGTGTTCAATAAGAGGTCGTCCGCCAGGCCTGCCGCGTATCGCGCTAAGAAAGCGGCCGTCGCCGGAGCCACGATGACAAGGTCGGCCTTCTGCCCCAGTTCGACATGCTTGACATCGGCGACGTCGGAGTAAAGGTCGGGGTCAACGCTGTTATGAGACAGCGCTTCTAATGTCGTTTTGCCTATAAAACGAAGTGCATTCGCGGTCGGGATGACCTTGACCTCATGGCCAGCCTCAGTCAAACCGCGAATTATGCCAGTGGCTTTGTACGCCGCAATTCCGCCGGTGATTCCGACAAGAACATTAGCCAAAATGCTTCCCGAGGGTTAGCCGCGTCGAGCGATCGACTAGAGCGCGGCCTTCTTGTCGAGCTTGTCCTGGTCGATTTCCTTCAGGGCAATGGTCAACGGCTTTTCGTCAACGGTTGCGTCAACCAGTGGGCCAACGTTGTTGAACAGCGAACCTTCATGCAGAGCCGAGTAGTAGTCGTTGATCTGTCGCGCGCGCTTCGATGCGAAGATTACGAGTTCGTACTTCGAGTCGACCTTCGAGAGAAGACGATCGATCGATGGCGAAACAATACCTTCAAGCTTTTCTGCTGACATGACTACCTTCTTTTGTTTGATTGCTTCAGCAATCTATGACTTCATCAAGTTTACGACCTCGGCGGCACATCTAGCCACCTCATCGTTTACTACTACGTGATCAAATTCCGAAGCGGCAGCCATTTCTACTCGGGCAGTTTCGAGTCGGCGCGCCTGCTCTTCCTCCGATTCGGTCCCGCGCCCTTTGAGTCGGCGCACAAGCTCATCCCAAGACGGTGGCGCAATGAAGATTAGTCGCGCTTCTGGCATTGCTTTTTTCACTTGTCTTGCACCCTGCAAATCAATTTCAAGCAGGATGAGCTCATCCTTGGCTAGAGCTTGTTCGATTGGTGCTTTCGGAGTGCCGTATTTATTGACCCCGTGAACTACCGCGTACTCGAGCAACTCGCCCTTCGCAATTGCCTCGTCAAACCGCTCATGGGTCCAGAAATAGTAGCTAACACCATCGATCTCACCCGGTCTAGGGGCTCGAGTGGTGGCGCTGACACTGAGTTTCACATCAGGGAAATGCTCGAGGATGTAGGCAACGATAGTGCCTTTGCCCACGGCGGTTGGACCCGCCAAGACAGTCAGTCGATTGCTCATAGAAGAATCCTGCCTCACAAAGCTAGGCAACCGCGAGAGCGTCTTTTAGCTCTTGCACGCTGACCTGAATCGCATTCGAAATACCGTTGGAACCTGCGGATAGGACACTTCGAGACACGCTGGCGATCACTTGTCTAGCGCTCGAGCCAAATAGCCGTTTGGCATCGCTAAGTTCTGCCCCCTGAGCACCAAACCCCGGCGACAAAATTGGGGTCAGCGCCTGCCCATCGCCATCATTCAGGCGCAGGTCAAATGACCTCAGGTCGAGTGTGGCACCTACAACCGCCCCGAAGGAGCCAAGGCTCGACCCCGATGCCGAGGTTACTGCATTTACTTTTCCTAAACGACGCCAGATGTCAGCGGCCAGCGTCGATCCGCCGGCAACGCTTGCCGTCTGAAGAGATTTGCCTTCGGGATTCGAGGTCGCCGCAAGGACGAACAGTCCCTTGCCACGTTCGAGACTGTTAGACATGACATCCCTCAGTGAATCGAAGCCAAGGTATGGAGATACTGTCAACGCACTGCACATAAATGGAGCGGCCTTGCCCAACCAGGCGTCGAAATAGCCATCCATAGTGGAGCCTATGTCGCCGCGTTTCGCATCCATAATTACGATGAGATCGGTTTCGGCTGCACGTTGAGCTAGTCGTTCTAGCACCGCGAATCCGGCAGAGCCGTGACGTTCGAAAAACGAAACCTGAGGTTTGATGATGCCTACCGTTTCAACGCAGGCGTCGAGGACCTTGTTGGCGAAGGTGTTGAGCCCTTCGACATCATCGCTCAATCCCCAATCATCGAGCAGACTCGCGTGCGGATCGATGCCTACACACAGCTGGCCGTATGTGGCGAAGGCGCGTTCGAGTTGTTGACCGAAACTAGCTGGCAATAGCGTTGGCCCTGTCCTGAGCGTGTTCTTGGAGCGATTTCACCTTGAACGGTTCGTTGATTACAGATTCGAATGAGCCAATAGCAGCCGATAGCTGAGCGATCGTGGTGAAGATGGCCTTGTCCGCTGCGGTTGTAGCCGCTCGGATTTCGTAACCGTCCTTTCGAGCGCTCGATCCGCTTGGTGTATTGACCACTACATCTACCTCGCCCGCACTGATCAGGTCGACAATCGATGGGCCGTCAACGAAGGTGTCATCGGAATGCTTCCGAACCGTGGAAACCTCGATGCCGTGTCGCTTCAAGATGGCTGCCGTGCCCTCGGTTGCGAGCACCCGATAGCCAAGCTGCTGAAGTCTTCTAACCGGCAAAATCACCTGAGGCTTGTCGCGATCGGCAACCGAGATGAAGATGGTGCCAGATTTTGGAAGCGCACTACCGGCTGCTGACTGCGACTTGGCAAAGGCGCGTGGGAAGTCGACATCGATACCCATAACCTCACCCGTTGAACGCATCTCTGGGCCGAGCAGCGAGTCGACAAAACGACCATCCTTAGTCGCAAAACGCTTGAACGGCAACACGGCTTCCTTCACCGAAATCGCCGCATTCGCAGGCACGTAAGTGCCGTCCTTAGCTGGCAGGTGGCCTTCGCTGACCAACTCGGCAATCGATTTGCCAACCATAACCAGGGATGCGGCCTTCGCCAGCGTAATGCCTAGCGCCTTGGAGACAAACGGAACGGTTCTCGAGGCACGCGGGTTCGCCTCAAGCACGTAGAGAACATCGCTGGCCAGGGCAAACTGAACGTTGATCAAGCCACGTACGCCGACGCCCTTGGCAATCGCGAGCGTGGCTTCACGAACACGGTTGATTTGGCTCTGACTCATGGTGATCGGTGGCAGCGTGCAACTCGAGTCGCCAGAGTGAATTCCAGCCTCTTCAATGTGCTCCATAACACCGCCGACGTAGAGTTCTTCGCCATCAAAGAGAGCGTCGATGTCGATTTCGATTGCGTCATCCAAGAACCTGTCGACTAGCAACGGATAGCCCGGTCCAACGATTCCCTGGTCTGCGATTCGATCGAAGTAATCGCGCAGCGCAGGTGTATCGTAAACAATCTCCATGCCGCGGCCGCCGAGCACATATGAAGGCCTGACCAGAACCGGGTAACCGATTCGATCGGCAACCAGTTCAGCCTCTGAGAGATTGACGGCTACCCCGTTTGCAGGAGACATCAGATTTGCCGCATCCAGAATCTTTGAGAACAAACCACGCTCTTCGGCCAAATCGATTGCGTCAGGACTGGTTCCCAGAATCGGAATGCCGGCCTCCTGCAGACCCTTGGCAAGACCGAGAGCAGTTTGACCACCGAGTTGAACCACAACGCCAACAAGTTCACCCGACTGCTGCTCGGCGTGAATTACTTCGAGGACGTCCTCGAGAGTCAGTGGTTCAAAGTACAGACGATCGCTGGTGTCGTAGTCTGTTGAAACCGTCTCAGGATTGCAGTTGATCATCACTGTTTCGTACCCTGCAGCTGACAAAGCGAAGGATGCGTGGACGCAAGAGTAGTCAAACTCGACGCCCTGCCCGATTCGGTTTGGGCCCGAACCTAGGATGACTACCTTTTTGCGGTCGCTTGGCGCAACCTCGGTTTCGAATTCGTAGGTGCTGTAGTGGTAAGGGGTCTCTGCCGGGAACTCTCCCGCACAGGTGTCAACCGTTTTGAAAACTGGACGCAGACCAAGAGAGTGACGAATGGCTCGCACCTCGGCCTCGCTGATTCCGCGCAGCTGTGCCAGTTGGGCGTCACTGAAACCGTGATCTTTGGCGTGTCTGATTACATCGGAGTCGAGATGCTCGGCTCGTCGCACAAACTCTGCCACCTCGTTGATAAGGATGATTTGATCGATGAACCAAGGGTCGATCTTGGTGCTGGCGAAGACCTCTTCGAGCGTCGCCCCAGCGCGCAGTGCCTGCTGCACCTGAACGATGCGTCCATCGGTTGGGGTTTTGATTAGTTCCAGCAGCTCGGTCTTGTCACCCGGCAGCTCTCCCCAGTGGAATGAGGATCCGCGTCGCTCCAAGCTTCTTAGAGCTTTCTGCAGCGCTTGAGAGTAGTTGCGGCCGATGGCCATGGCTTCACCCACCGACTTCATGGTGGTGGTCAGAGTTGCATTTGCCGCCGGGAACTTCTCGAAGGCAAAACGGGGAACCTTGACCACGATGTAATCGAGCGTTGGCTCAAACGAGGCCGGAGTAACACGGGTGATGTCGTTCGGAATCTCGTCCAATGTGTAGCCGATAGCTAGTTTGGCCGCGATTTTCGCGATCGGAAAGCCGGTCGCCTTCGAGGCGAGCGCCGATGAGCGACTTACACGAGGGTTCATCTCGATAACCACAACGCGTCCGTTTTCAGGATTCACCGCGAATTGGATGTTGCAACCACCGGTGTCTACTCCAACCGCGCGGATGATGTCGATGCTGATGTCGCGCAGGTTCTGGTACTCGCGGTCAGTCAGTGTGAGGGCTGGTGCGACTGTGATCGAGTCGCCGGTGTGAACTCCAACCGGGTCGACGTTTTCAATCGAGCAGACCACAACGCAGTTATCGTTGGTGTCGCGCATGAGCTCGAGCTCGTACTCTTTCCAGCCAAGAATCGACTCCGATAGTAGGACCTGAGTGACCGGGCTGGCCTGCAAACCAGAACTGACAATTCGTCGCAATTCGGTCTCGTCGTAGGCAAATCCCGAACCCAATCCACCCATGGTGAACGAGGGTTGCACCATGACCGGATATTTCAGATCCTCAACGGCGGCCAAGGCCTCATCCAGAGTGCCGCAAATGACTGATTTGGCAACGTCTGCGCCTGCATCTAGAACCAGTTGCTTGAAGATCTGACGATCCTCACCCTTCTTGATGGCATCGACCTTGGCACCGATTAGTTCGACGCCGTATTTGTCGAGGATGCCCTGCTCGTGAAGCGCCATCGCCGCGTTCAAAGCGGTTTGACCACCGAGGGTAGGGAGAATCGCATCCGGCTTCTCTTTGATGATGATGCTTTCGATAACCTCTGGCGTGATTGGCTCGACGTAGGTTGCATCAGCGAAATCTGGGTCGGTCATGATCGTCGCGGGGTTTGAGTTCACCAGGATGACGCGAATGCCCTCAGCGCGGAGAATGCGACATGCCTGAGTGCCCGAGTAGTCGAATTCACAGGCTTGGCCGATAACAATCGGACCCGAACCGATGACTAGGACTGAGTTAATGTCTTGACGTTTTGGCATTAGGCGGCCTTCTTGTTGTTCTTGATGAGGTCGACCAGTCGATCGAAGAGGTAGTTACTGTCGTGCGGTCCGGCGGCTGCTTCAGGGTGATACTGAACCGAGAAGGCTGGAAGGTCCAAACATTCGAGCCCTTCTACACAATCGTCATTCAACGAAACGTGGCTGACCTGAACGCGTCCGAAACCCTGCGGTGATTCAACCGGTTCGCGCGAATCGATCTTCACGGCGAAGCCATGATTGTGCGCGGTAACCTCGACGCGTCCCGTCTTGCGATCCATCACCGGTTGGTTGATGCCGCGGTGCCCGAACGGCAGTTTGTAGGTGTCGAATCCGAGCGCTCGGCCTAGCAGCTGATTGCCGAAGCAAATGCCGAAGAATGGGATGCGTTTTGCCAATACCTCGCGCAAAACCTCAACCTGACCAGCGGCCGCACTAGGGTCACCCGGTCCGTTCGAGTAGAAGACTGCATCCGGCTCACTCGCGAGCAAAGTGTCAGCGTCGACTTTCGCTGGAAACACCTGGACATCCAACCCTCTGAGCACCATCTGTTCAATCGTTGAACGTTTGATTCCCAGGTCAACGATTGCAACCTTCCCCACACGTTCCCCAATTGCGGGAGCGAAATAGGGTTCCGGCGTGGTGACGGTGTCGCTGAGCGACAGCCCCTGCATCTTGAGTCCTCCGCGTACGCGTTCGAGTAGCTCTTGTTCGCTTGCGTCGGCGGCCGGTCCACTGAAGATGCCTGCACGCATGGCGCCTGCGGTTCGCAGGTGGCGAGTCAGGGCTCGTGTATCGATGCCCGAGATGCCAACGACTCCATACTTGCCCAGTTCGTCGTCGAGAGAGTTTTCGCTGCGAAAATTCGAGACGATGCGGCTCGGATCGCGAACTACGTAACCGGCAACCCAAATCTTGCTCGATTCCTCATCGCGGGAGTTGACGCCGGTGTTGCCAATGTGCGGAGCGGTCTGAACAACTATTTGCCCGGCATATGAAGGGTCGGTCAAAGTTTCCTGATAGC
>JAGWTM010000038.1 GCA_028868975.1 Actinomycetales bacterium
AGGAGATACGAATGCCAAAGCAGAAGACCCACTCGGGTGCCAAGAAGCGTTTCCGCTTCACCGGTAGCGGCAAGCTCATGAAGCAGCAGATCAACATGCGCCACAACCTCGAGCACAAGTCGAGCCGTCGCACCCGTCGCCTGAACCAGGACCAGGTTGTTTCAGCAGCAGACTTCAAGACCATCAAGAAGCAGCTCGGCAAGTAGCCCGAAGCCCGCAAGAGACTTTTAGGAGTAGAAAATGGCAAGAGTAAAGAATGCGGTCAACGCACTCAAGAAGCGTCGTACCGTACTCGAGCGCGCACAGGGTTACCGTGGCCAGCGCTCACGTTTGTACCGCATGGCGAAGCAGCAGATGCTTCACTCGCTGGTTTACGCATACAACGACCGTCGCGCTCGCAAGGGTGACTTCCGTCGCCTCTGGATCCAGCGCATCAATGCAGCATCACGCGCAAACGGTCTAACCTACAACCGCTTCATCCAGGGCCTAGCCTTGGCTGGCGTCCAGGTTGACCGCCGCATCCTTGCTGACCTCGCAGTCAACGAGCCTGCCACTTTCGCAAGCCTCGTTGCTACCGCAAAGGCAGCATTGCCAGCAAACACCTCGGCACCAAAGGTTAAGTAGCCCTTGCTGTCGGATCCCAAGGCCAAGCAGGTCCGTGGGGTCGCCAAGCTAAATAAGAAAGATGCCCGGTCTGAGACCGGGCTCTTTCTGCTTGAGGGGCCACAGGGGCTGAAAGAGGCTCTGAATCGTCCTCGACTAATTGTCGAGTTGTACACCACCGAAGAGGCGCTCGAGCGCTACGCGGATTTGTTTGAACGTGCTCGCGGTGCTCGAATCGAATACCAGCTGGTTACGGAATCCGTGCTTAGGGTGATGGCCGATACCACTTCGCCACAGGGCATCCTTGCGGTTTGTCACCAGCTGGATGTGCGGCTCGATGATGTGATTCCGCACAAACCGCAGCTGATCGCCCTGCTGGCCAACATTCGCGATCCGGGTAATGCTGGAACCGTCCTACGCGCTGCCGATGCGGCTGGTGCCGACGCGGTCATCTTCAGCGAAAACAGCGTCGATGTTTACAACCCGAAAGTGGTCCGTTCGACGACCGGTTCGATTTTTCACCTGCCGGTCATCACCGAGGTTTCGATTCTCGAAACCATAGGCAAGTTGCAGGAGCTGGGCTTTCAAGTCTTCGCTGCGGACGGGGGAGGCAGGTCTATTACCGACCTGGCGCCGGGCACCTTGGCCAAGCCAACCGTGTGGGTTTTCGGCAACGAAGCCTGGGGCTTCGAACCCGAAACTCTCGAAGCCGTCGATGAAACGGTCGGGCTGCCAATTTTCGGCGCGGCCGAGAGCCTCAACCTGGCAACCGCTGCCTCGGTCTGTCTTTACGAATCGGCTTTCGCTCAAAACGGCGCCACACAGCGCTAAAGGTAGACTTGGAACCCTATGTCAGAAGCACTTTCAATCACTCAGCCAGCGGTCGATGCCATCGTCGCGCAGGCGCTTGCCGCTATCGCATCCGCGTCGGATTTGAACGAGCTCAAGTCGTTGCGTGGTCGAGTTGTCGGTGACCAGTCAGCAATCGCAGAACTCAACGCTCAACTGCGAAACTTGCCGAATGACCAGAAGGCTGCAGCTGGCGCTCTGATTGGAAAAGCGCGAGGCGAATTGAATGCGGCCTATTCGGCCCGCGAGAGCGAAATGTTTTTGGCCGAGGAGCGCGCCAAACTCGCTGCCGAATCCGTCGATGTAACCGCGGCGCCAAGTCACTCGCGGTTCGGTGCAAGACACCCTCTGTCACTCCTGATGGATCAAATCTCTGACATTTTTGTCGGAATGGGATGGGAGATCGCGGAGGGTCCAGAGATCGAGAACGAGTGGTTCAACTTTGATGCCCTCAACTTCGACGCCGACCACCCGGCTCGAGCGATGCAGGACACATTCTTCGTAGAACCGGTTGAGTCGCACCTTGTGTTGCGCACTCATACCTCACCGGTTCAGGTGCGCTCACTTCTCGAGCGAGAACTGCCCGTCTACGTTCTCTGCCCAGGACGCGTATTTCGCACGGATGAGCTAGACGCAACGCACACTCCGGTCTTTCACCAGGTTGAGGGGCTCGCGGTCGATAAGGGTCTAACCATGGCTGATCTGAAGGGCACGCTCGAGCACTTTGCGCGAGTCATGTTCGGCCCTGACGCCCAGATTCGATTGCGTCCGAGCTTTTTCCCGTTTACTGAGCCATCGGCCGAACTCGATGTCTGGCATCCAGGCGCCAAAGGCGGTGCTCGCTGGGTTGAGTGGGGAGGTTGTGGAATGGTGAACCCTAACGTTCTTAGAGCCGCAGGAATCGATCCAGAGGTTTATTCCGGTTTTGCATTCGGTATGGGCATCGAGCGCACGCTTATGTTCCGCAATGATGTCAAGGACATGCACGACATGGTTGAGGCAGACATCCGTTTCAGCGAACAGTTTGGAGTGACCCTCTAATGCGCGTCCCACTATCTTGGTTAGCCGAATACGTTGATTTGCCGGGGGATGCAACACCTGATTCGGTGATGTCGGAGCTCGTGAAGGTTGGCCTCGAAGAAGAAGGCTCGCACGGTTTCTCCGTTACCGGTCCTGTCGTTGTCGGTCAGGTTGTTGAATTCACTCCTGAAGAGCAGAGCAACGGCAAGACCATTCGTTGGTGTCAGGTACGCGTCGCTCCGGCCGGCTCAAAGGCCGCCGATGGTGGCGAAGAGGTGCGCGGTATCGTCTGTGGCGCGAGCAACTTCGAGGTGGGCGACAAGGTCGTAGTCTGCCTGCCGGGTGCGGTCTTGCCTGGCGATTTCGCTATTGCCGCCCGAAAGACTTACGGACACATCAGCGACGGCATGATGGCTTCGGCTCGCGAACTTGGTTTGAGCGACGACCACGCCGGCATCATTCGCCTGCACGAACTTGGCTTGGATCCAAAGGTCGGCACCGATGCGCTAGAACTCCTGCAGCTGAATGAGTCAGCGGCCGAGGTCAACGTCACCCCGGATCGCGGCTATTGCTTTTCGATCCGAGGAATTGCTCGAGAGTACTCACACGCGACCGGTAGCGAATTCCGCGATCCGATTGGCAATGCTCATCCGGAACCGGTCTCGGGTTTCCCGCTGACCATCGCCGACCAGGCCCCAATTCGTGACCGCGTCGGCAGCGCTCATTTCACGCTTCGTGCCGTGCGCAACATCGATGCATCGCGTCCAACTCCACCTTGGATGATTGCTCGCCTCAAGCTAGCCGGTATGCGCTCGATCAGCCTGGTGGTCGACATCACCAACTACGTGATGCTCGAACTCGGGCAGCCGATTCACGCATACGACCTAGACAAACTTCAGGGTGGTTTCACGGTTCGCCGGGCCAAACCCGGTGAATCATTGAGGACTCTGGACGGGCAGGAGCGCAAACTTCACCCGGAGGACCTCCTGATCTGCGATGAGAGCGGTCCAATTGGGCTGGCAGGCGTTATGGGTGGCGAGTCAACCGAGGTTTCGCTGGACACCAAGAATGTCCTTATCGAAGCCGCGCACTTTGACCCGATTTCCATCGCACGCACCGCCCGCCGGCACAAGTTGCCGAGTGAAGCGTCGAAGCGATTCGAACGTGGAGTGGACCCAAATCTCGGACCATCTGCTGTGGCTCGAGTTATCCAACTGCTCGAGGTTCACGCGCATGGCGAGGCCGACAATCTAGGCGCGGAGCACCGTTCCAGTCAGCCGGAAAAACCAATTTGGTTGCCTGCCGATTTTGCGGCTCAACATGTCGGTGTTGACTACACCGAGGCCGAAATTGCCGAAACGCTGCGTGAGATTGGCTGTGTCGTCGCCCAGGTTGAATCAGGATTTGAAGTCATCGCTCCGAGCTGGCGTCCAGACCTAACGCACAAGACCGATTTGGTCGAAGAGGTTGCCCGCATCACCGGTTACGACCGCATTCCGAGCCGAATCCCGGTGGCTCCACCGGGTCGCGGCTTAACTGCTCGACAGAAGCTGCGCCGGTCGATCCTGAATCAGCTAGCCGCAACCGGTCACGTCGAGGTTCTGAATTATCCGTTCTTGAGCGAGCAGGCGAATCGTCTTTTCGCCGACGAGTCAGTTGAGACCGTAAAACTCGCAAACGCTCTTCAGTCGGATTCGAGCGAGATGCGTGTTTCACTTCTTCCGGGTCTTCTGGATGCGGCCAAGCGCAACATTTCGCGGGGCCTCACCGATGTTGCTCTCGTTGAAGAGGGCAGCGTTTTCTTGCCTGCTAACAACCCAGCCGTCCGAGACCTGCCGTCAGGCGTGGCCTTGCCTTCTCCGGAACAGCTCTCGGCTCTCAACGCATCCATTCCGGCGCAACCTCGACACCTTGCCGTCGTGCTGGCGGGCAACCGCGTGCAACAGCAGGTGGGTGTTCGTGCGGCCGGCTTTGATTATGCCGATGCCATTCAGGCAGCTCGCCTGGCCGCCCATGCCGTTGGTGCGCAACTAACCGTCCGTCAAGCTTCACCGAAGGGCTTCCACCCTGGGCGAACTGCCGAGTTGTTGGTTTCCATCGCGGGTGAATCCAAGTCAGTTGGCTACGCCGGTGAATTGGATCCACAGCTGACCGCGCAACTTGATTTGCCCCGTCGGGTTGCCGCGCTCGAGCTCGATCTTGAAGTGCTTTATGCGGCTGCGCCCGAAGTCACTCAGGCCTCTTTTGTCTGGACCATGCCGGCTGCAACCCAAGACCTATCACTGGTTGTTCCGGTTGAAGTGGTTGCTGACGAACTTCTGCAGACTGTCCGTGACGGTGCGGGAAACCTCCTCGAAACTATTCGCTTAGTGGATGACTACCGCGGTGAAAACATTGCCGCCGGCAAAAAGTCTCTGACTTTTGCTCTGCGGTTCAGGGCTGCGGATCGGACTCTAACTCAGGCTGAGGCTAGCGATGCACGCGACGGTGCTGTAAAGCTAGCCGCAGAGAGATTTGGCGCAGAACTCCGCGCCTAGCAGAAGGGGAGCGATGACCTACCGTGTCGCAATTGCAGGCGCCAGCGGAAACGTTGGCGGCGAGCTGCTGCGTCTGGTTGCCAAGCATCCAGAGCTAACCCTGGCGACCGTTACCGCATCCTCGATGGTTGGGCAGAAGGTATCCGCTGTCCACCCCGACGCTCTGGATTACGCCGATTTGACTTTCGTGGACAACACTCCCGAAAACCTTGCCGACCACGACGTGGTTTTTCTCGCTCTGCCACATTCCAAATCGGCCGAGGTTGCCGCCTGGCTTGCGGACGACGCGCATGTGTTGGTCTTGGACTGCGGAGCCGATTTCCGACTCGAGAGCGAGGCCGACTGGCAGAAATTCTACGGCGGCCAGCATGCCGGCACTTGGACCTACGGTATGCCCGAGCTGATCATCGATCCAGCAACCGGTCATAAGCAACGCGACCTGCTGCGCAGCACTAAGCGCATTGCGGTTCCAGGTTGTAACGTGACAGCCATCACTCTGGGCCTTGCCCCCGCTTTGGCGCAAGATCTCGTCGAGGTGGACGACATAGTGTCCGTGTTGACCGTCGGAACCTCTGGTGCCGGACGCGGTGCTACCGAGAAGTTATTTGCAATCGAGCCGACCGGAAGCGCCAACGCTTACCAGGTAGGTGGAATTCACCGCCACACACCCGAGATTGAGCAAAATCTTTCCAAGGCTGCCGGCCAACGCATCCAGGTTTCTTTTACTCCGGTGCTCGCCTCTCTCGAGCGAGGTATTTTGGCTGTCAATACGGCGAGGTTGAAGCCGAATGTCGACTTAGAGGGCGTTCTGGCCGCGTATCGGCTGCACTACTCGTCAGAGCGATACATTCAGATTTCTGACACGGGTTCCTTCCCCTCGACAGCAGACACTATCGGGGCAAATAACGCGCTGATTGGCCTGGCCATCGATAACCACGCCAATCGCCTGATCGCCGTCTGCGCAATCGACAATTTGGTCAAAGGCACTGCGGGTGCAGCGATTCAATCCATGAACATCGCCCTTGGTATTGCTGAAGATACCGGGCTCGGCAACATCAGCCTGAGCACTTCAAAGAGCTAACAGTAGGACTGAAAGAGAGAGTATGAGCGTCACAACCGCAAAGGGTTTTCGTGCAGCCGGTGTGAAGGCTGGGCTCAAAAGTTCTGGCAACCACGATCTAGCGCTCGTCGTGAATGATGGGCCTCTGCAGATCGGTGCAGCGGTTTTCACCACCAATCGCTGCCAAGCAAATCCCATTCTCTGGAGCAAAGAGGTCATCAAGGATTCCCAAGTTCAGGCGATTGTCCTGAACTCGGGCGGCGCAAACTGCTACACCGGCCCCGAGGGCTTTCAAACCACGCACGCGACCGCCGAGCTGGTCGCTGAAAAGCTCGGCCTAAACGCCGGGGACGTACTGGTCTGTTCCACGGGTCTCATCGGTGAGCAGTTGCCTCGCGAAAAGGTTCTTGCCGGTGTCGCGGCTGCCTCCGAAGAGCTTTCGAACGACGGCGGCGAACTCGCATCGCTTGCCATCATGACAACTGACTCGGTGCCAAAACGCGCGGAGTTCAAGAGTCCAGCGGGTTGGTCAATTGGCGGCATGGCAAAAGGGGCCGGAATGCTAGCTCCTGGTCTTGCGACCATGCTCGTTGTCATCACAACGGATGCGGTCATCGACGCGGAGTTTGCAGACGAAGCCCTTCGGTCTGCGACCAGGGTCACCTTTGACCGCTTGGACTCGGACGGCTGCATGTCAACCAATGACCAGGTCACACTCATGGTTTCCGGGGCAAGCGGCCTTGAGCCCGCGCCAGAAGACTTCCGGGCTGCTTTGATTTTTGTCTGCCACAATTTGGCCCAGCAACTGCTCTCGGATGCCGAAGGATCGAGCCACGACATTGCTATTCGAGTTACCAACGCGGCCACTGAGGCCGACGCGGTCGAGGTCGGTCGGTCCGTTGCTCGAAACAACTTGTTCAAGGCAGCGATTTACGGAAACGATCCGAACTGGGGCCGCATCCTAGCCGCGGTCGGTGTTACCTCGGCGGCATTCGACCCATACAACATCGATGTTTCTATTAATGGAATCAGTGTTTCTCGCTTCGGGCAGCCAGACCAGTCACGCGACTTGGTTGATCTGACCGCACGCGAGGTGCAAATTGAAATTTCGCTCAACGCGGGTGACGCGGAGGCAACTATCTACACCAACGATTTGACTCACGAATACGTCGAAGAGAACAGCGCATATTCCAGCTAATGATTTCATCTCAGCAAACTGACCATTCAGTCATCGAACTCAAGGCTCGTACGCTCATCGAGTCCCTTCCTTGGCTGCAGCGCTTTCACGGCAAGGTGGTGGTCATCAAATTTGGTGGCAACGCCATGATTGACGAAAACCTGCAACGTGCATTTGCCGAGGACATGGCTTATCTGCGCTGGGTGGGCATCAAACCGGTCGTTGTTCACGGTGGTGGTCCCCAGATTTCTGCTCGACTGAAAGAACTTGGTATCGAATCTGAATTCAAGGGGGGTTTCCGAGTCACCACCGAAGAAACAATCGGGGTGGTTCGCGATGTCCTTCGCGAGCAGATTAGCGCCAAGCTTGCGGCGCTAATCGAGGAAGCCGGAGCCGAAGCCATCGTCATGTCAGGCGAGGACGCGAATCTCTTCCGCGCCGATCGCACACTCCTCGACGGCGAAGATGGGCCAATCGATATCGGCCTGGTCGGTGAGGTGACCCAGGTTAACCCCCGTCTGATTTTTGAGGCATTGGATGCGGGTCGAATCCCGGTAGTTTCAACGGTTGCTCCCGACCTTGACGGGCAACTCTTGAACGTGAATGCAGACTTAGCCGCATCCTCGCTCGCGGTGGCTCTAGGTGCTGAAAAGTTGATGGTTCTCACTGATGTTCCGGGGCTTTACAGCGACTGGCCTAATCGCGACTCTCTCGTGAGCGAGATCGCAGTCGCCGAACTCGAACGACTACTTCCAGAACTGGAATCCGGAATGATTCCGAAGATGCAGGCTTGCTTGAAGGCAGTCCAAGGAGGAGTCCCCAGAGCGCACGTTATCGACGGCCGTCAGGAGCACAGCATCCTGCTCGAGATCTTCACGACCTCGGGTTTCGGAACCATGGTTTTGCCATAGGGTTTCCGCAAACCGCTACGCTTTTCAATTCACGCAACAGTCAGGAGCACAGATGGTTCGCCATTTCTTGAAAGATGATGACATCAATTCAGCTGAGCAAGCCGAGATCATTCGTCGCGCAATAGCCTTGAAGAAGGCTCCGTACAGTGAACGCCCGTTTGCTGGCCCAAAGACTGTCGCGTTAATCTTTGATAAAACTTCGACTCGCACTCGAGTCTCTTTCTCTGTCGGTGTTTCTGATCTGGGCGGTGCTCCGCTGATCATCGATTCTCAAACAAGCCAAATGGGCGGAAAAGAGTCGGTTGCTGACACAGCTCGGGTTCTCACTCGCCAGGTTGCACAAATTGTTTGGCGCACCTACTCGCAAGCAGGTCTCGAAGAAATGGCTGCGCACTCGTCCGTGCCAGTGGTTAACTCGCTGAGCGACGACTATCACCCTTGCCAGATTTTGGCTGACCTCATGACAGTTCAAGAGCACAAGCACAGGCTGGCCGGCCTCAATTTCGCGTACGTCGGGGACGCCGCCAACAACATGGCGAACAGCTACTTAATCGGATGCGCCCTCGCGGGAATGCATGTCCGGGTCGCGGCTCCTGCCGGCTATGAACCAGACCTTGCAATCGTGCAGCGCGCTTCCGCCATCGCAGCGACCACTGGAGGTTCGGTTGAGGTTTTTGGTGAACCAGCCGCAGCCATCCGCGGTGCAGATGTCGTCGCTACCGATACTTGGATTTCGATGGGGCAAGAGGCCGAGAAAGCCAAGCGCATCCAAGATTTTGCAGGCTTTACGATCGATAGCGATTTGATGTCAACCGCGGCGGCTGACGCGATTTTTCTGCATTGCCTGCCGGCCTATCGCGGCTACGAAGTTACTGCTGATGTAATCGATGGCCCGCAGTCCGTTATCTGGGATGAGGCCGAGAATAGATTGCACGCGCAGAAGGCTTTGATGGTGTGGCTTGACGAGCAGTCAAAAATCTCCCAGCATTCGTAGGGCTCCCCGCCTTCCTGGGGCTCTGGGCCGCATCGCCCAGCTGCCTGCAGCGTCGCATAAACCGCAGCACAACGCACACTCGAGCCACGGTGCGCTCCTCAAACTAGACTTGAGTTCGATTTCGCGCATACAGCGCCGGATTTTTGAAACGAGACCATATGTCAGAAAACGCCAACTCACTCTGGGGTAGTCGCTTCGATGGTGGGCCAGCCGATTCTTTAGCGGCATTGAGTCGTTCGGTGCACTTTGACTGGCGCCTAGCCAAGTACGACATTGCCGGCACTCGCGCCCACATCCGCGCTCTTCACGTCGCTGGCTATCTCACGGTTGCTGAAGTTGAAAAGCTGGACCGCGATCTACTGGAGCTGCTTCGCCGGGTCGAAGATGGCTCGTTCCAGGCCAAGGTCACCGATGAAGACGTTCACAGTGCTCTCGAGCGCGGACTAATCGAAATCACTGGAGTCGAACTCGGTGGCAAGGTTCGTGCTGGTCGAAGCCGCAACGACCAAATCGCGACTCTCATCCGCACCTACCTGCTAGATCAGGCAAACGCAATCGCTCAACTGGTGATTCAGCTGATTGAGGTACTGGTGAACCGAGCCGAGGAGCACCTCGGTGTGGCCATGCCGGGCAGAACTCACTTTCAGCATGCTCAGCCCGTGCTGCTGTCACATCACCTGCTTGCCCACGCTTGGCCGCTGGTACGCGATCTCGAACGCCTGAATGATTGGACGAAGCGAGCCAGCCTCTCGCCTTACGGCGCCGGAGCTCTGGCGGGCAACACTCTTGGACTCGACCCAAGTTTGGTCGCCCGCGAGCTTGGCCTGGCTGGCCCAACGCAGAATTCAATCGATGCCACGGCGTCTCGAGATGTAGTTGCCGAATTCGCCTTCATCGCAAGCCTGATCGGCATCAATCTGAGCCGTTTCAGTGAAGAAATCATCATTTGGGCATCAGCGGAGTTCGACTACATCAAACTCAGCGACAGCTACTCCACGGGTTCGAGCATCATGCCGCAGAAGAAGAACCCAGACATCGCTGAGCTCGCCAGAGGCAAGTCCGGGCGTCTGATTGGTGACCTAACCGGCTTGCTGGTAACCCTCAAGGGTCTGCCGCTGGCGTACAACCGTGACCTTCAGGAAGACAAGGAACCGGTTTTTGACATGGTGGATACTCTGCTGGTCCTCCTTCCAGCTTTCAATGGCATGGTTGCGACCATGCAGTTCAACAAGAACCGTTTGGAAGCCCTTGCCCCGGCAGGTTTTTCACTCGCGACCGACATCGCAGAATGGTTGGTTAAGAAAAAGATTCCGTTCCGCGATGCCCACGAAATTACGGGCAAGATGGTCGCGTTCTGCGAGCAACACGGGCTCGAACTGCACGAGGTTGCCGATGCCGACATGGCGGCGATCTCTCAGCACTTGACCCCGGACGTGCGCGATGTCTTGACCGTCGGAGGCTCGATCAAGGCACGTGCTGGTGCCGGCGGAACAGCCCTGCCACGCGTGCTCGAGCAGATCGCAGCTCTGCGCAAGATTGCACCTAAGCGAGAGGCGTAAATTGGCAACTCCAGAATTTCTTCGCGGCCAGTCGAATGACGCAAGTTTTGACCACGTCATTGATGAGCTGAAGTGGCGAGGTTTGATTGCGCTTTCTACCGATGAGGCAGCGCTTCGCGAGGCACTATCGGCTGGGCCAATCACCTACTACTGCGGCTTCGACCCGACTGCGCCAAGTCTTCACCTTGGCAACCTCGTCCAGCTGCTGACCATGAGACGCTTGCAGCTAGCGGGCCACAAGCCGCTGGCTCTCATCGGCGGCTCGACCGGTCTTGTCGGTGACCCGCGCCCGACCGCGGAACGCACTCTGAACTCCAAAGAGACCGTTGCCGAGTGGGTTGAAAAACTTGGTCGCCAAGCACAGCGATTTTTGAGCGCTGAAGGTACGAACGCCGTTCGAATGGTGAACAACCTTGACTGGACTGCTCCGCTCTCGGCAATCGACTTTCTCCGAGACATCGGAAAACACTTCCGAGTCGGCGCAATGCTTTCGAAGGATGCGGTCAGCGCAAGACTCAACTCCGAGCACGGCATCTCGTACACCGAGTTTTCCTATCAAATCCTCCAGGGCTACGACTTCTTGGAGCTGTACCGACGCTACGACTGCGTGCTTCAAACGGGCGGCTCTGACCAGTGGGGTAATTTGACCTCGGGCACCGATCTGATCCGCAAAGTTGAATCCGGTTCGGCGCACATCTTGGCGACGCCGTTGATCACCAACCGAGACGGCAAGAAATTCGGCAAGTCTGAGGGCAACGCGGTTTGGCTAGACGAAGAGTTCACCAGCCCATACGCGTTCTACCAGTTCTGGTTGAATGTCGACGATGCTGACGTAATCGATCGTCTCAAGGTGTTCACGTTCCTGTCCCGAGCCGAGATCGAAGAGCTCGAAAAAGAGACGGCCGATGCGCCGTTCAAGCGAGCCGCTCAAAAGCGCTTGGCTTACGAGGTCACCGCGTTGGTTCACAGCCCCGAGGCCGCCCAGGCTGCAATCGATGCTTCCGCTGCGCTTTTCGGGCAGGGCGAACTTGGCGACCTAAATGAAGCAACCCTGAAGGCTGCGCTCGCCGAATTACCAAATGTGGTCGCGAGCCCTAACACCGCCGTCGCCCAACTTCTGATGGATGCGGGGCTGGTCGCAAGTGTTTCTGCCGGTCGTCGGGCGATTGCCGAGGGCGGCGTGAGCATCAACAACGTGAAAGTTGAGGATGAGCTAGCAGTTTGGGCGAGTATTGACCCTGCCATGTTGCACGGCAAGTACGCGGTTCTGCGCAGAGGCAAGAAGACTCTCGCTGGTTTGTTCGCTGCCTAACTTGGCCCGCTAACCGCCAGTCTGCGCTGAAACAAGTCCCTCTGAGATTCATCCCTCTGTGGTTTGTCCCTCTGAGATTCATCCCCCCGTGGTTCAAAAATCAACGAGTTCGATTGTGAGCTGAACTAGGTCACCCTCGTTCAGTCGAGCCTGCTCTCGAATTCTTTTGCCGACTAGAAGCAGATAACTCGATCGCTGCGCCTCTCGAAAAATCGAGGACCTCCAGGACAGGCCAGCGATTGACGCCTGCACCCTCACGGAACCAAACCCCCCGCGCAGTCCTGAGCTGACCTCGTCAATCTCTTGTGCCACATCAGCTGGCAAATGCACCCCGAAGTACGCGCTGTGCCCAGGCAGGCGCTCGAGCGCAACCGACAATGCGTACCTCATGCCCAAAGTTTGGCAGAACGCTGTCTAACTTTGCCAGCCAGAACCCCCTGCCAAAACCCACAAAAACAAGCATTGGATGAGTCGACGCGCGAGAGATTACGTTTCGACGCGCGCGTTGGGTGACCCGCCGAGCCCAGTATTTACGGGACTTTAAAAACTTTTTTAGGAAATTTGCCGTTTCGATTTGACATGTTCGTTACCAACGCGTAACGTATCTACTCGTTGCCCAAAACCACGGCAAAGATTCCTCGAGAATCGCCGGTTCAAGTGCAACCAATCAAAAACCCAGGGGAGACCTTTACAGGTCTTGTTTGCGTGTTTATGATTGGACTTCCACGGAAACTCGCTGGTGTGTCAGATTTGACAAGATGCGAAAAAGTGGTAAGTTAGAGAAGTTGCCCTGGAGGCGAGCCGCGAGGCAGACTCCCAGGAGCATCCGATCCTTGAGAACTCAACAGCGTGCACAATGTCGATGCCAAGAACCTCGGCTGACTTCGGTCAGCAGAGAATTTATTGGATTAGACAGATTGTCAGATGACATTCTGATTTAGTCAGATCAAATTTGAATGCCTCAATTTCCGAGGCTTTCGTAAAACTTGAGGCGAGCTTGCTCGTCTCTAAAAAACTTTTACGGAGAGTTTGATCCTGGCTCAGGACGAACGCTGGCGGCGTGCTTAACACATGCAAGTCGAACGATGAAGCTGGAGCTTGCTCCGG
>JAGWTM010000039.1 GCA_028868975.1 Actinomycetales bacterium
CTGGGCGTGCTGATCTTGATCTTTGGTGTGCTTTTCTTCACGATTGGCAAACGAGCTAAAGCACTCACTTTCGTTTTTGGGGCTGGAATTCTCTACGGTTTCGTTGCAACGCTGGCCAAGGTGGTTATCCAGCGCGTCTATCAGGCTCAGTTCGAGTGGTTGACCTTGCTTTGTCTTGCAGCGCTTGTGGGTGCTGTTGTTCTCGGGGGTTGGTTCGTGCAGAATGCGTACGCGTCGGGGCCTCCGGACTTGGTTATCGCCGGGTTGACCGTAATCGATCCGCTGGTCGCCGTCTCGGTGGGCATCGTGGTTCTTGGCGAGGCTCGAGATGCCAATTGGGTCATTATGGCCGGTTTCTCGGTGTCGGCGATAGTTGCCGTCATCGGTGTTTTTATGCTGTCAAAAGTTCACCCAGAACTTGTCCAGAAGCGCGCTCCCTCGCAAGGCGCAAAGTAGAATTTAAGGGTTGTCGGCCCGACTGGGCACGACCCGAGATCAAGAGGTATTTTGTCCGCTGATTTGACTGCAGACGAGCGCAAACTGCGCATCGTCATTGGCTGCGATACCTTCCCCCCAGACATTAATGGCGCGGCTCGCTTTGCCGAACGACTTGCCGGCGGTTTGGCGAGACACGGCCACGATGTTCACATCATCGCACCGGCATTCAACAAAAACTACGGGACCTTCATCGAGACCCATGACGGCTCACCGATGACGGTTCACCGCATCAAGAGCTACAAGGTCTTGCAGCACGAAACGCTGCGATACGTCTGGCCATTCACCTTGAAACGTAAAACCGACCGCATTCTCGAAACCCTGAAGCCGGACGCGGTGCACATCCAATCGCACCTGGTGATGGGGCGCTTCCTCTCGCTGAGCGCCAAACAACAGGGCATCCGTCTCTTGGCCACGAACCACATCATGCCTGAAAACCTGATCAAGTATTCGGTTGTGATTCCTTCCTGGCTTGAGAAGCCAGTCATGAAATTAGCTTGGAAAGATGCAGGTCGCATCCTGAAGCGCGCCAATTTCATCACCACACCAACCCGTCGCGCGGCAAACCTCCTCGAGGACGCCGCTGGGGTGAGCAACGTACTAGCGATCTCATGCGGTATCGATGCCTCGAGATTCGCAAACGCAACACCCACGAGCAACACTCCGCCAAGAGTTTTGTTCCTGGGGCGTTTGGATTACGAGAAGCACATCCACAACCTATTGAAAGCCGTGGCCAAGCTTCCACGCGAACTTGGAGTCCAGGTTGAAATCGTCGGCAACGGCGGGGAGCGCGACACACTAAAGGCCTTGGCGCAGGAACTTGGAATTGCGGCTCAGGTCGAATTCCGCGGTCACATCAGCGAAGAAGAATTGCCGAAGGCCTACGAGCGAGCGACCGTTTTTGCCATGCCTTCGATAGCGGAATTGCAGTCCATCGCAACGATGGAGGCCATGGCTTCGGGCCGTCCCGTTGTGGCTGCTAACGCTATGGCGCTGCCGCATTTGGTTCACAACGGCGATAACGGCTACCTGTTCGAACCGGATGATGTCGACGATTTCGCTGACAAACTATCCAGGGTTTTGACGGCAGACCAGGCAGAGCTTGATCGCCTAAGCGAAAATTCGCTGCACCTGATTCAGGCTCACGACATAGAGCGCACATTGAAGATCTTCGAAGATCTCTATCGCGGCGAACATGACGACCAGGTCGAAGAATCTGACGACAACAAGCCCGAATACAGCGTTCCGATTGGATTGCTGCCACCGGTGCTGCACGACCGAGTCATAGCGGTGCGCGAGCGAGCCCAGCAGCTTCGCGAGCGACTTGAGGTCGCGACCGAAGACGTGCGTGAACGGTTCGAAGATGCTACCGAGGACGTTCGGGAGCGCATTGAAGAAGTTCGCGACGAGGTTGTCGAACGGGCAAAAGCTGTCGATGAGAAAGTTCGTAAGTCGGTAAAGCGCGTTGCGCAAAAAGCAACCGAGGTCCTCAAGGGGGACGACGACTAGCATTAAACCCCTTGGCAGGGGGAGTTAGCTCAGCCGGTTAGAGCAGCGGACTCATAATCCGTCGGTCACGGGTTCAAGTCCCGTACTCCCTACTAGATATCCAAAGGAACGGGACTTCTCGTTCGCTTGGTCGCGAACTCGCATACTCCCTGCCTCCGCCACCCTTCATTGCTAGAGTGACACTCGAACTATTGCCTGTTAGCAAGGACGACCAAATGTCAGACCAACGTCACACAAACGACGTCGTCGTAAAACTCAAACACCCATGGCGTTGGATTTCGGCCGCGTTGCTGGTTCTGATTGGTGGAGCGTTCGTATATTCGCTGGTCAGTTCGCCGAACATCAATCACGACATCATCTTCAAGTACCTGTTCAACGGCAAAGTCATAGATGCAGCGATTTTGACGGTCGTTCTGACCATTGTCTCGATGACCATCGGCACGATTCTGGCCGTGATTTTCGCAGTCATGCGGCTATCGGCAAATCCAATCCTCAAGGCAATTGCAGTTCTCTATGTCGGATTCTTCCGCGGCACTCCATTGCTCTTGCAAATCGTTTTTTGGGGCTATCTGGGAATCATCTACCCGACCATCCAACTGGGCATCCCATTCACCGATGTGGTTTGGTTCTCAGAGAAAACCTCGCTGGTTCTGACTTCGATAACCGCCGGCATCATTGCGCTGTCGCTCAACGAGGGCGCGTATGCGGCCGAAATCGTTCGCGCGGGCATCCTTTCCGTCGATGCGGGCCAAACCGAAGCCGCCAAGTCTCTGGGAATGTCTTCGGGTTACACGCTGCGCCGAATCGTGCTTCCGCAGGCCATGCGCGTGATCATCCCACCCATGGGCAACGAATTCATTTCGATGTTGAAGAGCACATCCCTGCTGCAAGTGGTCTCGGTAATGGAGCTTTACGCCCGCACCTCGCAAATTTCCTCGCAGAACCTAGCCCAGGTGGAACTGCTGGTCGTCGCCGGATTCTGGTATCTGGTCATGACAACCGTTCTTTCATGGCCGCAGAGTTACCTTGAAAAGCGCTATGGACGAGGTTTTCAACCCTCTGGTTCAGGCAACCGATGGTTCGGTTTGAACCGAAAGGTGTCAGCATGACCAACATGATTGAGGCAATCGGCGTCCGAAAGCATTTTGGATCAAACCAGGTCTTGAAGGGTATCGACCTGACTGTTTCGCGCGGCGAGGTTCTCTGCCTGCTCGGTCCTTCAGGTTCTGGCAAGTCAACCTTTCTCAGATGTATCAACCACCTAGAAATCATCGATGGCGGACGCCTTTATGTTGACGGCTCGCTGATGGGCTTTGAAGAGCACGGCGGCAAGCTACACGAGATGAAACTCAGCGCGATTGCCAAACAGCGTGCCGATATCGGCATGGTCTTTCAGCGGTTCAATTTGTTTCCGCACCTAACCGCGCTGGAAAACATCATCGAAGCACCAGTTGGTGTGCGGGGAGTTTCAAAATCCGAGGCGGTTGCTCGCGCCAAAGATCTGCTAGAGCAGGTCGGTTTGAGCGATAAGGCAGATCACTTCCCAGCGCAGCTTTCGGGCGGTCAGCAGCAGCGAGTGGCGATTGCAAGAGCGTTGGCCATGGAACCGAAACTGATGCTGTTTGATGAGCCGACCTCGGCGCTCGACCCAGAACTGGTCGGAGACGTGCTTGACGTGATGCGCAAGCTTGCCGAATCGGGAATGACCATGATTGTCGTGACACATGAAATTGGTTTCGCCCGAGAGGTAGCCGATCGCGTTGTTTTCATGGATGGCGGCGTTGTCGTCGAGCAGGGCAGTCCAGCGCAGGTAATCGATAACCCTCAGAATGAGCGTACAAAAGCCTTCATCAATAGCGTTTTGTAAATATTGGGTTACACCGTTGCATTTCTTCGCGCAGAGAGTCACTAGTGTCCGAGTGCTCGGCTAGGCTGAGGGCATCCAACCATTAGGAGCCAAACAATGAGCCGTAAAGTTTCCGCCATTGTCGCAACCGCCGCAGCCTCGATGCTGTTTTTGGCTGGTTGCGCATCAAGCACCCCATCAACCACCGAATCTTCTGCGGCCTCAGGCGTAGATGCAGCTGCTGCAGCACTGGTTCCTGCCGAGTTCAAGGACGGCATCGACGTAGCATCGGACATCCCGTATGCACCTATGGAAATGTTTGACGAGAACGACCAGCCGACCGGTTTTGACTACGACCTTTCACAGGCCATCGCAGCCAAGCTCGGTGTAACCATTAGTTTCAATGACCAGGATTGGGATGGCATTATCCCGAGCCTCCAGTCTGGCAAGCACGACATCATCATGTCGGGCATGAACGACACTGTTGAGCGTCAGAAGGTATTGGACTTTGTCGACTACTTCAACGCCGGATTCGCGATTGTTGTTCCTAAGGGCAACCCAGAGGGCATCATGAACCTCGCGGACCTCTGTGGCAAGACCGTAGCAATTCAGACTGCAACCTCACAGATCGACCTGATCAAGGCCGTTGACCCAACCTGTTCAAAGAAGATCACCGTTCTCGAGTTCCCATCAGACGGCGATGCGCAGAACGCAATCCGTGCTGGCAAGGCATCGGCTGGTGTCAACGACGGACAGGTAGCTGCCTACACCGCGCAGACCGCTGGCGATGGCAAGTACTTCGAGATGGTAAACCCAACTGACAGCCCTGAAGGCTACCAGTCGGTTCTGACCGGTATCGGCGTGCTCAAGGCGAACTCGGGACTCACCAAGGCACTCCAGGCCGCAGTCCAGTCGTTGATTGCCGATGGCACCTACGGCAAGTTGCTCGCAAAGTGGAACTTGACCCCGTTTGCCGTTACCGAAGCAACCATCAACGGAACCAAGTAAGCAAAATGTAGTTGAACTGGGGGCGCCTTCGGGTGCCCCCAGTTTTATTTGAAAGCATCACTATGCCCCAGCAGCTAGAAATTGTCCCGGTCACCACGGCCGAGCAAGCCGAGCACATGGCGACTTTTTTCAAAGAGGTATGGGGGAGCGACGAAGACGTCGTGCCATTTGATTTAGCGCTCGCGCTGATTCATGTTGGGGCATACGCGCACCTTGCTTTTAGCGACGAACAACTTGTGGCAGCCTCCTTCGGTGTTCGTGGGGTTTTGGGCGACGAGCAGATTCTGCATTCACACGTGACTGCATCGATATTGCCCGGGGCCGGCTTTGACCTGAAACTCCACCAGCGTGACTGGGCAAAAGCCGCAGGCCTCAAAGCAATCACCTGGACTTTCGACCCTTTGGTTAGGCGCAACTGCGTGTTCAATTTTGCAAAATTGGGTGCGGTGGCAATCGAGTACCTGCCAAATTTCTACGGCCAAATGAAGGATGAGATCAACCGAGGTGACGAGTCTGATCGCCTGTTGGCTTATTGGCCCACTTCGGGTTCGGCAGTGGCAAATGATGCAGTTTCGACGAATTCGGCCGGAACGGACCTGGTGGAGTTGCCAGAGGACATCGAAAAGCTGCGGAAAGACGACTTGCCAGCGGCACTTCAATGGCGGTTCAAAGTTCGAGAGCAGCTTGAATCAAAACTCCAGGGTGGCTATCAAGTCTCTGGCATGACAGCCGACCGCAAAGCACTCATCCTGACCAAGCGCTAACCGCTAAGACCCTTCAAACCCAAGCAAGCAAAGAAAGCAGTCGAATCCATGAAACTCGAGGCCGTTGAACTCATCAGACTGAACGTACCGCTCAAGTCGGCATTCAGAACATCCTTCAGTTCGGTGAACCTGCACCAGGTTGTTTGGGCGCATGTGATCACCGATCAGGGCGAGGGGTGGGCTGAGTGCGGAGCCAATGAGCGCCCCGACTATTCGAACGAGTATCACACGGGCGCCATGGATGTTCTCAAGCAGTTCATCTTGCCCGACCTGTTTAGACTCGGCGACGACCTAACCGCAGAAGCTGTGGCACCGACCCTCGAGTGGATCAAGCAACACCGAATGGCCAAGGCAGTTATCGAGACTGCAATTTTGGATGCCCAACTGCGTGGCGAAAACAAGTCACTCGCTACCTATTTGGGTTCGACAAAGACTCGTGTTCCATCCGGTGTTTCGGTTGGCATCATGGACTCGCTCGACGAGCTCATGGGCTACGTCGACGGTTACATCAATGAGGGCTATGTTCGAATCAAATTGAAGATCGAACCGGGCTGGGACTATGAACCGGTGAAACTGGTTCGCGAGACTTACGGCGATGACCTCCTGCTTCAAGTTGACGCCAACACGGCCTACACCCGGAACGACTTCGATTTGCTCAAGCGGCTCGATGAATTCAATCTGCTCCTGATTGAGCAGCCAATCAACGAGGAGGATGTCCTCGGGCACGCAAAACTCGCGGACTACATCGAGACCCCGGTCTGTTTGGATGAAAGCATCGTGTCGGCGGATATCGCTCGTGATGCCATCGAACTCGGCGCCGCCGAGATCATAAACATCAAGCCAGCACGTGTCGGCGGATACATCGAAGCGAAGAAGATTCACGACGTATCGGTCGCCAACGGCATCCCGGTCTGGTGCGGAGGCATGCTCGAGACTGGAATTGGTCGCGCCGCAAACCTGGCACTAGCAGCGATGCCTGGCTTTACCCTGCCTGGAGACACCTCGGCATCCTCGCGCTACTTTGAAACCGACCTGACCGAGCCGTTTGTGCTCAAGGATGGCCACCTGGAGGTGCCAACTGGTCCCGGCATCGGAATCGACCCGATTCCCGAAATCATCGAGCGTTTCGCCGTCTCGCGTGAGTGGATCAGAGGCTAAAAAGTTACGTTTCGGTAACCAAAGGCTCAGCGAAAGTTTTGCAAGCGGTTACAGTTTTTTGACTTCAGTAGATTTTCTGGGTACCCATCTAAGGAGACCCACCTTGAAGTCACGCGTGCGCATACTTTCTGCTGTTTCTGTCGTTTTTGCCCTGATCGCTAGTGCCTTGGTTGGTGTTTCAGCGCAGGCTATGACCAACGACACGGTAAAGGTCAAGGTGCACTACCAGCGTCCGGCTGGGGACTACGACACCTGGAACGTGTACACCTGGCGAAACGACGACGCAAATGGCAAAGACGTCGGCGTCGATGACAAAGTATTCGCGTTCACAGCAGGCGAGGACTCCTTCGGCAAGATTGCTCAAATCGAAGTCTCGGGTATGACCCCTTACAAGGGGCTCGGCTTCCTAGTGCGCAAGGGTACGACCTGGACCAAAGATGTTGGAATCGACCGATTCTTGACCGATGCCGACTTTGACTCGACCGGTAATGCCGAAATTTGGCTAATTCAGGGCGATCCAACGGTGTACAAGGCGGCCCCAACCGTGGCTGACGCGATTACCTCAGCAACTCAAGACACGCTGTCAAGCATTACCGTTGGTCTAAGTCGCCGTCTGCCAGTGAGCCCCGCGCCCACCTTCACCGTGAAGCTCGGAACCACCACTGTCGCGACCTCTTCCGTGGTTCCAGGGCCAACCACTTCGAAGGGTGCCCTCGAGTGGACCCTCAACTTTGCCTCACCGTTGACTATCGGTGGTGCCTACACGGTGTCGCTGGCCGATTTCGGCACCTCACCCGTAACTACCGGAGCTGTGATGAACTCAAAAGAATTCGATGACCTCTACTCATACTCGGGTGAAGATCTAGGCAACACCTATTCGGCTGCGCAGACCTCGTTCAGGGTCTGGGCGCCTACCGCACAGGACGTGCAGCTCGTAACCTATGGAACCGCCGACAAGCCAAGTGCAACCGCGACTGAAATCGCTATGACCAAAGACGTCAAGGGCACCTGGATCGCCACTTTGAAGGGCGACCAAAACGGTCTGGTTTACAACTACAAAGTCAAGGTTGGGTCAGAGACCAATGAGGCCGTTGACCCCTATGTGCGTGCCACCACCATCAACGGCGGCAAGGGCGTGGTCGTAGACCTCAAGGCCCTGGCACTTGCTAAGCCAGCAGCGAAGCCTGCTTTCACCGGCAAAACCACGGATGCGGTCTTCTACGAACTGCACGTGCGAGACGCATCGATTGACCCAAGCAGCGGTGTTTCGGCAGCCAATCGAGGCAAATTCCTTGGCTTGACCGAACTTGGCACCAAGACTCCGAATAAGAAGTCGCCAACTGTTCTAAGCGCCATCAAGGATCTCGGCGTGACCCACGTTCAACTCTTGCCGGTGTTCGATTTCGCCTCGATCGACGAGTCGAAGTCGGGCGAGTACAACTGGGGTTACGACCCGCAGAACTACAACGTGCCCGAAGGCTCCTATTCAAGCGATCCGAGCAATCCAACCAAACGCATCACCGAGCTAAAGCAGGTTATTGACACGTTCCACCAGAACGGCCTGCGTGCGGTCATGGACGTCGTCTACAACCACGTCTCGTCGGCTTCGAGCTTCAGCATGGAAAAACTCGTCCCGGGCTATTTCTTCCGCACTGGATCCGACGGCAACCTCGCTAACGGCACCGGTTGCGGCAACGAGGTAGCGTCGGAGCGGTCGATGGTACGCAAGTACATTGTCGACTCGGTAAAGTACTGGGCCAGCGAGTATGGCTTTGACGGTTTCCGATTTGACCTCATGGGCATTCTGGATGTGAAGACAATGAACCAGATTCGCGCCGAGCTGGACAAGATTGACCCATCCATCGTGATTATCGGCGAGGGTTGGGACATGGGCGACGTGCTCGACGGTTCTTTGAAGGCTAGCCAAAAGAACGCCTCGCAGATGCCGGGCATCGCACACTTCAATGACACGATTCGCGACGGAATCAAGGGTTCAGTCTTCAACCACAGCGAGATCGGGTACGCCCAAGGCAAGCTTTCGGCAATCAGCGCGGTCAAGTCGGGTGTGGTCGGTCAGGTCGCGTACGATGCCACCGCTGGTGGCGGTTGGGGTGCCGTTGAACCAACCGTGTCGGTCAACTATGTTGAGGCTCACGACAACCTGACGCTCTTCGACAAGCTGCAGGCATCGATGCCTCGTGCCAGTGCTGCTGAGCGTCAGCGCGTGTTTGAACTGTCTTCTTCGATTGCCATCTTGGCTCAAGGGCTGCCATTCATTCACGCAGGCCAGGAGTTCATGCGCACCAAGGGCGGCAACGATAACTCGTACAACGCCGGTGACAAACCGAACGCTCTCAAGTGGAACACTCGGGTAACAAACGCAGCGGTCGTGAACTACTTCAAGGGACTAATCGAACTGCGCAAGAGCCACCCTGCCTTCCGGATGTCAACCGTGGACGCGGTGCGTGCCAACTTGAAGTTCATCGATGCGCCGAACGGTGTTTTGGCCTATTCGCTAAATGGCGCCGCTGCCGGTGACAGCTGGAAGTCCATCGTTGTGGCTCACAACCCAAACAAGAAGGCCGTCACGGTGAAACTTCCGGTCAAGGGTTCTTGGTCGATTGTGGTCTCTGGTCCAAAGGCAGGCGTCAAGCCCATCAGTGTCTTGAAGAACGCCAACACCGTTCAGGTGCCTGCTCAGGCAACCCTGGTGCTGCACAACTAAGCCCGTTTAGACAGAAACAGGGTGCAGCTGCACTGCTGACGAGAAGGTCGCCATCACTCTGATGGCGGCCAATTCTCGTTCTGGGGTAGCGAACGGATCGGCGTCTAGCACAATGAAATCGGCTTTCTGGCCTGGCTTTAGCGTTCCGACCTCAAGCTCGAGCATTTGACGGGCCACGGCCACGCTGTAGGCCGCAAAAGCCTCGCGAGTCGTAACTGACTGTTCTGGCGCCCAGGATGGCTCCAGGCTGCCGATAGGAGCCCTGGTGACACCCACTTGAATGCCTTGGAGCGGTACGAAGCTCGAAACCGGCCAGTCGCTACCGAAAGAAACATTCACTCCTGCCTCAATGGCATCGCGCATTTGATACATGCGGTCGATACGCTTCTCACCCAACTGGGGTACACAGCTGAGCAGCATCGAGTTTTTCTGTGCCCAAAACGGTTCAAAGTTCGCCGTGACACCGAGTTGTTCGAACCGTCTGAATTCTCCCGCACGCACAAGCTCGGTGTGCGCCACCGTGCAACCCTCAGGAGCACCAGCCGCCTCAATCGCATCCAAGGCATCACTAACTCCGGCGTCGCCAATTGCATGGATGTGCAATGCGAAACCAAGGTCGCTCGCCACTCGAGTTGCTTCGAGGAACTCATCCTTCGGCCAGACTGGCTGCCCGTGACTGCCGGCCGCGGGGGAGGCGGGCTCGTATGGTTGGTGCACATGCGCGGTAGAGCTGCCGAATACGCCATCCGAGAAGAATTTGGCGGTATTCGCGGTCAAGAGTCGGTCGTCTAGTTCGGCGACCTGCCGGCGAATTTCCATGAAGTAGTCGAGGTTCTCGCGCCATTCACCGGGTGCAAATCTGAACGCGAGGTCGACACGAAGTTTTAGCCGGCCAAGGCGTGCAGCCTCGAGGTAAACCTCGGCCATTCCGCGGTCGATCCAAGCCTCTTGGACGGCCACCACTCCGTTGCTGAGCAATAGCTGCTGCGCCCGTTCGAGAGCAACTAGGTCTTCAGCCGGTGATGGCTGCGGCGCGCGGTCCAAAACCAGGCTCATCGCCTCCCACTCGCGCAAAATGCCTGTGGCGTTACCGGTCACATCGACATCGATTCCACCATGCCGAATCTTTGCCTGTGCTTGGGCGACAGCCTCGGGCGACACCAAGCCGGCCGCGTGCAAGGCAGCCGTGTTTACCCAGAGTGTGTGGTGGTCATCGGCGTGCAGCACCACCGGAATGTCGGCTACGACAGAATCGAGCAGCGAAGCTGCCTCCAATTCACGTCCCGCGGTCAACCCGCGGTCGTAAACGGCTGCATCAATCCAGTTTCGAGCCTGGTTCTCGGTGCGATACGCGAAGAGCGCCGCTTGAATTGCCTCGATCGAATCCAAGCCGGTGAGATGCAACCCCATGCCTTCGCGCGCCGCAAAGAGCGGGTGACAGTGGCCATCTCGAAACGCGGGAACAACCCACTGCCCGCCCAGATCAACCGTCTCAACTTCGGTTCCGGAACCAACTAATTCGGCCGCCTGTAACTCGTCGATGACGAAGCCGTCGTAGGTCCATAAATTTGAGC
Organism: Actinomycetales bacterium; assembly: GCA_028868975.1. GTDB lineage: Bacteria > Actinomycetota > Actinomycetes > Actinomycetales > Microbacteriaceae > Rhodoluna. Next base: position 11,080 of record JAGWTM010000039.1, read on the forward strand.
CGGCGTCACTAAAAACGTCAGCGTAGACGCGTGCGTTCGAAAAATGGATGAGCATCAGGCCTCCTCGGCAGCGGCTTTCTCACGCAGGTAGCAGTTTGGGCAGAGAGATTCGTATGTCACGTGCACGCCGTCAATCGCGACCTGTTCACCATGGAACACGAATTTGCCATCAAACAGGCGGGCGTTGTACATGGCCTTTTTGCCACATCGGCAAATGGTTTTGAGCTCTTCCAGGCTGTGGGCGATTTCAAGAAGCCGAATAGAACCCGGAAAACCATGAGTCAAAAAGTCAGTGCGAATTCCGTAGGCCAAGACTGGAACGCGATCCAACACGGCAATTTCCAATGCTTGATCAACCTGAGCCGTGGTCAAAAACTGGGCTTCGTCGATCAGGAGGCAAGCGATGGGGCCGAGGGCAGCGCTCTCCGTCGCAAAATCGGCAAAGGCTTCACGAAGGTTCATTTCTGGTGTCACCAGGAAATCGACGTCGCGGGTCACGCCCAGGCGTGAAACGACCGAACGATCACCCTTGGTGTCAACGGCCGGCTTGACCAGCAAAACACGTTGATCGCGCTCTTCGTAATTGTGCGCAACCTGCAGCAGGGCGGTCGATTTACCGCTGTTCATGGCGCCGTGTCGGAAGTACAACTTGCTCATGCCGACAAGCCTAGGTCAACGCTAACCGTCTGGTTGACAAGGTCATCCGCTCGGGCCTAATCTGATGTCTCATCGCTAAGCGTGTGCAGGTCATTGGGGAAGATGTACCTTCGCAACGAAAGGCAAGCGATGTCGCAACACGCTCAGGGCATGGTGTTCATCCATTCGGCCCCTAAGGCCGTTACACCTCATGTGGAATGGTCGATTGGACGCGCTCTCGGTGAACCAGTGCGTATTGAATGGACCGAGCAATCGGTGCTACCCGGTGCGCTCCGTGGCGAACTGTTTTGGACAGGAAAAACCGGATCCGGGGCCGACATTTCCAGCGCGCTCGTGGGTTGGCAAACAATTCGATTTGAAGTCACCGAGGAGCCCCAAGCAGGGCTAGAGGGATACCGCTGGGCCTATACGCCTACGCTCGGCATGTTCTCGAGTCAGGTGGATTGGGCTGGCAACTTACTAGTCAACGAGTTCAAACTACGCGCGGCTCTCGAGGCCGCCGGATCAAACGCGCTCGAGCTGCAGCGCGAAATGCGCAAACTACTAGGTCAAAGTTGGGATGACGAACTAGAGGTCTTCAGACGAGCTGGAATGAACGCGCCTGTTGTCTGGCTGCAGCGAATAGGCTGATTAGCCCTAGGCCACGTAGGTGCTGAAAGCCACCACGGCATTGTGGCCGCCGAAGCCAAAGGAATTACTGATTGCCAGGTGCTTACCGTCTGGTAGCGGTCGCGGGCTGGTCACGACGTCGAGCGGAATTTCAGGATCCTGTTCGACAAGGTTGATGGTCGGTGGCAACACGCGTTCGTGCAGGGCAAGAATCGTAAAAATCGCTTCGATCGCGCCCGTACCACCAAGCAAGTGACCGGTTGATGATTTGGTCGCCGAAACCGCGATGTTCGAGAGGTGATCGCCAAAGACGCGCTTCAGAGCGGTGTACTCGGCGATGTCGCCAACCGGGGTCGAGGTAGCGTG
>JAGWTM010000003.1 GCA_028868975.1 Actinomycetales bacterium
CTTCCTCGTCAATTTCAAAAAGTTCAAGACAAAGCGCTGCTCAATGCCATCGAGGCGGGGTTGGAATTAGTCGAGGCTGAACTCGCGATTGCGGTTACCAACAGCGACCAGATTGTCGACGCGGCATCGCGCCACCTGCTAGAGGCTGGCGGCAAGCGCGTCCGCCCAGTTTTGGTGCTATTGACTGCTCAACTCGGTGATGCCTCGCGAGAAGAAGTCATCAAGGCGGCCGTGGTCAGTGAACTGACTCACCTCGCGACTCTGTATCACGATGACGTCATGGATGATGCGCCGACTCGACGCGGGGTTCCGACCGCTCAAAAGATTTACGGCAACTCGGTTGCGATTCTCGCCGGTGATGTCTTGCTAGCCCGAGCATCACAGATCGGAGTCGACCTCGGTGCCGAGTCGTTGAAGCTTCAGGCCGAGACGTTTGAACGGCTCTGCATCGGTCAGTTGCACGAAACGGTAGGACCGCAGGGTGATGAGGATCACCTCGCGCACTACATCCAGGTGATGGCTGATAAGACGGGCTCTCTGCTTGCCTCGAGCGCGCTAATGGGAGTGATTCACTCGGGTGCGCCGGTCGAATATCGCGAACCAATTTCGCAGTTTGCTGAACGCATCGGCATCGCGTTTCAGCTAATCGATGACGTCATCGACATCAGTGCAGCCGGCCCATCGGGCAAAACTCCGGGCACCGACCTCCGCGCTGGCGTACCAACTCTGCCAACTTTGCTGTTGCAGAAAGCAGCGGATGCCGGTGATGCTGAGGCCGCCGATTTGCTGCAGTTCATCTCGTCTGGGCTAGAGGAAGACGACAAGCTGGAGGAGGCCTTACGACGCCTTCGGCAACACCCGGTCGCCGCAGCAGCAGAAGCCGAGGCAAAGCGCTGGGCGGCCAGTGCTGTGGAGGCTATTTCGGTGCTTCCTGATTCATCGGTCAAACGTGCTCTAGAGCAGTTTGCCGATGCAGTCGTGAACCGCGACAATTAAGAACTTCAACTCAATTTGAGAGAGGAAGCGCGCGTGTCAAACACCGTTCACCTGAAGTCGGATGGCGTCTCGCTAATCATCGACACCTCGGCCGGCACTCCGGTAATCATCCACTGGGGGCGCGCTGTATCAGACGCTCAGCTCGACATCACATCGCAGCTTGAACCGACTCCGCACTGCGACTTCGATGAGCCTCAGCTGATCGGAATCTGGCGTGAAAATGCTCGGGGCTTTATTGGTGAACCAGCCCTTCGAGGTTCGCGCCTGGCCAGAGAGTGGTCGCACAAGTTCGATCTTCGTTCGACCGAGGTCTCCGGTCAGAAGGCAACCTTCGTTTCGGTCGATGCCGAAGCTGAGCTGGAGGTCGTTGCCAAGTTTGAACTGACTGATCAGGGTGTACTCAAGGTCTCGCAATCGGTCACAAATCTCGGCCTAACCGAGTTCAACGTAGAAGCGCTCACGGCTTTTTTGCCCGTTCCCGATTACACCAAAGAGGTCCTCGATTTTCACGGTCGATGGATGCGCGAACGTCAACCACAGCGCCAACCAATTCATGTTGGGCAGTGGGTGCGCGAGGGTCGCGAAGGTCGAACCGGACATGATTTCACCCTGATTCAATTCGCTCTGGCCGAAGGCGCGACATACGAACGCGGAGAGGCTTGGGGGCTCAGCTTGGCCTGGTCTGGCAATAACCGTCAGCTGGTCGAGCGCACTGCCATCGGTCGAACCTTCATGGCTGCCAACGAACTGCTTTTGCCGGGCGAGGTGGTTCTTGCCAGCGGCGAGACCTACCAGGCGCCAACTGTGGTCGCGGTCTACTCGGCCGCGGGTATCGACGGTGCCAGTGACCGCTTGCACCGCATGGTTCGCGCTCGCGCAACGCATCCGACCAATATTCGACCCAGACCGATCACCTTGAACGTCTGGGAGGCCGTGTATTTCGACCACAATTACGACAAGCTTGCCGAGTTGGCCGAAGCGGCAGCCAAGATTGGCGTCGAGCGATTTGTGCTCGACGATGGCTGGTTCGGCGCCCGCCGTGACGATCGCGCGGGTTTGGGCGACTGGGTTGTCAGCGCCGATGTTTGGCCCGAGGGGCTAGGCAAGCTGGTCGATAAGGTCAAGTCAGAGGGCATGGAATTTGGTCTTTGGTTTGAAGGCGAGATGGTCAATGCCGACAGCGACCTGTTCCGCGCTCACCCGGATTGGATCTTGCACTCCGGTGGTCGCATTCCGCCCGAGTTCCGCACTCAATTGGTGCTCGACTTGGCTCATCCCGGCGCCTACCAGCACGTATTTGATCAGGTGGATGCGATCCTCAGCAGCTACGACATCGCATACATCAAGTGGGATCACAATCGTGTTTTGACCGAGGCTTCTCACCTGGGGCAGGCCGCGGTGCGAAAGCAAGTGCTTGCGATCTATCGCATGTTTGACGAACTCAAAGCGGCTCACCCGGGTCTCGAGATTGAAAGTTGCGCCTCGGGCGGTGGCCGAATCGACCTAGGCATGATCGAGCACGCAGACCGTTTTTGGACCAGTGACAATAACGATGCTCTCGAGCGCCAGAGCATCAACCGCTACACCTCAATCGTCATCCCGCCCGAATTGCTCGGCACCCACATTGGCCCGACCAAGGCGCACTCAACCGGCCGCACTCACTCCCACACCTTCCGCGCGATCACAGCGCTATGGGGTCACGCGGGTCTCGAGTGGGACCTCACCGAGGCGAGCGAGGATGAGCTCGCGCTGCTAAAGAGTTGGGCCGATTACTACAAGGCCAACCGCCACCTTTTGCACAGTGGCCGCACAGTTCGAGGTGACCAAACCGAAACCGAATCGCAAACCTACGGTGTGGTTGCCCGCGACGGCTCCCAAGCGATTTACATGTATGCGGCTCTGCGACCCAGCGAATTCAGTCGTCCGGCTAACATTCGGTTGACCGGTCTTGACGCCGAAGCTACCTACGAGGTGAAGCTGGTTGAACCGGCGGGTGCTGCGAATGCCATGCAAATGCTGCCACCGAAGTGGTACTCGGGTGTTCGACTTTCGGGTGGGTTGCTCGCCTCGCTGGGTTTGCGAGCTCCTGTGCTTCGTCCTGAGCAGGCAATTCTGATCGAGGCAAAGCGCATAATCGAATAGTGATTTCTGCAGCGCGGTCGAGTACCGTTCAAAAAGCCCTGTTTGCCATTTTCTTCTCGCAGGGATTTTTGTTCACCTCGATCATTCCGCGCATTCCAGAATTCATCGAGCGCATCCACGTGGATTTTGCTCAGTGGGGACTGATCACGGGTTTTGCCGGACTCGGGTCGCTCCTAGGACTAACTCAGACCACACGTCTGGTTGCGCGTTTCGGCACTCGAAAACTCAATCGACTCACCGCGCTCCTGCTGGCTGCGGTGACTTTGACGTTCCCCTACATTCACAGCGGTTGGCTTTGGTTCGTGGCCAACTTCGCCTATGGACTCATCGGTTCGGTTTTCAACATTTCGCTGAATGCGCAAGCCGTTGCCGTTCAAAAGTTAGTAAATCGCGTCATCCTCGGGCGCTATCACGCTGCCTGGGCCATCGGCGCCGCCAGTTCAGCTGCGTTGAGTGGGCTGTTTGCTGGCTTCATGCCGCTCGAACTGCACTACCTGATTGTGCCGGTGGCCGTCGCCGCCACTCTGCTCATCGCCGGTCGCAACCTGCTGTTCCCGGCGGAGGAGGCCTCGGTCGAAACCAAGGTTCACTCGAAACGCATACCGTTCTTTAAATCACCAAAGTATGTGTGGCTGCTAACCGCGGGACTCTTCGCCGGAATGTTCCCGGAACTTGTAATGATGGATTGGTCAGCCGTCTTCGCGAAGACCACCCTGCACGTCGACCCGACTCTGGGCGCCGTGCCATACACGGTCTTCACCGCGGCAATGATTGTCGGGCGTCTCAGCATTGGTCGATTGACCAAAGCTTTTCACTTCAGCGATCTTTCGAAGTGGGGCGGAATTATCGGATCTGCGGCCATGCTTGCGGGCCTGTTGATTGGCCCACCTATCGCCGAACATCAACCGGTGCTCGCACTGATTGTGACTAGTTCGTTTTGGGCGGTTGCCGGTCTCGGTGTTGCACCGATGGTGCCGTCGTTCCTGAGCGCTGGCGGTCACGTCAAGGGCATGAATACAGCTGCGGTGCTGTCACGCATGAGTCTGACCAACTCGATAATCGTGATGCTCGCGAAGTATGTCATGGGTGCGCTCGCCCAAGGGGTTGGCCTGGGAATCGCGCTGATCTTTCCGATCGCATCATTCTTCTGTGCCGGGTTGCTGGCAGGTGAAGTTGCTAAACGAGCCAAACGAAAGGATGCGCTTGCGAATGCCTTCCCGCCAACCGGTCCGATGGCGGTTGTTGACTAGCGGTAATTAGTGAACTGAAGGTCGATTTCGAGATCTTTGCCTTTGAGCAGCGCGATCACGTCCTGCAGGTCGTCGCGGCTCTTCGAGCTGACGCGAAGTTCGTCACCCTGAATTTGAGCCTTGACACTCTTCGGGCCTTCGTCGCGAATGATCTTCGAGATCTTTTTAGCCTGGTCCTGCTCGATTCCCTGCTTCAGGGTCGCTTCAATCTTGTAATCCTTGCCGGACGCGTATGGCTTGCCGGCGTCGAGGCTTTTCAACGAGATGCCGCGCTTGACCAGCTTTGACTGGAACACATCCAGCACAGCCTTGACTCGATCTTCTGAGTTGGCGGTCATCAGGATCTTCTCGCCAGACCACTCGACCGATGCGCCAACGCCCTTGAAGTCGTAGCGAGATTCGATCTCTTTTTGAGCCTGGGTGAGGGCGTTAGACGCCTCCATTTTGTCTACTTTGCTAACGATGTCGAATGATGAATCAGCCATGGCAAAGAGTCTAACGCGCGCCCGCGGCGGGTCGAGCGGTGCTCGAGCGCACGACCAAGTGCACCGGCCACTCAAGATCTTCGGTGACGTTGACGTGCTCTTCGAGTCGCGGGTCCTCTAGTAGCTCGAGAAGACGTTTGGCGCTTGCGATGCCCTGCTGACGGACCTGCTGGTCAATTGTGCTGAGCTCAAAGAAGGCTGACATGTCGTGATTGTCGATGCCGATGACCGAGATGTCTTCGGGAACGCGAAGACCTAAATCTTTGGCGGCCATGATGGCGCCGAAGGCCATTTCGTCGCAGGCGCAGAAGATGGCCGTTGGTGCGTCTCGAGGGTCGCCGAGAAGCTGCTTTGCCTCGTAATAGCCACTCTGAATCGTGTAGTCGCCGTAGGCAACCCACTGCGTCTTTGAACTGAGACCAGCCGTGTGCAGAGCCTCAACGTAGCCGTTTTTGCGAAGGTCGTGCTGGCGGAATTCTCGGTCCGAGCCTTCAGTGCCACCGATGAAAGCGATACGGCGGTGACCGAGCGCAATCAGGTGCTCAGTTGCCAGGCGTGCGGCTTTAGTGTCATCCATCACAAAGGTGCGGGCGCCCTCGAGTTTTCCACCCACGCCAACGATTGGCTTGCCCATTCGAGTCAGCTGCTCGAGCTCCGACTGTGATGGAGCAACTGCGGCGGTGAACACCGCATCCACTCGCTTGCGCAGCAGAAGGTCATTGAAGATCTTGTCGCGCTGGCCCTGGCCGCCACTGAGGTTGTAAAGCGTCAGGTCGTAGCCGGCCTCAATCAGAGTCGTTTCAACCGCTTCCAGAATTGTTGAAAAAAACCAGCGGTCGATGTAAGGCATTACAACGCCGATGTTGCGATTGCGACCCGTTGCCAGGGTGTATGCGGTGTGCGACGCCACGTAGCCCAACTCGGCGGCTGCCGCCTCGACTCGAGCTCGCGCTTTTGCAGAAACGTGCTCCTTGCCGCTCAGTGCGCGTGAAACAGTTGCAGTCGAAACGCCTGCAAGTCTTGCAACATCTTCAATTCCGGCCATGATTTCCTGTAATTTTCTGCAAAAACTGTAAGGGTTTACAACTTACCCCGCTTTTTGCACTGGAACAACGGCCGATACCAAAGGGTTAACCGGCCAGCGATTTTCGACTAAACTGTTCCGAGTGCCAGAATGCCTTGCGTTCGACACAATGGCTAGTTACCCAAGCGGCCAAAGGGATCTGACTGTAAATCAGCCGGCTCAGCCTTCGGGGGTTCGAATCCCTCACTAGCCACGAAAACCCACCTCTCCACAGGTGGGTTTTTGCTTAACCTGCCGTAATCTTTCGCGGGCAAAACATTGGTTTCGCTAACCTCACCGAGGAAAGGTTTCTCAATGAACAAGCTCAAATTTGCCTCGGTCGTCGCGCTGTTTTCTCTAGCTGCGACCGCCCTCACCGGCTGTGCCCAGTCCCCAAGCTCAAACGCCGCGCCTACCGCTAGCGCATCAAGCAAAGTGGACGCCAAGGCAGCGGCTCTGCTCCCTGAGAAATACAAGAAAACTGGTTTGACCGCTGGCTCCGAAATTCCTTACGCACCGATGGAATTCTTTGACGAAAACAACCAGCCGATCGGTTTCGAGGTTGACCTGATCGCTGCCGTCAGCGAAAAACTAGGTGTTCCGATTGCATTCCAGGAACAGTCCTTCGATGCATTGATTCCGGCACTTCAGTCGGGCAAACACGATCTTGCTGTGTCCTCGATGAGCGACACCGTCGAGCGGCAGAAAGTGCTTGACTTTGTTGACTACTTCAACGGTGGCGCAAGCCTGATTGTCAATAAGGGCAATACCGATGGCGTGACCGGTCTAGCTTCACTGTGTGGCAAGCCAGTTGCTGCGGAGGCTGCGAGCTGGGAGGTCGATGTCCTGGCAAGTGCCGCAAAGGACTGCGTCGCGGCAGGAAAGCCTGAGATCGTGACGAAAGTGTTCCCTAGTAACGTCGCTGCGCAATCGGCCCTCCGTGCCGGCAACGTCGCTGCGTATCTAAGTGACTCGCAGGCTGCTGCCTACACCGCGAAGGTTGCTGGAGGCGGAAAGTACTTTGACCTCGTCGTCGACCCGGCCAATCCAAACGGCTACGAGTCTGGACTGATTGGTGTCGGTATCTTGAAGGCCAACACCGGCCTGCGCGACGCGGTTGCTGCGGCCCTGCAGTCAATCTTCGATGATGGCACCTACCAGCGCCTCCTCACCAAATGGAACCTGAACTCGTTCGCGGTCGCTAGCCCATCCATCAACGGAACCAAGTGACTCAAACCAGATTTCACCTCATTGACGGCGGGCTCTCGACCGAGCTCACTCGATTAGGTGCCGACCTGTCCGGTGAGTTGTGGACCGGGAGGGTGTTGCTCGAGGATGCGAGCCTGGTTGAGCAGGCGCATCGAAACTTCGCTGAGGCGGGGGCGACCGTGGTGATCAGTTCGAGTTACCAGTTGAGTCGCCAAGGCTTTGAAGAGATCGGTCTGACTGCGAGCGATGCGCGAACAGCCTTGCTCAACAGCGTCGCTGTTGCGCGCAGGGCGGTGGCCGGAACGCAGGCAAAGGTCGCGGCAAGTGTTGGCCCTTTCGGAGCGGTCTTGCATGACGGCTCGGAATACCGTGGCGATTACGAGGTTGATCAGGCTTTTCTCGAGCACTTCCACGCCGAGCGTCTGGCAGTCCTGCTCGAAGCTGAACCAGACTATTTAGCCGTCGAAACTATCCCGAATGTGGTTGAGGCGCGAGCGCTCGCCAAGGTGCTTAGCGAAGTGAAAATCCCTACCTGGGTCTCCTTTACCGCCGCCACCGAGGCTGACCTTTGGTCGGGTGAACCAATCGCCGAAGCCGCGGCTGCAGTTGCCCAGCTCGAAAACCTGATCGCAATCGGAGTCAATTGCGTGGCTCCCGATTTAGTTACGGGACTCCTGCGAAACATCGGCACGGTGACTGACAGCCCAAAGATCGCATACCCGAACGGTGGACGTGTTTGGGATTCGGCGCTTGGTGAATGGAGTGGGCAGGCACCTAGGCCAGTGATCGAATACTTACCCGAATGGCTGGACGCCGGAGCCGCTTGGATTGGCGGTTGCTGTGAGACTAGTTCGACCGACATCCACACGCTCGCCAGCGTCGCTCTGGGCGATGGGTAAAGCTCGTCGAACTGCCCAAGAAGGTAGGCTGAGACGGTCAATTGCTAGCAATTAGAACCGGAGACACAGGCGTCGTGAGCGATTCAACTATTTTTTACACCCACACCGACGAGGCACCAGCTTTAGCTACGGCTTCCTTCCTGCCAATCGTCAAGGCCTTCGCCTCGGCAGCCGACGTAAACATTGAGACTCGAGACATTTCGCTGGCCGGGCGCATCCTCGCTGCTTTTGCGGACCAGCTGCCTGCAGAGCAGAAGGTTGCCGACGCGCTCGCCGAACTCGGTCAGCTGGCAAAGACTCCAGAGGCCAACATCATTAAGCTGCCAAACATCTCAGCCTCGATTCCGCAGCTGAAGGCGGCCATCGCTGAACTTCAGGCGCTTGGTTTCGCGCTTCCCGAATATCCGGATGAGGCCACCACCGACGCCGAGCGCGACGCCCGCGCTCGCTACGACAAGGTCAAAGGCAGCGCGGTCAACCCGGTTCTTCGCGAGGGCAACAGCGACCGCCGCGCACCGCTCTCGGTCAAGGCATACGCCCGCAAGCACCCACACGTCAACAAGCCTTTCGCTGCTGGGTCAAAGACTCGCGTGGCAACCATGGGCGCCAACGACTTCTTCAGCAACGAGAAGTCGGTCGTCATGGGCGGCGACGATGTTTTGACCATTCGTCACATCGCAGCCGATGGTTCGACTACCGAACTCAAGACCGGCCTCAAGGTTTTGGCCGGTGAAATTGTGGATGCGACCTTCCTGAGCGCCGACGCCTTGGACGCATTCTTGGCCAAGACCATCGCGGAGGCCAAGGCTGACGATGTTCTCTACTCGGTTCACCTCAAGGCAACCATGATGAAGGTCAGTGATCCGATCATTTTCGGCCACGTCGTCAAGGCGTTTTTTGCCGACGTTTTTGCCAAGTACGGCACAGAACTTGCGGCAGCTGGTCTGAGCGCTAACGATGGTCTCGGCTCAATTTTGGCCGGCCTAGAGAACGTCGCAAACGGCGCTGAAATCGAGGCTGCCTTCAATGCAGCCCTTGCCCAAGGCCCACGCGTCAGCTACGTGAACAGTGACAAGGGCATCACCAACCTGCACGTTCCGTCGGATGTAATCGTGGACGCATCCATGCCTGCGCTCATTCGCAATGGCGGAAAACTCTGGGGTGCCGATGGCTCAGAGGATGACACCCTCGCGGTGATCCCTGACTCGTCATACGCCGGCGTTTACCAGGCAACCATCGACGACGTCATCGCGAATGGTCCACTTGACCCAGCGACCATCGGTTCGGTGCCAAACGTGGGCCTGATGGCTCAGGCCGCCGAAGAATACGGCAGCCACGACAAGACTTTCGAGATCAAGTCGGCCGGACGCGTCGAGGTCGTCAACTCAGCCGGTGAAGTTCTCATGGTTCATGAGGTCAACCAGGGTGACATCTGGCGCGCAACCCAGACCAAGGATGAGCCAGTACGCGACTGGGTCAAGTTGGCCGTCACTCGTGCTCGCGCCACCAATGTTCCGGCAATCTTCTGGCTCGACGAGGCTCGTGCACACGACGCCCAGATCATCGCCAAGGTTAAGCAGTACCTCGGCGAACACGACACCACCGGCTTGACCATCGAGATCATGGCTCCGGCAGCGGCGACCAAGTACTCGCTCGAGCGCATCCGTCGTGGCCTTGACACCATCTCGGTCACCGGCAACGTCCTTCGCGACTACAACACCGACCTGTTCCCGATTCTCGAGGTCGGCACCAGCGCCAAGATGCTTTCAATCGTTCCGTTGCTCAACGGCGGCGGTCTGTTCGAGACCGGTGCGGGTGGTTCGGCACCAAAGCACGTGCAGCAGTTCCTCGAAGAGAACTACCTGCGTTGGGATTCGCTTGGCGAATTCTTCGCGCTGGCTGCTTCGCTCGAGCACCTCGCAATCACCACCGGTAACGCAAAGGCAAAGGTTTTGGCTGACACTCTGGACCGTGCAACCGGCACCTTCCTCGAGCAAGACCGTTCACCGGGTCGCAAGATCGGCACCATTGACAACCGTGGAAGCCACTTCTACCTCGGTCTCTACTGGGCGCAAGAATTGGCCGCCCAGACCGAAGACGCCGAATTGGCAGGCAAGTTTGCTGAGCTGGCCCAGACCCTCACCGATGGCGAGGCAACGATTGTTGCCGAGCTAAACGCGGTTCAGGGCAAGCCGGTCGACATCGGCGGCTACTACCGCCCAGACGTCAACCTCGTTGAGAAGGCGCTGCGACCTTCAGCAACTCTGAACGCGGCAATCGCGTCACTCTAACTCGCACGAAGTAGAAGGGATGCGCCGAGGCGCATCCCTTTTGCTTTGCGCGTTCGTATCGCGGTCTGCGCACCCGGCGCTCTTGAAAATTACTTTGCCAAAACGAAATGCCGACGCAAACGCGCGTTCACGCTAGAGCGCTATTTTGCATCTGGAGGAATCGAATGAAGCAACGGGTCATTATTGTCGGCGGTGGTGTTATCGGCACCATGCATGCCTGGCGGTGCATCGAGCGTGGTCTAGAGGTTGTGCATCTGGAAAGAGATCCGATGCCGACGATGGCTTCGGTCCGCAATTTCGGGTTAGTTTGGGTAGGCGGGCGTCGGGCCGGCCATGAGCTAGAGGTAGCGTTACAGGCTCGTCAGCTTTGGGCTGATTTGGCACAGGCAAACCAGAAACTTAGTTTTCGCGCCAACGGGTCACTAACCATTGCCCGGACTTCTGAGGAACTCAAAGTACTGGAGCAGAGCATGGACCTGCCCGATGCTGACGCTCGAGGCTGGGAGCTGCTCTCTGCGTCGCAAGCGCGCAAGCTCAACCCAGCGCTTGACGGCGAATTTAGAGCAGCACTGCACTGCCGTTTGGATGCGGCCGTTGAACCAGGCAGCGTGCTCACCAGCATCCGAGACTACCTCTCGCTCACCGACGCATACACGTGGATGCCAAGCACCGATGTGCTTGAGGTCAAGGAGACCGCCGAAGGTGTTTCTGCTGTCGCTTCGGATGAGGCCATCATCCACGGCGATTTCGCGATTGTTTGCCCGGGAGCAGACCACACGGGGCTATTTGCCGGAGAGTTTGAAGCGGCGCCTCTGCGACGAGTGCGTCTGCAAATGTTCAGCACCATGCCACTCGGGGTAGATTTGACCACCTCGATTGCCGACGGTGATTCTTTGCGTTACTACCCCGCTTATGAGGTTCCAGCACTAGCTGAATTGCCGCCTCAGCATCCGGTTGCCGAGGCCGCCAAAATGCAACTGCTCATGGTTCAGCGAACCGACGGCAGCCTGACAATCGGAGACACTCACGAATACGATGAACCATTTGACTTTGCTCTTCGCGAGCCCGAGTATGACTATCTCATCCAAGTGGCGGAGGGAATCCTGGGCAGGCGTTTGCCGAAAGTAGCCCGGCGCTGGTCCGGTGTTTACTCTCAGCGAACCGACGGCGCGGTGTGTGAACGGCAATTTGTGGGCAAGAGAATTGCGTTGGTTACCGGGCCCGGTGGCCGAGGCAATTCACTGGCACCGGCAATCGCCGAAAACACTCTCGATGATTGGGGCATCCTTTGATTCGTCTCATCGCTTTTGACGTCGCAGGCACTACCGTCTCAGACGGCGGGCTAGTTCTTCGAGCCTTTGAGCGCGCCTTTTCTGAAGTTGTGCCTAATCGCTGGGCAGCAGAATCCGAGCAGTTCCGGCAGTACGCCATAGCGACGATGGGTCAGTCGAAGATCGAGGTTTTTTCTTCGATGCTTGGCGATGCCGATGTCGCGGCAGAAGCAAACGTTGCATTCGAGTCGGCGTACCTTTCCTTGGTTCGCGCTGAAGGCATTTCTGAGATCCAAGGTGCTTCTGATGTCTTTGTGGAACTGAAATCCCGAGGACTGAAAATAGCGCTCACTACTGGATTTAGTCGTGCAACTCTTGACGCCATTCTTGAGTCGCTGGAATGGACAGAAATTATTGACGCTTCGGCGGTTCCGTCGGAGGCTGGCGCAGGTCGTCCTAATCCAGCCATGCTCGATTTTGTTTCACGGAAGCTTTCGATAAACCCTGACGAAGTAATTGTTTTGGGCGATACGCAGAGCGATATGCAAGCTGCTGTTCGATTTGGTGCGGCTGAGGTAATTGGTGTCTTGACAGGAACTCACAGCACCTCAGAGCTGATAGAGGCAGGTGCGAACACCGTGCTTGAGTCAGTTCGTAAGCTTCCTAACCATTTGTTCAATCAGCGTTAGTCATTCTTTCGGGTTTGGGTTCATAGCAATTTCCTAGTTAGTGACCTTCTGTTCTCTTTCGAAGTTTTCACTATTGGCGAGCCGAGATTTATCGGCCTCACCCAATACAAGGAGAGTAAATGAACCTCAAGCGTGTAATCGCTGCGGCGGCCGTTTCGGCATTCGCAATGAGCGTAGCGGTAACCGTTAGCGCGCCAGCTCAGGCCGCCGTCAACTACTGCAAGGTCACTGACCTAAAGACCGCGGGTGGCATGGATGCCCTCGTCGCAGCTGCCAAAAAGGAAGGCAAGCTAAACGTCATCACACTGCCTCGTGACTGGGCAAACTATGGCGAAGCCATGGACCTATTCAGCAAGGCATTTGGAATCAAGATCACTGACGATAACCCAGATGGCTCATCGGCCTACGAAATTCAGACCATCAAGACTGCACCTGCGGCCAAGCAGCCTGACGTTGTTGACATCGGCGTCTCGGCCTTGAACGGTGTTATCGGAGCTGGTCAGGCAAAGCTTTTTGCGAACTACAAGGTTGCAAACTTCGCCGCAATTCCAAGCAAGTGGAAGTCAGAGACCGGCAACTGGTACGGCGACTACAACGGCATCATCGGCATCGCATACGACGCCAGCGTTTCGCCTGCCCCGACCAAGATTGCTGACCTAACCAACCCTGCTTACAAGGGCATGGTCGCACTCACCGGTGACCCAACCGCTGGTCAGGAGCCTTTCATGTCTGTCTACGCTGCCTCGATTGCAAACGGCGGTTCAGTGAGCAACATCAAGCCAGGCCTTGACTTCTTCAAGAAGCTCAAGGACAGCGGAAACTTTATCGCAACCAAGGCGACTCCAGAAAACTACATCGCTGGTGCTTACAAGATCTCGCTGACTTGGAACTTCAACGCTCCAGGCATGATTGCCGGCGCCAAGGCGGCAGGCAAGAACCTGAAGTTCGTTATTCCATCGGACGCAGTTCTTGCGGGCACTCCGTACATCCAGGCAATCAACGCTAAGGCTCCACACTGTGCCGCGGCTCGCCTGTGGGAAGAGTTCCTTTACTCAGAGAACAAGGGCAAGACCAGCACTCAGCTGACCGCGGCAGACTTGAAGCTCTCGGGTTCGAAGTTGTTCAACCTGATTCGTGGCGGTCAGAACATCTTCGTTTCGGGCGGTGCAACCCCAATTCTGCAGGCAGACATGCTCAAGAAGAAGACCTTGATCAACGGCCCAGCTGGCTTCAACGTTCCTTCGGGTTCCAAGGTTTACCAGCCAAGCCCAGACCAGCAGGTTGATGGCAAGGCAGTCGTCGCAGCAACCTGGCCAACTCTCTAGTCAATGCAAAAAACCAGCAACAACCCTGCCCGTGGAGGTGCCTCAAATTGGGGCGCCTCCATGGGCAAGGCCCTTCGCCCCGTAATTGCTCTCACGCCTCTGCTGGCCTTCATGGGGATCTTTTTCTTCTCACCAATTGCAGCTGTGATTGTGGATTCATTTCACGACAACTCCGGTGAATTCTCGCTGATCAACTACGTCGATGTCTTGAGGGAACCCATCAAGACAGCTCTGATTACCAGTTTTGGTCTCGCACTGGTTTCGGCACTTACCGCTTCAATTCCAGGCGCCATATTGGCGTTCCTAATCGAGAGTCGTGGCTCACAGCGACTGCGCCAACTGATTGCTTCAATTGCGGGAGTTCTCGCTAACACCGGTGGTGTCCCGCTCGCATTCATGTTTATAGCGGCGCTTGGCGCAGAGGGTGCGGCAACCAGTTTTCTCAAAGCCCTCGGCTTCGACCTGTATTCGACAGGTTTTTCCCTATACAGCTTTTGGGGCCTAGTCGTTGTCTATTCCTACTTCCAGATTCCGATGATGGTCATTGTTTTTTCGCCAGCCATCCACGGTCTCCGACGCGAGTGGAGTGAAGCTGCGCGCACTCTGGGTGCAACAACTGCACAGTTTTGGACGCGAATCGGCATCCCTCTGCTTTTCCCGAGTTTTTTCTCATCGTTTTTATTACTCTTTGCCAGCGCGTTCAGCGCTTATGCCACTGCTAGGGCCATGACCAACGGAACGATCCCACTGGTTCCACTCATGATTGGCAACCTACTTGATGGGAATGTCATCTTCGACGAGGTGAACCTAGCCAAAGCCCTGGCGGTCGCTATGGTCCTGGTTACCCTGGCGGCGATGGTTCCGTATTTGGTCATTCAGCGCCGTGCCGAACGGTGGCAAAAATGAGATTGATACGCACTAGAAAGCTTCCGCTGGCACTCGCGATGTTGCTGGCGGGTGTGTATGTGCTTTTGCCCATCGTTGCTGCCACGGAATTCTCGCTGCGGCAGCCGGCTAAGGGCGATCACGGATTCGACAATTACGCGTGGTTCATGTCCGATCCAGACTTCGGAAAATACCTCGGAATTTCTTTCGGTCTAGCGGCCTACTCAGCCATCATTTTGCTAGTCGTGCTTGTTCCAACAGTGGTGTGGCTAAATCTTAATGGCGCAAAGTTCAGGCCTTTTGTCGAATTCATTTCTTTGATGCCGTTGGTTATTCCAGTAGTTGCGCTAGCCATCGGTGCTCAAACAGCGCTGCCTGAGTTTGCCCAAACCGACGAGACAGTTCTCGCTTACATGTTTGCAGTACTCGCGCTGCCATATGCCTATCGAACTATGGACACCGGGCTTCGCTCCGTTCCACTTCGAACACTCGTCGAGGCTGCGCGTGGGCTTGGAGCAGGCTGGATCCGCACAATATTGCTCGTCATCATCCCTGTGGTCCGCGGATCTGTGTTGAATGCGCTCTTCATGACGCTCGCCCTTTCGCTGGGTGAATTTACTCTGACCTCTCTTTTGCACTGGGACACGTTCACTACCTGGGTAACAACAATGTCCCAGTCGAACATTTTGGGTGCCATTGCACTCTCGATGTTTTCTCTAGGCGCTGTGTTTGCGCTGCTCTTGGGAGTCGGATTGTTTGTGCGACACCCGAAATCAAACGTTGTTTCTGAGGAGGAATAATGACTAGCTCAACCTTGAGTTTGAAGGGTGTTACACGCCGGTTCAAAGAAACCCTCGCGCTCGACTCGATTGATCTCCATGTGAACCAGGGCGAATTAGTTGCTCTGCTGGGGCCTTCGGGTTGCGGAAAAACTACCGCGCTCAGAATCATTGCTGGATTAGACAGGCCTGACAGTGGTCACGTATCGGTTGGCGGAGTTGACATTTCTTCTCTGGCGCCGAACAAGCGAAACATGGGCATGGTTTTTCAGTCGTACTCGCTTTTTCCGAACATGACAGCCGTTGAGAACGTCGCCTTCGGTCTTGAGATGCGTTTTGTTAAGCGACGTGAGAGGCAACTACGTGCTCAAGAATTGCTGGCCATGGTTGGTCTTCCGAACCATGCAAAACGGTATCCACACCAGCTTTCGGGAGGGCAGCAACAGCGCGTCGCGCTGGCCCGCGCGCTAGCGTTCGAACCCGATGTGCTTTTGCTAGACGAACCTTTGAGTGCCCTTGACGCACAGGTTCGATCTAATCTCCGTGATGAAATTCGGCGACTACAGCTAGAAACCGGCACCACCACAATCTTTGTCACCCACGACCAAGAAGAAGCGATGGCAATGAGCGATCGGGTCGCGGTGATGAACCACGGCAAAATCGCACAAATTGCCGCACCGGCTGAGCTCTATCACTTTCCTGCAGATGCTTTCGTCGCTGGCTTTGTCGGTCAAATGAATCGCATCCCCGCACAAATCACAGGCGACAAAATGCGCATCCTTAATTCCCTCGTCGATTACCGACCGGCGAACATCCTCGGCACCGAAGTGGTGGCTTTGGTGCGACCAGAGAATCTTTTAGTTGAGCTCCCCAAAGGTGCGAGGGGAGTAGCGAACGCAATCGTCGAGTCAAAAACTTTCTTAGGCGCAATCACCAAAGTATCGCTTCGCGTGTCGGACTCCTTGAGCTTGCTAGCCGCAATGCCGGGGTTGCAATCCACCGGTTTCGAAACAGGTACACCGGTTTCGGTGAAGATCCAGGACGGCACCTACCTGGCAGTGGAGGCATAAGTGACCAAACACATTTCATCCCGTTTCGGCTTCAAGCGACACCTTGCTGAAAATGGATTCACTCGCACAGAACTGGTCCTGGAGCCCGCAGATGCAATGGCTGGGGAAGCTCCCGCAGAGGCCAGTCCGCTTGCTACTTTTATCCACCTCAGCGACTTGCACGTCTGTGACGCGAAGTCTCCTGCTCGCATCGAATTTTTAGATCGATACGCAGACCCTGACTACGCGACGCGAGAGATTATCGACTACGTAGGAACATACAGACCGCAGGAGTTCCTCACGTTGCAGGTAATCGAAGCCATGGTTCAGGCGGCGAACTCTATCGCCGTCGGCCCTCTGCTCGGAGCCGAAGTTGACGGCGTTCTCATCACCGGCGACGTCATAGACAACGGACAAGCCAACGAGCTGGAATGGTACCGGCAGCTAATGGAGGGCGGACCAGTCTCGTCTGCCAGTGGACAGGCTAACCTGATCGAGGCTGCCCATGGCACCCACCCAGCATTTACCGATGATCACTACTACAAGCCCGATACGACGGGCAGCCAGAGAACCATCGAAAAATGGGGAATGGTTCCCGTTCCTGGCCTCGAGGTCGCGGCTCAGGCGGAGTTTGTTGCAACGGGTTTGACGCACCCATGGTACGCAATCCACGGCAATCACGATGCGATGCTCCAAGGAATGGTTCCTCCGACGGATGAGCTCAATTCTCTCGTCACAGGCAGTCAGAAGTTATCGGGTGTTGCGAACGGAGTTGACCCACGGGAAGTCTTTGCAGAATTCAGTGAGGTTGGGCCGGCCAACTATCCGAGCACAGAACTGTTGACTCAGACCCCGGTAACGCAAGATTCGGCACGTCGATTCGTCGAGATGAATGACTGGGTTTCTTCGCACACAGACTGTGGTCATGACCACGGCCTCAGTGTCGACCAAAAGGTTGCTTATTGGACCCGAGACTTTGGTGATGTAAGGGTTATTGCCCTAGACACAGTCAACGTGTGGGGAGGTTGGCAAGGCTGCATTGACCCTCAGCAATTTAGCTGGCTGACAGAGCTGCTTAGCCAATCAATTGGTAAATACGTGGTTTTGACTTCACACCACCCGCTGCAAGATCTCTTCAACGGGTACGCCCCTGAGGGAGAGCAGAAACCACACCTCAAGGATGAGGTAGCCAACTTGCTGGGCGCATACCCGAATGTGATTGCCTGGATTAGCGGTCACGTTCACGACCACAACATCTCGTTTCAAGAGTCTCAGTCAGGAGCTTGGGGGTTCTGGCAAATTCGAACGGGTAGTCACATGGATTGGCCGCAGCAGGCCAGGGTGATTGAGATTGCTAAAACGCAGGATGGCCGAATTGCCATCGGAACGCAGGTCTTTGATCATTTCGGTAACAGTATTTTGTCATTGCCGGACCTCGCTGATCTGGGTGCGGCAGACCTAGCCGAGCCTCGCTGCCTTGCGGGAATTTCAAGAGTTCTGGCAGCTAATGACTGGCAACGTTTCGCCGGCTCGAATTCACTCGAAGTTCTGGAAGGCACTCCCGCTGACCGCAACGCGTGGCTTTGGTTGCAGGACCCCTTCGCCACAGCCTAGGTCAGTTCGAGTGCTGCGCCTCGTAGGCCTCAAGCATGCGGCGCAGATAATTCGCGACCGCTTGCTTTTGAGTTTTCGACATCTCAGAAAGCGCTTCCTCGCTGGCCTCGATTAGTGGTCTGATGTGATGCCATGCGGTTCGAACCGAGTCGGGATTCGGCACGACAATCACACCGCGTCGATCTTCAGGGTTCGCTTCTCGTGTCACGTGACCCACCTCAACCAAACGGTCAATCATCACGGTTGCCGTGCCCGGGCTCACACCTACGGCTTTTGCTAGCTGACCCGCGGTCATCGGACCGTTTTGAATCAGGTGTTCCATCGCCTCGAAATCGGTGCGGTTCACATCGAGGTGGTCGCCAACAAACTTGGCGTAGGCAGCGCTCTCTTCAAGGACTTGCCTGAAGAGCATCGTGGCTTCGGATGCCTGTCCGGAGAATTCTCCGGAGTTGGGAATTTTGTTCATTGCTTTTTATTTTAGAGATAAAGTATTTTGAAATTCAAAAGACTTTTTATTAGGTACATCAACACCATTTCGATGAGGTCGTAATGAAACAGCTAGCCAAACTTATTTCCGGTCGAAAGTCTTCACCTCTGGTGATGCTTCTGGCCCTCTTCTTTGCCGTCGGGGCATTCATGATGCCAGCCGAATCCGAGTCCGCTCCTTCGGTTGGGCTGCCCGCCTCAAACGAAACCATGGTGGTCGCCGATGTCCTGGCAGACTTGCCCGGCCAGGATGGCACCGCGGCCATCGTTGTGTTCCGTACCAAAGATGGCAAAGCGATGTCAGAAGCTCAGAAGAACTGGATTCTTGGCACACCAACCACGATTAGCCCAGCGCCGGGTGCTCCCGCAGTAACGACATATGCGGGTGGAGTCAACGAGAAATTCCGTGATTTCAGCAACGTTGAAATCCAAGGTAAGAAAGTCGTCGCCCCGGCAACCTTGAGCGCCGATTCGACGACCGCCAGCGTTGTCATTTCAATGGACAAGATCGAGAAGCCTGCCCCCTGCACCCCGGTAGGCAAGACCGTAGCGGTCGATGAATGCACCACGGTCCAGCTAACCGCTCTTCGAGCGAGTGAAATTCGATCAGCCGCCAAAGATGCAATTCCTGCTGGTTTGAACACTGCCTTGACCGGACCAGAAGGATTCCAAGCCGATCTGAACAATGTTTTCGCCGGCGCCAACTTCACGCTTCTCGGCACAACCGCCCTGGTTGTTGTGCTCCTTCTGCTAATCACCTACCGCTCGCCGATTCTCTGGATCGTGCCACTCGCGGTCATCGGCACCGCTGACGCGATGGCGGGCAGGCTGGCTGCTCAAACCGCTCAGTGGTTTGGCATCGACAAACTCGACGGTTCGGTCACGGGCATCCTTTCGGTGTTGGTTTTCGGAGCCGGAACCGACTACGCGCTGCTGCTCATTTCACGTTATCGAGAGGAGCTGTTGAAGCATGAAAATCGTCGCGATGCCATGTACGCCGCCTGGCGCGGAGCGGCACCCGCGATCTTTGCCTCGGGCCTGACCGTCATCCTTGCTCTTCTAACACTCGAGCTCGCAGAACTTCAAGGCACCAGGGCTCTCGGTATTGCATGTGCAACCGGTGTAGCCGTAGCCATGATTTCGGCACTGTTCGTCCTCCCCGCTGCACTGGTCACCTTCGGTCGCTGGATCTTCTGGCCGGTGGCTCCGAAGTTGGGCGGAATCAACAAGAGCGAAAACGGACTCTGGGCTAAGTTGGGCCGCGGGGTCAGCAAGCGTCCATTCATCGTTGGTCTCGCCGGCCTGGGAGTGCTTGCCGCTTTGGCGACCAGCGCTACCGGCGTAAAGATCGGCCTCTCAGCCAACGACCAATTCGTTTCGAAGCCTGAGGCTGTGATTGGAGCCGAATATCTTTCGGCCGGATTCGGCTCAGAGACGACCGTCGATGTCATCGCGAAGAACGGCACCGAAGAGGCCGTCCTCGCCGCTGCAAAGACTGTTTCGGGCGTCAAGGATGCGGTCGTCGCAACTCTGCCCGGCACTGGAAAGGTGCTTTCGGGTGACGCGTACACCAAGTTAACCGTCACGCTCGAGGCCGAGTCGCTGTCTCAGCAGTCCTTTGACACCATCAAGGCACTCCGAGCCAAGCTGCAGGGTGTGTCCGGTGCCGACGCAAAAATCGGTGGGCAAGAGGCGCAACAGCTCGAGGTAACCAATGCATACGAGCGTGATCAAAACAAGATCATCCCGATTATTCTCGGGTTGGTTTTCTTGGTCCTGCTCGTGTTGCTGCGATCGATCGTTGCTCCGGTTCTTCTTATGATCACCGTGGTCGGCTCCTACTTCGCGAGCCTGGGAGCGGGTTGGTGGATCTTCACAAACATCCTGGGTTACCCCGCACTCGACCTAAGTGTTTACCTGTTCTCGTTCCTGTTCCTCGTGGCTCTGGGCGTCGACTACAACATCTTCTTGGTGACCCGAGCGCAGGAAGAGAGCGGCAAGCTCGGATTGCGCCAAGGCATGATCAAGGCGCTCGCATCGACTGGCGGTGTAATCACCTCGGCCGGTGTGCTGTTGGCGGCGGTGTTCGCGGTCCTTGGCGTTCTGCCGCTCATCGCCCTGCTTCAGGTAGGTGTGATTGTCTGCATCGGTGTTCTGCTTGACACCTTGTTGGTGCGCACCGTCATCGTTCCGGCGCTGGCATTTATCGCCGGTGAGAAGTTCTGGTGGCCTCGCAAACCAGCGATCACCGAATAGCAAATTGGAAAACCCGCCACTTAGGTGGCGGGTTTTCCAATTCGTCAGCCGACTCGGGTCTAGGCCTGAATCCAAACGGTTTCGTGCGAACCAATCGGATCCGTCGGACCTGCGCCGGCAACCGACCTCAGCAACACCGAACCTGCTGGCAGCGCGATCGCATCCGCACCGAAATTGTGAATCACAAGAACGTCGCCGTTGCGGTAGCCAAGCGCGCGCTCGGACACGAATTCGGGGAGCCAATCGAATGAGCCTTCACCGAGTTTCAATTCTTTTCGGATGCGCAGCGCGCTCTTGTAAAGCTCGAGCGTCGAGCCGGCGACACCCTCCTGTTGGTCGCGTGAGTATTCACGGTAGATCTCTGGTTGCGGCAGCCAACCTGCCCCGGTGGTGTTGAACCCATTCGCGGCACCGACGCCGGCCTCCCACGGGAGTGGCACTCGACAACCATCGCGGCCAACTCTCGCGCCGCCCGTGCGTGCAAAAGTCGGATCCTGTCGGAATTCGCCGGCTAGCGTGGTGTGCTCGGGCAATCCAAGTTCTTCACCCTGGTAGAGGTAGGACGCGCCGGCGAGACCGAGCATGAACATGGTCGCTCCGCGAGCGGTGCGAAGGCCGAGTTCGCGATCGGGTTGAGGGTCGTTCGGGCCAACCCCATCCGAAGCGGTCGGGCGACCCTTGAGGCCTCCCATGCGCGAAGCGTGGCGAATCACGTCGTGGTTGCTGAGCACCCAGGTCGAAGGCGCCCCTACCGAGTCAAATGCATCGAACGATTCGTTAATGCTGTCGAAGAGGTTCTGAGGCTCCCACATGGAATCCAAAAAGCGGAAATTGAAAGTCTGGTGGAATTCGTCCGAACGAACCCAGAGGGCCATGAAAGAAAGCGGTAGCACGTAGGCCTCGCCGCACATGGCTCGATTGCCCGGGTAGGAATCCAAAATCTTGCGCCAACGACGGAATATCGGGTGCACCTCTTCTTGGAACCACATCGGTGGGTTTTCGCGTCCCTCAATAAACCCAGCGCCGGCCTCGTCAACATATGGGTGATCAGGCAAACCGGCAGCCTTCGCCATCGCGTGCGGCTGATCCACACGGAAGCCATCGACCCCGCGATCTAGCCAAAAACGAAGGATGCGCTCAAACTCATCCTGAACCACTGGGTTGGCCCAGTTCAGGTCAGGTTGTGATGAATCGAATAGGTGGCAGTACCACTGGCCCAGCGAACCATCGGCCTCGGTGACGCGAGTCCAAGCCGGGCCGCCAAACATAGACTTCCAGTTGTTAGGAGGCAGTTCTCCGTGCTCCCCGAGGCCATCTTTGAAGTGGTAGTAGGCCCGCTCGGCCGAACCAGGCGCTGCAGCTAGGGCATCTTTGAACCAGACATGCTCAGAGGATGTGTGGTTCGGGACAAGGTCAATCAGAACCTTGAGCCCGAGTTCGTGTGCGCGAGCGAGCATGGTGTCGAAGTCGGCCAACGTGCCGAACAGCGGATCGACATCACAGTAATCGGCGACGTCGTAACCGGCATCCTTCTGCGGGGACCGATAAAAAGGAGACAGCCAAACTGCGTCAACTCCTAGCGAGGCTAGCGAGTTCAAGCGCGCGGTGATGCCAGGCAGGTCCCCCATGCCGTCGCCGTTAGCGTCGGCAAAACTCCGGGGGTAAATCTGATAAATCGTGCCGGATCGCCACCACTCACCCCCGACTCGAGCGTCGTGATGAACCATGTTGCCTACCAGAGAAGTCATCTAAATAAAGTACCGCTTAAGAGCGAAGCGCGAGCCACGTTGCGTGACCCGCGCCTGCTTGCTGAATGGTTAGTTAGAGCTTGATCCAGACGGTTTGATCGTGCTCGAGTTCACCCTCGACCAATAGATCATGCTGAGTGGTTGCAAGAACCTCGCCTGCTGGAACAACCACGGCATCTGGGCCGAAGTTGCTGAGCACCAGCACCCCGCTGTTGATGTAGGCGAGCGTGTTCTTGTCCTGGTATTCAGGCGCCCAACGGAAGTCGCCGGCACCTAGACCGAGGTCCTTGCGAACCTTCAAGAGTCGCTTGTAGAGCTCGAGAGTCGAACCGGCAACCCCTTCCTGGAGGTCGCGGGAATACTTGCGGTAGCTGTCCGGCTGAGGCAACCAGGACTTGCCGGTGCTCGAGAAGCCGTTCGACTCGTTGACGCCAGCTTCCCAAGGAAGGGTTACGCGGCAGCCATCGCGTCCGACGCGCTCGCCGTTAGTCCGGAAGTAGGTTGGGTCTTCTCGATACTTGCCTTCCAGGGTCGTGTGCTCGGGCAGACCTAGTTCCTCACCTTGATAGATGTATGCGCCGCCGGGAAGACCCAGCATGAAAGTGGAGGCTGCACGGGCGATTCGCTGACCCATGGCTTCGTCCGGTTGAGGGTTATTCGGACCGATGCCGTCACCCTGCTTCGGCAGTTTGTCCAGCGGGTAAGCCATGCGGGTCGCGTGGCGAATAACGTCGTGGTTGCTGAGCACCCAAGTCGATGGTGCGCCGACCTTGCCAAACTCCACCAGCGATTCGGTAACGACCTTTTCGAGCTTGTCGCGATCCCAAGGGGTCTCGAGATAGCCGAAGTTAAAGGTCTGGTGGTACTCGTCAGCGCGAACATAGTTGGCCATGCGACTCAAAGGCATTACCCATGCCTCAGCCGCCATCACGCGGTCGTCATACTCATTGAGGATGCGACGCCAGCGGCGAATGATCTCGTGACCTCCTGATTGACCCCAGTATGGGTTTGCAATCTCAAGCTCTTCGAGCGTCATTTCGCTTTCGGGCTTTGCCCCACCCATCGTGGTGTCGGCAACTTCAATGTCGGGCATGCCTTCGCGCTTGATCAAACCGTGCGCCACGTCAACTCGGAAGCCCGCGGCACCGCGGTCTAGCCAGAAGCGCAGGACGTCGTCGAAGAAGTCAAGCACCTTCGGGTTCTTCCAGTTCAGGTCAGGCTGCGATGAATCAAAGATGTGCAGGTACCACTGGCCTGGAGTGCCATCGGCTTCGGTGATGCGGGTCCAAGCGTTCCCGCCGAACACCGAAGGCCAGTTGTTTGGTGGCAGTTCTCCGTTTTCTCCCTTGCCATCGCGGAAGATGTACATCTCGCGCTCAGGTGAACCCGGTGCAGCCGCGAGGGCGGCTTTGAACAGCTTGTGCTCGGATGAGGTGTGGTTCGGAACGAGATCCACGATGATGCGGATTCCGAGGCGCTTGGCCTCCGCAACCAAAGCGTCAAAGTCGTTTAGGTCTCCGAAAAGTGGGTCGATGTCGCAGTAGTCTGCCACGTCATAACCGGCATCCTTTTGCGGTGACTTCATGAATGGTGAGAACCAAATCGCGTCAATTCCCAATTCGGCAAGCTTGGGCAGGCGCTGGGTTACACCGAGCAGGTCACCCATGCCATCGCCATTGCCATCGGCAAAGCTTCGCGGGTAAATCTGATAGATGACGGATGAGCGCCACCACTCCGCGTCAGCAGGGGTCTTAAAGAGAAGTTCTGTATTCGACATGCTGATTAAGTTACACGCTCGATTTTCAGCATTTTTCTGTAAGCGCTTTCAAAACGCTCGAAGTTTTACAACGAAATATTCACGAGATCCAAACCTCTGGAGGCCGCTATTTTGTTGATAAATAAGACAAATTCCCGATTAACTCAGGGTTTCTTTTTCGTGACCAGAAAGTTATCTACAAATGCGCGGCTCAGTTTGCCTGTAAGCGCTTACAGGAGGTTTATTGGTCAGGACTTGATTGCAAGTCCTTCATCTACTACGTAGTTCGAAAGGTTACAAATGAAGATCCGCAAGAGCAGCGTCGCAGCTGCAGTTGCGACCGTAGCCGCAGGTGCAATGCTCGCAATGAGCACCCCTGCATACGCCGCAACCACCATCACCGTATGGGCAGATGACATGGTCGCTAAGTCGTTGACCACCGTCCTCAAGTCATACGAGAAGGCCAACAACGTAAAGGTCAACGTAGTCGTCAAGGACTTCGGCAAGCTCCGTGACCTTTTCATCACCGCTTCGGGTGCAGGCAACGCTCCTGACATCATGGCTGGTGCACACGACTGGACCGGCAAGCTCGTTGCTTCGGGTGCAGTTGCGCCAATCAACTTGGGTGCAGCTAAGGCTCAGCTAACTGCTCCTGCAGTTGCAGCATTCCTCTTCCAGGGCAAGAACTACGGTGTGCCAATGGCCACCGAGAACATCGCTGTTCTCCGCAACGTAAAGGCAGCTCCGACTGCTCCTAAGACTTGGGCAGAAATGGTCAAGAACGGCGTTGAGATCGGCTTCGACGCAACTGGTGGAGACCCATACCACTTCTACCCACTGCAGTCGTCGTTCGGTGCTCCAGTATTCACTTGGAACAACGGTTGGACCACGACTCTAGGCATGGGTGGCGCAAACGGCGCTAACTACGCTAACTGGCTCGCAGACCAGAAGAACAACCTCAAGGCTGGTATCGGCTGGGACGACCTGATCTGTAACCTCGCCACTGGTAAGAAGGCTTACTGGATCACCGGTCCATGGGCTACCAACTCAATCCGTGACGGCGTCAAGGGTAAGTGTGATGGTCTCGGCACCACCGGTTACTCAATCGACCCATTCCCATCAGCTGGTGGCTACCAGGCCAAGCAGTTCCTTGGTGCACGTGGTTTCTACCTAAGCGCAAAGTCAAAGAACAAGGTTGCTGCTACCAAGCTGCTCACCACCTTCCTGACCTCGCAGGCTGTACAGACCCAGATCTACAAGGACGGCGGACGTATCCCAGCTAACAAGCTGTCGATCAAGGCTGCTGGCTCAGACAAGAACATTGCAGGCTTTGCTGCTGCCGGTG
Source organism: Actinomycetales bacterium (assembly GCA_028868975.1). Classification (GTDB taxonomy): domain Bacteria; phylum Actinomycetota; class Actinomycetes; order Actinomycetales; family Microbacteriaceae; genus Rhodoluna. Next base: position 25,539 of record JAGWTM010000003.1, read on the forward strand.
CAACCGCAGTTCCAATGCCAAACATCGTTGCAATGGACTCGGTCTGGGACAAGTGGGGTAAGGCTGAGGCTGCCATCGTAACTGGCAAGTCGAAGGACCCTGAAGCTGACTGGGCCTCAATGGTCGCAGCTATCCAGAAGATCGTTGACGCTGGTTAATAGCTAGTCAAGACAAATGAGGACCGGGACCCTGGATTACCGGGGTCCCGGTTTTCATTTCCAAAAGATTTTCCTCAGCCGCTGATTCAGCAGTCAGCCGGAACTGAGTTTCCAAGCTTTCAGACGAAGGGTGCAACACGTGAAAGCAGAAAAACAAACTGCCGAGATGAAACAGCTCGACAGAATCAAGCGCAAGAGCATCAAGGGACTCTATGACGGAGGAACCCCAAGCCTGCGCGGAACCATCATCAAGATTGTGGCTCTAGGCCTGCTTGATGCCTTCGCGGTTTTTACCGCCTACCTACTTCTCATGAAGAAACAGTATGTCGGCGTCGCCGGCGTCCTGATTGTCGCCTTGGTTGTCAGCTTCCTCTACCTTCGACGTGGTGGTCTGCCAGCCAAGTACCTGACTCCTGGAATTCTCTTTTTGCTGGTGTTCCAGGTTTACGTGGTCGTATTCTCGGGCTACATATCGTTCACTAACTTCGGTTCGATGCACAACAGCGACCAGGCTTCTGCGGTGAACGCAATTCGTCTGGCCTCGTACAACCAAATTGATACTGACTTCGACAGCTACGCAGACTCGGGGCAAGACAATAACCAAGATGGTGTCGCCGACTATGTCGACGCAGCGGGCAAGGTCATCGTCGATGCTTCAGGAAATCCTGTCGGCCCGGATGCCTCGGGTGCTGCGCCAGCAGGTGCAGTCAAGGTTCCTTACTACACGGTCTCGGTAGTTAAGGATCCGGCTGGTGTGCTTGGTTTCATTGCCACCGAAACAAACATGCAGGCCGACGGCAGCACCACCTTCGGTAAGACCTTCGTCGGTACGCAAGAAGCACCTCTCACCGTAACCACTGAGGCAACCGATGAAAACGGTGACGGAGTAGCCGACCACCTCAAGGGCTACACGACCCTTACCGACGATGCCATCGGCAAAATTCAGGAAAAGGTCTTTGACACCAAGGTGCTAATTGCAGAGGGATCGTCGATCTTTATCCGAACCGAGGACGGTGCTAGCGCGTTCCAGTACAAGTACCAGATGCTTTGGAACGAAGCGAAGCAAACGTTCACCCGTGTTTCAGATGGCGCAATTTTCAAGCCATCAACCGACGGCTTCTTCCACATCAATGGTGACCTAAAGGCCGAAAAGATTGACATCGGTTGGGTAGCCACTATTGGCACTCAAAACTACGAGAAGATTTTCAGCGACACTCGCCTACGCGGGCCGTTGCTCAAGATCATTTCGTGGACCTTCATCTTCGCGATCAGCTCGGTGGTCTCGACCTTCATCGTCGGTCTGGCCCTGGCACTTCTTTTCAACCGCGAAGACATGCGAGGCAAGAAGCTATACCGTGCATTCATGATCCTGCCGTATGCGTTCCCGGGATTCCTCTCGGCATACGTCTGGAAGGGTCTATTCAACACCGACAACGGCTTCATCAACAACGTGATTCTCAACGGAAATCACATCCCTTGGTTGACCGAGGAGGGCTGGGCAAGACTCGCCGTTCTGTTGGCGAACCTGTGGCTGGGCTTCCCGTACATGTTCTTGATTTCGACCGGTGCTCTGCAGGCCATCCCGGCGGAGTTGACTGAGTCGGCGCTGATCGATGGTGCTACGCCATGGCAGCAAATGCGTTTGATCAAGTTCCCGCTTTTGATGATCACGTTGGCTCCGCTACTCGTGTCGTCATTTGCCTATAACTTCAACAACTTCACGCTGATCTATCTTTTGACCGGTGGTGGACCGACCGATATTTCGGCGGGCGACTTGGATGCGGGTGGAACCGACATTCTGATCACCTTCGTTTACAAGATTGCGTTCTCGACTGGTCACGGTCGTGACTACGGTCTAGCGAGCGCGTTCTCGGTACTGATCTTCCTCTTCGTTGGAACCATTTCGTACCTCAGCTTCCGTCGTACTCGAGCTCTGGAGGATCTCGCATAATGAGCACCGCTATCGAAGAAAAAGTAATTTTGCCGAAGAAGCGTATGAGCTTTGGCCAGTGGTTCTTGGCGCTCGGTTGGCGCCACATCATCGGCCTTGCAGTTGTGGTCTACTCGGTGTTCCCGATTCTGTACATCCTCTCGGTTTCATTCGTTAAGAACTCATCCGTTGAGGGGCAGACCGGACTCTTCCGTTCATTCGACCTGGTGAACTACGTTGCTCTGTTCCAAGACCCGAACCGTCCGTTTGGGCTTTGGTACATCAACACGCTCACCATCGGTGTGGTGACCGCGCTTGGTTCCGTGTTCCTATCAACCTTGGCGGCCTACTCGTTCTCGCGCTTCCGTTTTCGCGGTCGTCGCGCGGGTCTGATGTCGCTGATTTTGATCCAGATGTTCCCGTCGGTTCTGGGTCTGGTTGCGATCTTCACAATCCTGAGTGAAGCCGGAAAGGTGTTTCCGATTTTGGGTCTGTCGAGCTCGGTAGGTCTGATCATGGCCTACATGGGTGGCTCGCTGGGCACGGGAACTTACTTGATGTATGGCTTCTTCAACACTGTTCCAAAGGAATTGGATGAAGCCGCGAAGATTGACGGTGCAACGCACACCCAAATCTTCTACACCATCATCCTTCCGCTAGTCACGCCGATTCTGGCGGTCAACGTGCTGCTGTCGTTCATCGGCATCACGAGCGACTTCGTGCTTGCTTCGGTGGTCTTGAGCACTCCCGAATCCTTGACCCTCGCCGTAGGTCTGCAGCAGTTTGTTTCAGACCCGTTCTCGAAGGACTGGGCCATGTTCTGTGCTGGTGCAATCCTCTCGGCTATCCCGGTTGTGATCCTGTTTATGTACCTCCAGCGCTACATCGTTAGCGGTCTAACCGGTGGTGCGGTAAAGGGTTAGTAACGTAAGCGTTTACAGAAAATCGAGGGACATACACTTGCTGTATGTCCCTCGATTTTTCTTTGCAGCCACACCACGACGGTTCCGCTCTGTACATTCCAAATCAGAAACCTAAGCTCTTAGAGCAGGTCAAGGTACGCGTACGGGTCCACCCAAAGTTCGAGGCGAAGATAGGCAAGCTGGCCAAAGTTATCGTTCGCCAGAGTGAGAATGGCGAAGCCTTTCTTCAGGCGCCTGCCAAGTTGATCAAGAGCAACGATGGCTGGCTTTGGTTTGAGGGAACCATCACGATGTACAACCCATCGATTTTCTACCGTTGGTGCTTTGTAACCGAGAATGACGACGTCTTTTGGTTGAACACACTGGGCTTCAGTGACCTCGAACAACCAGACATCAATGATTTCCGAATCAACGTTTGGTCCTCGGGCCCATCTTGGGGTCCGGGCACGATCATGTACCAAATCTTCCCTGATCGCTTTGCTCGCTCCAAGCACGCTGACAAGCACAAGTTACCTGAATGGGCGGTGCCCAAGGCTTGGGGTGAGGAAGTCACCGGCACGGGTTACCCAACTAGTGAACAGTTTTTCGGCGGTGATCTTTGGGGCATTATCGAGCACCTTGATCACCTGAAAAAGCTTGGTGTCACGATGCTGTACCTGACCCCGTTTTTCCCTGCGGGATCCAACCACCGCTATGACGCATCCTCGTTCAGTAAGGTCGACCCGCTTCTGGGCGGAGACAAGGCTCTGGTGGCTTTAGTCGAAGCCGCGCACAAGATGGGCTTCAAGGTAATCGGTGACCTCACGTCGAACCACTCGGGGGACAAACACGAGTGGTTCCAGGCTGCTTTTAAGAAGCCAGGAGCGAAAGAAAGCGACTTCTACTACTTCACCGACAAGAACACTAAGTATGAGTCTTGGTGGGGAGTCCCGAGTCTGCCCAAGTTCAACTGGAAGTCCCAGGAATTGCGCAAGCGATTCATTCAGGGCAAAACCTCGGTCGTCGCAAAGTGGCTCAAGGCACCTTACAATCTCGACGGTTGGCGCATTGATGTTGCGAACATGACTGGCCGTATTCGCGACGAAGACATGTCAAAAGAAGTCGCTCGGATTGTTCGCGAAACCATGCACGAAATAAACCCGAATACGATTTTGCTCGGTGAGTACACGGGCGATCCCGGGTTCGAAATTCAGGGTGATGGCTGGCAGGGTGCGATGACCTATGCAAACTTCACTAAGCCGCTGTGGCGCTGGATGGCTAACCCGCAAAACAAGGGCTTCATCACTTACATGGGCATCGGTGCGCGTCACCTGAACGGCATGCAATTTGTAGAGACCCACAAACGCTTTATTGCGTCGTTCCCCTGGCACGTTCGCCAGCACAACATGAACGCGCTTGACACTCACGACATTCCGCGATTCAAAACCTTCACTCGAAAAGGAGCTCAGCGTGTAGGTGCTGGACTTCAGTTCACGTTCCCAGGCATCCCCGTGGTTTGGGCAGGTGACGAATTTGGGTTAGACGGATTCAATGGTGAGAATTCACGCACCCCGCTGCCTTGGAACAATGAGCGGCCTCACGACACTTCGATGATCGAAACCTATGCGCAGCTCGCTGCGATTCGCAAGTCGAACCCAGCGCTAGTCGATGGCTCAATGCGATTCCTGTATGCCTCTAAGGAGGCCATCGTTTTCATTCGCGAGAGTAAGAAGCAGTCGGTTTTGGTTGCGGCGACCCGAGGTAAGGACGACGAAATCAAATTTGATGCAGAGTCAATTTACGGTGCCGACAGAGCGGTTAACCTCTTCGGTGGAGGCAAGCTGAAGGTCGGCAAAAAGATGATCCACCTGCCGGGCGAGAAGATGTCAATCAACATCTGGAGTTTGCCAGCCGCAAAGTAAACGTGCTACTCTTCTCTGGTTGCTTTTTTCGATTCTGAAAAGAGCTTCGCCCTGATAGCTCAGTGGTAGAGCACTTCCATGGTAAGGAAGGGGTCGCGAGTTCAATCCTCGCTCGGGGCTCAAGGTGGGCCTAGCGCCCACTTTTTTGTATCGCGGCTGGGTAGCTCAGTTGGTTAGAGCACACGACTCATAATCGTGGGGTCGCGGGTTCAAGTCCCGCTCCAGCTACTCGGTTTGAAGCAGCACTTCGGTGCTGCTTTTTTGTTTTGACCGCCAAACTCTTGCGCGTGGCGATTTCAAGATTCCCTGAATCGTCCCTGCTGCCCATCTGCCTCCTCGTGCCGTTGATACGCATTTTTCTTCAAGCATTCGAGCAATTCTTGACGCGCCATAGCCTTCATCGTTCAATCGAAATATCTCATCCACGACATTTTTAGGCAGTTCCGTAACTGGCCCAGAATTCACACCCCAAATTTCGCCTCTATTTCGTCGAGCGGCATGTTGCCTCAGCACCCGCTCGCTGATCATCCGCGATTCGTATTGCGCGAAGGCTGCGGCCAGAGTGAAAAACATCTCGCCAGCTGGTGTGCTCGTGTCAACGTCAGCGCTTACCACTACAAGGCGCCAACCCTGGTTCTTGGAAAGATTCGCTAACTCGAGGAGGTGCAGAGTGCTTCGGGCCAGTCGGTCAATGTCCAAGGCGTATAGAGCATGGGCCTTGCCCTCCGCCAACATCTGGAGTGCTGACGATAATTGTGGCCTAGCGGCTTTCCGGCCCGAAGCGGTCTCGCGGATGATTTTTACCGTATAACCATCTTTTTGAGCAGCTGCGCTGAGAATTTTGGGTTGGCTCTCCAGGCTATGGCCTGTTGTTGCCTGCCGTCCGGTTGAAACGCGTACGTAAATTAGGGCAATCGGACGGTTGTTCATTTGGGCAGCCTAGAAACTAGGCCTCACCTTCTCTCTGGGTAAAAAGAGCTTGTGGATAGCTTGCAGTTTTTTGGTCGATTTGTAAGGACTTGCAATCAAGTCCTGCAGCCCCGAAAAGCGCGCCGCCACTGCCTACCACCTCGGGTTCTGATTAACTAGAGCCGTGGTAAATCCAAACGTTCAGGGCAAGACCTATCCGGCCACCAACCCATACCTGGTTGGTCGCGAGAAGATCCGCGAATTCGCCCACGCGGTCAAGTCAACTTCTGCAGTGAACCTAGATCTGCTCTCTGCCCAGGCTGCCGGTTACACCGACCTGGTTGCTCCGCCAACTTTCGCGGTGGTTATTCAGGAGCGCTCGCTCGCGACTGTGCTTGCAGATCCAGAAGCCGATATTGATTTCAGCCGAGTCGTTCACGGCGACCAGCGTTTCGTCTACAACCGCCCTATCGTGGCCGGCGATGAGCTCACGAGTGAATTAACCGTTGCATCAGTTAAGTCGCTGGGGGCTCACTCGATGGTGACATTTGAAACCAAGATTTTTGACATCAGCCGAGATCTGGTTTGCACAGCTATCTCGACTCTCGTTGTGCGAGGTGAAGACTAATGACTCACATCAACATCGCTTCACTTGAGATTGGCCAGCAAATTGGTTCGAGCGAGTATCTGCTCACGCGTGACTCGCTGGTTCGCTATGCCGGTGCCTCTGGAGACTTCAACCCAATCCACTATCGGGATGATTTTGCTAAGTCGGTCGGCTTGGATGGTGTTCTGGCTCACGGCATGCTGACCATGGGCGTTGCTGCACAGGTAGCTGCAGATTGGGTTGGTGACGCGGGCCGAATCATCGACTACGGCGTTCGATTCACCAAACCTGTCTGGGTGGATGCGGTCGACGGCGCAGTCTTGGTCGTAACCGGAAAGATTGGCGAAATCGACCTTGAGAATCACAAGGTCCGCATCGACATATCTGCAACTTTCAATGAGACTGGCGTTCTAGGCAAGGCGCAGGCTTGGGTACGCCTCTAAGTGAACTGACGACAATCGGTGTTGGTGGTGTGCCCGCCAACCTGATTGAGTGTGCATCGCGAGACGACCTCATCGAGAACACTCTTGCAGTTTGGCGCACGGGCGATCCATGGCTCATCTTGGGCGGTGGCAGCAACGTTGTAGTAGCCGATGAGGTGCCCGACCTTCAGGTGATTCTGGTCGCGAACAAGGGCATCGAAAAACTAGGTGATGGGCATGTTCGCGTTCAGGCCGGTGAAAATTGGGATGCGCTCGTCGAATTGGCTGTGAACAGCGGCTGGGGTGGCATCGAGTCTCTCAGTGGCATTCCCGGGACTGTAGGCGCGGCTCCAATACAAAACATCGGCGCATACGGCCAAGAAGTCGCAAATGTGATTACTCGAGTCGAGTTTGTTGACTACCTGACCCGCGAGACCGTGATTTTGAATTCTGCAGACATGCAGTTCGGGTATCGAGACAGTATTTTCAAACGCGGTCGCCTTGGCCTAATCACCTGGGTCGAGTTCCAATTCGCGACGGACCTGCCGGCTGGCAGCACCGAGCTCATGAAGCAGCGTCGAGCCGAAGTGCTCGACCAGCGCCGCGCCAAGGGGATGGTTCTTGATGCCAGCGATCCCGACACCAGAAGTTGTGGAAGTTTCTTCATGAACCCTGTCGTGCCCGATCGCATCGCGCGCACGCTTCCTTTTGATGCTCCGCGCTGGGAATCCGAGGCGGACGATGGACTGACCGTGAAATTATCTGCGGCCTGGCTAATAGAAAACGCGGGGATCCCCAAAGGCTTTCAAATTGCCGGCTCTGGGGCTGCCATCTCAAGCAAGCACTGCCTGGCCATCACCAATCGCGGGGGAGCAACCGCCATGGATGTGCTGCAGCTCAAAACGTTTGTGCAGGAGCGAGTCGCTGCGCGCTGGGCCATCCAGCTCTTTCCGGAGCCAAATTTGGTTGGCTTCGAACAAGAACTCGATTGACTGGCAGCTAGCGAGAGCTGAATCTTTCGACCAGTTGAAACAAAAAAGGACCCCGCTGAATCGGGGTCCTTTCTTTTTCAAATTAGCTGAACAGTTTTTGCAGGCGCTGGATGCCTTCGAGCAGCGGAGCGTCGCCGAGCGCGTACGACAGGCGAACATAACCCGAAGGGCCAAAGGCTTCACCAGGAACCAAGGCGACCTCAGCCGCATCAAGGATGTAGTCACACAGTTCGAGCGAGGTGTTGATCTGCTTTCCGCCCCATTCGCGTCCGAGTAAACCGGTGACATCTGAGTAGACATAAAAGGCACCCTGCGGGGTCGGTGCAACCCAACCAGGAATCTTGTTCAACTCGGCAACCGCGAGCTGTCGGCGACGGTCGAATGCCTCACGCATTGCAAGAACCTCGTCCTGGGGTCCGGTCAGAGCAGCGATCGCGGCGCGCTGCGAGATGTTCGACACGTTTGAGGTCAAGTGAGACTGCAGGTTTCCTGCCGCCTTCATCGCGTCAAGCGGGCCGGTCATCCAGCCAAGTCGCCAACCGGTCATCGCGTACGACTTTGCAACTCCGTTGACCAAGATGGTGCGGTCGGCCAGTTCAGGAACAGCTTCGGTGATCGAAACAGCGCGGATGCCGTCGTAGACCAGGTTCTGGTAAATCTCGTCCGTGATGACCCACATTCCGTTTTCGTAGGCCCAGCGTCCGATGGCCTCGACCTCATCGCGCGAGTAGACCGAGCCGGTCGGGTTTGAAGGCGAGCAGAACAGCAAGACTTTGCTGCGTGCGGTGCGGGCAGCCTCAAGCTGGTCGACGGTGACCTTGTAGTTCTGGTCTGATCCGGCGAATACCTCAACGGTTTTTCCGCCAGCTAGGGCGATCGCTTCAGGATAGGTAGTCCAGTAAGGCGCTGGCAGGAGTACCTCATCACCCGGGTCGAGCAGCGTGGCGAAAGCCTGGTATACGGCCTGCTTGCCACCATTCGTCACGACTACCTGTGCCGCAGAGACCTCGGTGCCCGAGTCCTGCTTGGTCTTGGCAGCAATCGCTTCGCGCAAATCGGGTAGACCAATTGCCGGGGTGTACCGGTGGTTCTTCGGGTCACGCACCGCAAGAACTGCGGCCTCGACAATGTGCTGCGGGGTCGCAAAATCTGGTTCGCCGGCGGCGTAGCTGATCACCGGACGACCAGCGGCCTGCAGGGCCTTGGCCTTGGCATCAACCTTCAGGGTTGCCGACTCGGCGATAGAACCAATGCGCTTTGAGATACGAGGAAAGTCAGTCACAACTTCAACCCTACTAAAACCAGCGGATGCGCCCGCGTCCAACAAAGTTTGCCTTTGCATTTCAGGGAACTGGCTTGTAAACTCCTAGGAGGTAGTTTGACAACTTCCGGAGCCTAATCTGGCAAAACAATCACCCTAGAAATTCAATCTAGAAGTGTGTCTGTCGGCAGGTATCGGTCTGAGTCAATCTTCTTGCAGAGGGCAGTGGCGCAATTGGTAGCGCAACGGTCTCCAAAACCGTCGGTTGCAGGTTCGAGTCCTGTCTGCCCTGCAAAAGTTTTTTGCACTTCGCTGCTAAAGAAAAGGAACCACCGATGTCAGAAGAACTCGAGCAAGCCTCAGAGGATCTGGTCGAGCAGGCTAAGGCCGACAAGGCTGCCAAGCGCGGCCTCGTTGGACGCACCTCACTTTTCTTCAAGCAGGTAGTGCTTGAACTCAAGAAGGTCACCCGCCCAACCTGGGCTGAGCTTCGCAACTACACCGGTGTCGTCATGGCATTCGTTGCAGTGGTCATGGTCATCATTTATGGCCTCGACTGGCTGTTCTACCAGGGCGTGAGCTTCGCGTTCACCCCAACCAAGTAGTCGGCAAAAGTCAACGAAAACGTAACGGAACGAAGAGGAATAACAAGTGAGTGAAAACGAGCTAGAGCTAGAGGCAATCGCCGAGGTTCAGGATGCCGCCGCGGACGAGGTAATCGCTGAGGCTGACGCCGACCTTGCCGACCTCGCGCTAGACGCAGCCGAAGTTGCTCGCGAAGACCACGAAGTTGCAGAGGCGATCGAAGAGTCAACCGAGCTTGAGGCGGCCGTAGCAGACGCCGAAGAAGAAGGCGCTCCGGTTGACCCATACCAGGAATTCAAGGCCGAACTCCGTCGTCAGCCTGGCAAGTGGTACGTCGTGCACAGCTATGCCGGCTACGAGAAGCGCGTCAAGCAGAACATCGAAAACCGCAAGCTGAGCATCGAAGGCGGAGACTCGATTTTCCAGGTTGAGGTTCCGATGGAAGACACCATCGAAATCAAGAATGGACAGCGCAAGCTAGTTACCAAGGTTCGCATTCCTGGCTATGTACTGGTTCGCATGGACATGAACGAGGACTCATGGTCACTCGTGCGCCACACTCCTGCGGTGACCGGCTTCGTCGGTAACTCTCAGGCTCCAACCCCGCTGCGCGCAGACGAGGCTTTCAACATGTTGAAGACCCTGTTCGTGCTACCAGAAGAGGCCGAGGCGAAGGCTGCGGTCAAGGGTGTGGCTGTCAAGGGCAAGGCCAAGAACGTTCCAGTTGTCGTCGACTACAAGCTCGGCGAGAGCATCATGATCAAGGATGGCTCATTCGCCGGCCTGCCAGGCACCATCAGCGAGATCAAGCCAGAGAGCGGCAAGCTCACTGTCCTCGTCTCGCTATTCGAACGTGAGACCCCGGTCGAGCTCGGTTTCGAGCAGGTCGGTTCGCTGGCGTAACCAAAGTTTTTTAGAGTTCCACATCAAACCAAAGGAATAAACAAAATGGCACCGAAGAAAAAGATCACCGGCATGATCAAGCTTCAGATCAATGCAGGCGCTGCTAACCCAGCTCCTCCAATTGGTCCAGCTCTTGGTCAGCACGGTGTGAACATCATGGAATTCTGCACCGCGTACAACAACGCAACCGCAGACCAGAAGGGCAACGTCGTACCGGTTGAAATCACCGTTTACGAAGACCGCTCATTCACCTTCGTTCTGAAGACCCCACCAGCAGCTGAGCTAATCAAGAAGGCAGCCGGTGTTCAGAAGGGTTCATCGACTCCTCACACCGTGAAGGTCGCTCAGCTCTCGAAGGACGCTCTCTACAAGATCGCCGAGCAGAAGATGTCAGACCTCAACGCAAACGACGTTGACGCTGCTGCAAAGATCATCGCCGGTACTGCCCGCAGCATGGGCATCACCGTAGAGGCATAACAAACCCAAAAGTAGTCGTGGGAGTGCCGCGCGCGGCACGTTGACCACAACTGTGACCAAAGAAAAGGAAAAACAGCATGGCAAAGCGCTCAAAGGCATACAACGCCGCAGCAGCTCTCATCCAAGAGGGCAAGCTTTACACCCCAGCCGAGGCCGTAACTCTCATCAAGGAGACCGGCTCGAAGAAGTTCGACTCAACCGTTGAGGTTGCATTCAAGCTCGGCGTAGACCCTCGCAAGGCCGACCAGATGATCCGTGGCACCGTTTCGCTGCCTCACGGAACTGGTAAGACCGCCCGCGTTATCGTCTTTGCAACCGGTGCCGCAGCTGACGCTGCAGTTGCAGCAGGCGCTGACGAGGTTGGCGGCGACGAGCTCATCGAGAAGGTTGCTGCAGGCTGGACCGACTTCGACTCAGCAGTATCGACCCCAGAACTCATGGGCAAGGTCGGTCGTCTGGGTAAGGTCCTAGGTCCTCGTAACCTGATGCCAAACCCTAAGACCGGAACCGTAACCCCAGATGTGGCAAAGGCCGTTACCGACATCAAGGGTGGAAAGATCGAGTTCCGCGTCGACAAGCAGGCTAACCTGCACTTCATCATCGGCAAGGCTTCGTTCACCAAGGAGCAGCTCGGCGAGAACCTCGCAGCGGCTCTGGACGAAATCCTTCGCTTGAAGCCTTCGAGCTCAAAGGGACGCTACCTAATCAAGGGTGCCGTTTCGACCACCTTCGGCCCAGGTGTTCCACTGGACACCAACGTGACCAAGGTCGAGTTCTAAGAATTCACTAAACCTTAACGACGAGGGGATCGGGTCTCATTGACCCGGTCCCTTTGTCATCCTTAGACTTTTCAAGCCCGACGCCATCAGCGGCGCGAGTCGATTTCGGGCAGGGATGAGCTCGGCGAACGACCGAGACCTAACGTTAGGCGGGATATTGCCACAGCACGCGTTTGGCGCAGCCACACTCCTAGACACCAAAGACCCAATGGGTCTGCGCTCCTCAGCACCCTTGCTGGATGCCTGGATTCGAGACATGGAGACCGATCGGTCACCGTTCCAGATTCCCGGACATAAGGGGCGTACGGACTTGACTGGCGCCATCGTAGACGGAGACATCCCCGTGCTACCAGGCAATCATCCCCATCGAATTTCGCCCAGCCTGATTCTCGAAGCTGAGGCAATCGCCGCGAACCTCTGGGGTGCGGATCTCTGCCGCTTCGGAGTCAATGGTTCGTCCGGCTCGAACCACGCCGCTGTGATGGCCGTTGCTGGCCCCGGCGACAAAGTGATTGTTTCGCGCACGCTGCACAAGTCGGTGCTAGTAGGGATGGTCTACTCGGGAGTCATTCCGGTGTGGATTCGACCAGAGATTAACCCAGCCACTGGACTGCCTGAGTACCTACCTTCGAGTCGCCTGGCCGAGACCTTGGCCGAGCACCCCGATGCCAAGGCCGTGCTAATCGGTGAACCCTCATACGTCGGCACCATGTCAAACATTCCTAGGCTCGCGAAGGTCACGCACGAATACGGCATCCCGCTGGTGGTGGATGCGGCTTGGGCTGCGCACTACGGTTTTCACCCAGATTTGCCACAGCACCCGCTCGCTGAAGGCGCAGACATTGTTGTGACCTCAGCCCACAAAACCTTGCCGAGCTACTCTCAGGCATCTTTTGTTTTGGTCAAGGGTGACTACGTTGACCTGCCACGGTTCAACAAAATGTTTGACTCAACCCAGACCACTTCAATGTCGGGACGCATCCTGGCATCGATTGACGCTGCTCGGGCGCTACTGCAGCGCCACGGCGAGGAGCTGATTGGTCCGGTAATCGAGGCCACCGCGCGAGGTCGTCAGGCGTTGCGCGATGCGGGCATCGACGTGATCGACGGCGAATACATCGACCCACTCAAACTGGTAATTCTGCTGAGCTCGATTGGCGCAGACGGCAATGCGATCGAGGCTGAGCTGCTGAACGCCAACATCGATGTCGAGATGGCAAATCGAGACATGATCATCCCGATGATTACGTTCGCTGATACGCCCGAGCGCATTAACGACCTGATTCGTCGAATCATCGATGCAGTCAATCGACACCGCGGTGAATTGCGACCCATTTCGGTTGCGGCCTCGTTTTCGATTCAACCCGAGGTTGTTGTTTCGCCCCGCGAAGCGTTCTTCTCCAAATACGAGGTCGTTCCGGCTGCCGAGGCCGTTGGACGCGTAAGTGCCGAAATGATTTGCCCTTACCCGCCAGGTGTGCCGGTCTTGAGCCCAGGGGAACGCATCACTCAAGCGGCCCTCGACGCACTGTTCTCGGCGCGCGACAGCGGAGTGCGGATTGCTTTTGTTGCCGATCCCACTTTGGCAACGCTCAAAGTTTTGCCAGACTAGTCACATGTTCCGCAGACAGATAGTCGTCATTGAGAATGAGTCGCTTTTGCGCGACCTTCTTGCCAAGGCACTCGAGAACGCTGGCTTCGCTGTTACGACAGCGGCTAACGCATCCGATGCTCGTCGAGCAGTGGCGGCGGTGGACCCAGATGCGCTTGTGGTGGACATCGAATTGGGGCCGGGCCCATCGGGCTTTGATTTGGTCGAAGCCCTTGAGAACGAGGGCGAAGATGTTGCGGTTGTGTTCCTGACAAACCTCCCTGATCCGCGCTTCGCTGGCCGCGACGGCCTCTCGAATCGCAAGAACATCGGCTACTTGAGAAAGTCGCAACTCGTCGATGCGAGCGAGCTCGTCCTCGCTTTGGAGGCTGTGTTGAAGGAGCGCGTTGGCCGCGAATTTCGTCACGATCTAGCCGACGGGCGCCCGCTCGGCAACTTGTCTCGCAAGCAAATCGGCGTGCTCAAAATGGTTTCCGAGGGTATGACCAATTCGCAAATTGCCGAAGTGCGCGGCACGACCATCCGTGCCGTGGAAGGCATCATTAGCCGCATCTTCGACGCATTAGGAATCGATCCGGCAGCCGAGGGCAATGCGCGTGTCGAAGCCAGCAGACGCTACCTCCAGGCGACCTCGCAAGATCAATACGCCATTCACTAGGTAACGCTTGCCATGACTAAAGCGCAAGCGGTTGAGAGCCAACCCGGCTCTCGGATTAACGCACATCGACTATTTGGCGGATTGGGATCTGCCGAGGGCTTCAATCGCATCGGAATTCTGCTCTACGCCATACCGGGAATTCTGAGCACCTTTATTTTTGATCGCAATCGCTTCGGTGGCGACTTCAGGCTCTGGCTCATCATGGGCACCCTCGGGTATGCCGTAGCGGCCGTGATGTATTTCGCGGGTGGAGCGATTTATCGAAGATTGATTCCCAAATACGGCGAACATCCTTTCTGGGTTCAGGGTTATTTTGCAGTCATCGGTTTGGCTCGGGCGCTGGTAATTTTCTGGTTTGGCACCGAGTGGCAGTTAATCCCACCGGGCGATTGGCTGTTCCGTTTGGTGGGTGGGCCAATCTTCACCGGCGCGACCCTGGGTATTGCCGTGATCCTCGGTATCAACTTCAGCCGAAGTGCCGCCGAGGGGCGCCGTCTAAACTCTGAGCGGCTGCGACTTCGCGAGCTTCAGCAAAACATGAACCAGCGGATTGAAAACCAGCGTGCCGAGCTTGCTGGTCGCGTTCAGGGAATTCTCGCTCCCGCCATCGCGGCCGTTCGTTCGCAACTTGCTAATGCCGCCGAATCAAAAGAGGTCTTGAACACGCTCAACCACACGGTTGATGAGGTTGTGCGGCCACTAAGTCACAGCATCGCAAACTCGGATGCGGTCGACATCGATTCGGGCCAGGGTGCCAAAAAAGCCAAGCGCTGGGCTATCTCAATCTGGCACCCGGTTGAGGCCAAGCGAGTCGTGATTCCGCAGCTGAGCGCGATTCTCATCACGGTCTCATCGCTGCCTGCGGCCGTGGCAATCAAACCCGGCCCCGGTGGCTTCTCAATCGCATTGGTTCAGGGCGTCACCACGTTAGTCGTCCTCAGTCTGCTGCGACTAATTCTGACCAGAGCTGTTCTTCCACTCGTGGTTGCAGGCCTGATCGTCACGGCCACATTCGTGCTATCGGAAGTTATCGTGGTGGGCATCCTGGCAGAGTTGGGTTTGCACATCACTCGCGCGCAAGCGATTGACGTCTGCTGGTTCGGCTTTATCTTCGGATTGTTTTTTGCCATCGGGCAGTCGGTGCAAACCGCCAGGGGAGTGGCGCTGGTTGAACTTGAAAAGACCACGGAATCGCTGGCCATTTTGGTTTCAAGATTGAGACAGGAAATCTGGCTAAACAATCGCCGAATGGCGGGAGTTCTGCACGGTCCGGTTCAAGCGGCACTCTACGCGGCCGGTATGAAACTCAGCGGGGCCAAGACGGTCAACGTCGAGCTAATTGCCGAGGTCGAGCGCGACATCACCTCGGCCCTGGAACGACTTGATTCGGAACATCGACTCGAGAGCGACGACTTCGCCGAGACGCTCAACCAAATTGTGTCGCTGTGGCGCGGCAGTTGCGAGATCTCGGTGTTCACCAGCGAGGAATGTTCCAAGGCGCTGTATGCGGACAAGAACGCATCCGCTTGCGTAGTCGAGGTCGTGCAAGAGGCGATCAGCAACGCGATCAAGCATGGGCGGGCGAGCAACGCATCCGTAATGATTTCTCTGGCAGGCCCCAAGCTGGCCGAGGTGCGGGTTCGAAACGACGGTCAGTCGATTGCTGAACTGTCTGGCGAAGGCACGGGCTTGGGCACTCAGATTTTGGATGAAATATGCCACAGCTGGCGCATTGAAAACACCGCGAGCGGTGTTCTGCTCGTGGCCCAGATTGCGCTCGCTGGTTAGGCGCGGCCGAGCTGACGGATTGCCCGAATGCGCCCCAGCCCAGGCGGCTAAAGCGCCGACAAAACCTCGTTCAGATCGGCGCTGGTTGGTGGCTCGCAACCCGCGCGCTCACAGGTAATGGACGCGGCGACGCCGGCAATTCGAACGAATTCGGCAAGGTCAGCATCGCTCAGGTTAGTGAGGCGATCAAACGGGTCGCTCCCCAATGCACCGACATCGCTCAGCTGACCCAACAGGTTCGCACAGAAAGTGTCGCCCGCGCCAACGGTGTCGACGACGTTGATCTTGCGTGAAGCCACATCGAAGCGGCTTACCGTGCCGTTGTTTAGTCGGTAAACCGAGACTCCGTCGCCACCGCGAGTGACAAACACCTGGCGCCCGGTCTCACCAATCCACTTGGCGACAATTTCGTCAATGTTCGAACCCTCGTCGAGCCCGTAGAGCCAGTAGATGTCCTCGTCTGAGGCCTTGATGATGTGCGAGAACTCGTTAACCCGTTCGACACGTACCCGCTCGGTTTCGCGGTCGAAGCCGAGGGCTGGGCGCATGTTGATGTCGTGGCTAATCGTCACCGATTTTTGGTCGAAGTGCTCTTTGGCCCAGGCCTCGATGACCAAGTTGCCTGGCTCCATAGCCATGGTTAGGCAACCGAACTGAATCGCGGTCGCGTGCATGTTTTCGAGGTCCACGTCGGTTGGCAACTCATCGCGTGTCCAGCCCCAGTCTGCAGTGCCATTCACATAGAAGCTGTAGCTCGGGACGCCGTTGGAATCGATGCTGACGACCGCAAGCGTGGTCAGCTCGCTGGCGCTGATGCTGTGCTCGAGGTGGACGTTGTTGGTTTCGAGACGTTCGCGAATGATTTTTCCGAAACGGTCATTACTGATGCGACCCAAGAACTGGTGTTTGGTGCCGCGGCGGGCTAGGGCTAGCGCCACGTTGGCATTGGCGCCACCGACCACAGCCGTGAAGGCGCCAGGCTGGTAGCGATTTTCAATGAGGTCGATTAGTGCTTCGCCGATTACGAGAATCATGAGTCTTGGGCCTGCCGATCTATTCCTGGTCTCGATATTTAGTCTGTGAGCTCGGGTCTAGCTCGGGACGCAACTTTAGATTAGCCACTGATTCGCGAGCCAAAAGTTCAGTTGGCAAAACAAACTTCTCTCTTTTTGTGCTTGGGTCGCTAATTTGGGCCACTAGGTTTTCAACCGCGATGCGACCAACGTCTTCAACCGGCCGAGCAACCACCGTGATGCCCGGCACCATCGCCGCCGCCCACTCGCTGTCGTCCACGGTCATGACCGAAATATCGGTTCCGATTCGCAAGCGCCGGTTTCCAGCCACTTTCAGCACGGCAAGCAGCATGTCGTTGTTTGAGGTGAAGATGACCGTGGGTGCCTTGGGTCGGTCGAGCAGCGCAGCCACCGCAGCCTGCGAAGAAAGTGGATTGTCTTCGCAGAACAGCCAGGTTTGCTGTTTTGGTTTAACTCCGGATTCGATTGCTCCGTGAGCAAAGCCGTTCACACGGTCTTCAATCGGAGAAATCATCAGGGCTGGCCGATCTTCAGTGAAGCCCTTGATGCCAGGCACGGCGATGAGAAACCCAAAGCGGCTGTGCCCGAGGGATGCGGCGTGACGCACGGCTTGTTCGGCTCCGCTGAAGTCATCCGTGGTGACTGATGACAAACGCACCGAATCAAGTCTTCGGTCGATGAGTACGACCGGGGTCCCTCGGAGTGCGCGCTCACTCAGATGGTCGTGTGTCGCAACTGTTGCCGGCGTAACGATAAGGCCGTCAACTTTTTTCTCGAGCAGGTTCTCAATTGCCTGACGCTCAACCTCGATGTCTTCGTCGGTATTCGAGATCAGCACCTGGTAACCCTCGCGTTTTGCGGTGTCAACAACCGCCTTGGTTACGCGGTCGAAAAATGCGTTGGTGAAGTCGGCGATGATTACCAGACCGATGGTTTTAGTGCGGCCGGCGCGCATGGCTTGGGCGACTTGATTCGGCCGGTACCCGATTCGCTCGGCCGCGGCTCGGACCCGCTCAACGGTCTCTTCCGCGATGCGACCATAGTTGCTGAGTGCCCGCGAAGCGGTGGCGCGGCTCACCCCGGCCTCGGCGGCGACATCGTTGATCGTGGGCTGACCCGACTTGCTCATTTCACCATCCAAGCGCTTCGTTACATTTCGTGTTTTATTCGTGACTCAACTGTTATCGCGAAAAGTTGCTACTCGGTTTTCGCAACTGCTTTGATTATATCAAGATTTGCGAGAACGTTCTCGCAATTCTCACAAAAAACCACTAAGGAGACACAAATGAAGCGTTCGGTACGCGCATTCGCAGGTCTAGGTGCTTTGGCAGCAGTCGCGCTGCTCGCAACTGGCTGCTCAAGCTCGGCTAACACCGCGGCCACCACTGACAAGAAGCTCAACATCGCTTTTGTGATGGGTGCAGAGTCGGACCCGTTCTTCCAGGCCATGAAGGTCGGCGCTGAAGAAGAGGCAAAGGCTCAGGGCGTTAACCTCATCTGGCAGGGTGACCCAAAGAACTACTCACCAGAGACTCAGATTCCAATCGTCGACACCGTACTTGCAGGCAAGCCTGACGGTCTTGTTCTGATCCCGACCGACCCAACCGCTCTTCAGGCTTCGGCTGACAAGGCAATCGCTCAGGGCATCGCAGTTGCAAACGTTGACACCCACGTAAACGACCTTTCAAAGATCGTTACCTTCATCACCGGTGACAACAAGGACGGCGGCGCTAAGGCTGCTGACGCACTTGCAGCCAAGATCGGCTACAAGGATGGCTCGAAGTACCAGGTCGTTGTCGGTCTGACCTCAGCTACCGCTACCACCAACGTTGCACGTCTCGAGGGCTTCAAGGCTCAGGTTGCTGCTAAGTACCCTGGCATCGAGATCAAGGATGTTGCTTACTCGGAGTCAAACCCAGAGAAGGCTGCTACCAACGTCAACAACTGGCTAACCAAGTACCCAAACCTGAACGGTATCTTCGCAATTGACGGCACCAACGCATCGGGCGCTGCATCGGCTCTTGAGGCTAAGAAGCTAACCGGCAAGGTTGCCCTTGTTGGTTACGACGCTTACCCAGACAACGTTGCCAAGGTTAAGTCAGGCATCTTCACCGCTCTGATCGCTCAGGTTCCAGCTGAAGAAGCTCGCCAGGCAATCAAGGCTCTCGTTGAGTACATCAAGACCGGCAAGACCAGCATCGCTCACGAAGTTGTTATCCCTAACTTCACCATCGATGCAAACACCACCGACGCCGACTTGGCTAAGTACACCTACGTAGCGAACTAATCGATTTCGACCAGTTCAATACGCAAGCAATAAGCAACAAAGGAATCAAATGACCGACAGCAATCAGCTAGTCGCGAAGGTGCGAGGCCTGGTTTCAAACCAGGCCTCAATCCTCCTCGGCGTCCTCGCCGTGTTGACCATCGTCTTCACTGCACTAGAACCAAAGTTTTTCAGCATCGCAACCGCGAACAACATCCTGACCGACTGGGGTTCAGTGGTGCTGATTGCTGTCGGTCAAACCTTCGTCGTGATCAGTGGTGGAATCGA
Organism: Actinomycetales bacterium; assembly: GCA_028868975.1. Classification (GTDB taxonomy): domain Bacteria; phylum Actinomycetota; class Actinomycetes; order Actinomycetales; family Microbacteriaceae; genus Rhodoluna. The sequence goes on from JAGWTM010000003.1 coordinate 45,032, forward strand.
CCTTTCGGTCGGTGCCATCATCGGTCTCAGCGGAGTCGTATCGGCCTACTTCATGGCCAACATTCTCGGCAAGACCTCAGCCACCCCTGCAGATCAGGCATACGGCCCGCTGCTCCTCGGGGCACTTGTGTCGGTTGCCGTCGGCGCTTTCGTGGGCCTTATCAACGCCGTCCTAATCAACAAGGCCCGCATCGTTCCGTTTATCGCCACGCTGGCAACCATGGGCGCAGCTCTGGGTCTTTCGGTCATCTTCTCATCGGGTATGCCGATTAGTGGACCAAACGACTTCAACCTCATTGGTGCCCTGGACTACAACTGGAACCCGTTCTCGGTTGCCGTCATCATCGTCGCCTTAGTGGTTGCCGTCACAGGTCTCTTCCTGCACAAGTCGCGCTTCGGCCTCTACACCTACGCGATCGGTTCGAACGCGTTCGCAGCCCGCGCCGCCGGTATCAACGTTGAACGACACATCACCAAGATTTATGTCCTGTCGGGAGCCCTCTCTGGCCTCGCCGGCATCTACGTGTACATGCGTCTCGGTTCGGGCTCACCCTCTTCGGGAACTGGCCGCGAGCTCGATGCAATCGCAGCGGTTGTCATCGGTGGAGCAAGCCTCATGGGCGGCATCGGGCGCATGTGGGGCACCGTGCTGGGCACCCTAATTCTCTTCACCGTGCAGTCAGGCCTCATCATGATCGGTGTCGCACCTGACTGGAAGAAGGTAGTAGTAGCGATTCTGATCGCAGCCGCAGTTGCTGCCCAGACTCTGCAGAACAAGAACGGACGACGCTAATGGCCGGCGAAGTAATTTACGAAGTCAAGAATGTTTCAAAGCGCTACGGCTCGGTCGTAGCACTCGATGGCGCGAGCCTGAAACTACACGCAGGTGAGGTGATCGGTCTCGTTGGCGACAACGGTGCCGGAAAGTCAACCCTGGTTAAGGTTTTATCTGGTGCACACAAGCCAGATGGCGGCCAGATTTTCCTCGACGGAGCCGAGCGCAGCTGGGACTCACCTCGCGACGCCCTCGAAGCCGGTATCGAGACCCTTTACCAGGATTCAGGTTTGGCTCCGCACCTAACCGTTTCGCAAAACGTGTTCCTCGGCCGCGAGCGAGTCAAAAAGGGAATCCTTGGCTGGTTCGGTTTCTTGGCGAAGAAGGACATGGAGCACGAAGCGCACCGAAACCTAGAAGAGGTCGGTATCGCCGTTCCCGCATCCAATCGTTCGGTATCGCAGCTGTCGGGTGGTCAGCGCCAGGCAGTGGCAATCGGCCGCTCGGTTGCCTGGGCTCGCAAGGTCATCATTCTGGATGAGCCGACCAACCACCTCGGTGCCCGTCAGGCCGGAGAGGTCTTGCAGATCATCAAGGCTGCCAAGAAGAAGGGTCTCGGCGTTATCTTCATCTCGCACACCCTGCCTCACGTTCTCGAAGTTACCGACCGTATCGTCGTGCTTCGCCTCGGTCGCATTGTGAAGGATGCGCCGACCTCAGAATTCGACGGAGACACTCTGGTTGGCACCATTACCGGAACCATCCAGACCATCAAAGTCGAAGGTGACTAACACCTCCTGTTAGCGAAACCCCGCGACCACAAGTCGCGGGGTTTTCACTTTTCGCGATTGCGATCAGGTTTCGATTTGCTACCTTCCCGTTGTTGCAATCTGGCCCGTGGGCCTAATCTGAAGCCATGAAGAAGGTTTCGAAACCAAAACTGGCTCTGATTGTCCCGCTGGCATCGATGGTGTTGGCCTGGGCGCTACTCGCTATCGCTATGTACGTCTCGTTGTTCGAACGTGACTACGAGTACATGAATGTGGTGCTGCGGCCCGTCCAGGTGAACTGGAGTGTTTACGCCTTCCTCGCAGCCATCGTCTCAATCAGTTTGGGCTCGCTCTGGGGTCAGCGAACCGCACTGCGCGCGCGCCACGCGCTCGGTCAAGATCACGCTCTCGCGCGGGCCGTGCACCGATTCAACAACCTTCTGCTCTGGGTCAGCATCGGTTTCGGCGTTGTGTTTGTGTTCGGAAACTTCATGTCGGCGTTCAGCATCTTCGGGGCGCGCAACTCGTTGCTCGGTGCGCGCATCCTCGGTGTTTATCTGCCGATTGTTCTGGCAACCGCCCTCGTAGTTTTGGTGATCCTGCGGGCCTTTGTTTTCAGGGCCGACGGCGTTGATATTGACGAACAGGATGAGCAGGCGAAACAGGCGGCTCGAGCACGCCGACGCAATCTCGGCCTGGGTTACGCGGTGCCCATTCTGACCACCGCTTTCGCGATTGTCCTCGGGTTGCTGATCTATGACGCGACCAAGACTCCGCTGCAAACCTGGGTTTGGGTTTTGATCCAGGCCATCGTGATTCTCGGAATCATCGGCGGAACCAGATTCGCGAATCGCGCCAAGCAGGGCGAGAGCGTCATCGCAAAGCCACGTGCCGTGTTCGCCTCGCTGGCCGCGGGTGCCGCGAACCTCAATCTGGTGCTTAGCATCGCATTCGGTGGCGTCGTTAGCATCATTGCCATCAGTAGCACCGCCGGAGCAATTGACAAGCTCTACCGCTACGGCCAGTTTGACGACATGGGCAAGCCAATCACCGATTCCACCGTCACAGCATTGAGTTGGAATTGGTACATCGAAGATCTAGCTCCTGCCAAGGTCCTTGTCTTGCTAGTTGCGGTGGGCACCTATCTCACGATCACAATTCGCAACAGGGATGCGTCTGCGCAGGCCTCGCAGGCTTCTGGCGCTGCAGAGCCAGCGGCCGAGTCGGCAACCGACCAAAACTAAACTGGACCGCGTGAAGTTTTACGCCAGCGCCCTACTGTTCGACAATGACGGCGTCCTCGTCGATTCTCACCAAGCGGCAGCGGAGGCTTGGGCACAATGGGCGACGGAGTTTGCCCCGCATTTTGAATGGGATGTGCCCGAGAACGCCGGTCGGCGAGCGGAGGATAAGGTTCGCGAACAGGTTGCGCCTGAATTGTTTGAACAGGCTAACGCCCGCATCAATGAACTCGAGCAATTGACGGCTGGCTCAACCGTGGCGCTACCCGGCGCGGTCGAGTTGCTGCGGTCGCTCAAGGCCGGCACGTGGACGGTCTGCACCTCGGCGAATCCAAACCTGGGTCGGGCACGATTGATTGCCGCAGGCCTCATCGTGCCGGATGAACTTGTCACCGGCGATGACGTTGAGCGCGGCAAGCCGCATCCTGACCCTTATTTGCTCGGGGCAAAGCGCCTGGGTTTTGAACCAGAGGACTGTGTTGTCTTTGAGGATGCCCCAGCGGGCGCCGAGGCTGCGCTCGAGGCGGGCGTTGGGCTCGTGGTTGGGGTGAGCGAACGTGCTTTGGACACCGAGGCAGACATCGTTGTGCGTGATCTCAGGGGAATCACGTTCGACGGTGAAGTGTTAGTTATTCCAGACAAGAATCGATTGAGATAGGAGCAAACATGTCGGAAGTTGTTTATTACGGGGCTGACTGGTGCAGCGACTGCCGTCGCGCCAAGGCTGTATTCGCGGCCGAGGGTGTTGAATTCGAGGAGCGAAATGTTGAACACAGCGTTGAGTTCACCGCTGAAGCCGAGGCGATTTCGGGCCGCAAGAACATTCCGGTGATCAAGTTTGCCGACGGTGCTTTTTTGGTTGAGCCAACCGATGAGGCGCTTCGCACCGCGCTGCGCGAGCGTAACCTGATCGGCTAACGTATCGAAGCTATGACTTTGAATAAGGTTCAAAAACTGAAACCGGAGTGACTCGATTCACTCCGGTTTTGTTTTGTCCGCGAAGTTTTCCTAGCCAAAGCGCCAGTTCTCGGCTAGGCTGACGATGTTACGTTTTCGTGACAGTAGTCGTTTGCAATGCATCGATAAAAACAAGTGGCCACCGAAGCGCCACCGCTGTGATGCATGAGTCTTTTCCTTTAGATGAGAACCGCCTTGGTTAGCGGAGTTTTCTCGTGTGTGGGTTTAGCGCTGTTCGACTAGCCCACTGGCCCAAGCAGCTACTCCCTGCAAGAGCCGCATAATTCAAAAGGAAAAGCACAACTATGCCTAATTTCGGCAAGTCATCGTCGCGCGCGCCTCATGGCGCGGGTCGCGGCAGTAATTTCAAGCCTCGCGAAGACGGCCGCGGTGGTCGCGCACCACACCGTCAGTCTCGCGATGAAGCCCCTCGCGGCAAGCGCACCCCGTTTTTTGAGCAGGGTCCCGCTCGCAGTGAGCGTCCAGCTCGCGACGACCGTGGTTTTGACCGCGGTAACGATCGCGTAGAAAAGGGATACCGCGAAGGCCGTGGTTCACGCCCGGTTGATCGCGAAATGCGTGGCGGCCGTGAAGACCGCGGACGCGATTGGACCCCATCAAGCCCTACCGCCGGTGGCCGCAAGCCTCGTTACAACGCGGATGACCGCGCTCGCCGTGCCGGTGGTTTCAACGACCGTGACGAGCGTCCAGCTCGCGAAGGTCGCTCATACGGCGATCGCGATTCACGACCTCAGCGCAGCTTTGGCGACCGTGACCGTAACTTTGGCGACCGCCCAGCGCGCGGAAACTTCGGTGACCGCGATGCTCGTCCGAAGCGCGACTTCGGTGACCGCGACTCGCGTCCACAACGCAGCTTTGGCGACCGTGACCGTAACTTCGGTGACCGTGACCGCAACCGTGACGAGCGTCCGGCCCGCGGTGGTTTTGGTGATCGTGACCGCAACTTTGGCGACCGCCCAGCCCGCGGAAACTTCGGTGACCGCGATGCTCGTCCGAAGCGTGATTTTGGTGACCGTGATCGCAGCCGTGACGAGCGTCCAGCCCGCCGCGACTTCGATCGCCCGGATCGCGCTGACCGCGTGGCACGTGACCGCTCACGCGATGACTCGTTCCGCGGCGCTCGCGACAAGAACCCCAACAAGAAGGCCTTCTTTGAAGACAAGGTGCTCGAGCGCCTCGAATCAGTCGAGGCCTCGGATGCGGTGATTGTCAACAGCTTTGCCGAGATGGATCTTCACCCACGACTCATCGAAGCCCTGAGCGCGATGGGCGCCGAGAGTCCGTTCCCGATTCAGGCCGCAACTATTCCTGCCGCTATCGGTGGCCAGGATGTACTCGGTCGCGGAAAGACCGGTTCGGGCAAAACCATCGCTTTTAGCATTCCTCTGATCACCAAGCTGATCGCTGGCGGATCGCAGCCTCGTGCCGCTGGAAAGCCACGCGCTCTGATTCTTGCGCCAACTCGTGAGCTGGCCGACCAGATTGACCGCACCGTCCACGCCTTGGCGAAGCCGGTCGGCTTCTACAGCGTCTGCATCTACGGTGGTGTTCCACAGCGCAAGCAGGAGCACGCCATGAGCCGCGGTGTAGACATCGTCGTCGCAACTCCGGGACGCCTCGAAGACCTGATGGCCCAGGGCATCATCGACCTGAGCGCGGTTGAGACTCTAGTTGTCGATGAAGCTGACCACATGTGTGACCTTGGCTTCATCGAGGGAGTTCGTCGCATCATGCGTGCCGCTGGCGACAGCCAGAAGTTGCTGTTCTCGGCAACTCTCGACCGCGAGGTTGACTCGCTCGTCAAGGAATTCCTGCCAAACCCATACGTTTACGAAGTTCCTAATGAAGAGAACGACACCGCAAACATCACTCACCGTGTCTTAACCGTTGAGCCTGATGACCGCAGTGCTGTTCTGCTTCGCCTGGTTCAGGGTGAAGGCAAGTCGCTGATCTTCACGCGCACCAAAATGACTGCAGAACGTCTGGCCGAGAGCCTGACCGAAGCCGGTGTGCCAGCAGCCCGTCTTCACGGCGACCTAAACCAGAATCAGCGCAACCGCAACCTTGAGCGTTTCACCAAGGGGCAGGTACGCGTGCTCGTCGCAACAGACGTTGCCGCCCGAGGAATCCACGTTGATGACGTCAAGCTGGTCATCCAGGTTGACCCGCCAGAGGAGTACAAGACCTACCTGCACCGCGCAGGCCGCACCGGTCGTGGTCACGCCTCGGGCACAGTTGTGACCCTGATCTTCCGTTCGCGATTCCGTCGCATGGAAGACCTACTGCGTCGCGCCGACCGAGACGGCATCTTCAGTGACGTTCGCCCGAGCAGTGCTCTGCTTGAGGAACTAGCCGGTCCAATCGCTCCACCACCTGTCCAGGACATTCTTGACTTTGGTGACAGCCGCGGTGGTCGCGGTGGTCACGGTGGTTCACGTGGCGATCGCCAGGGTGGCGGCAAGCGCAGCAACTACGGTGGCAATGGACGCGGTCGCTGGTCAGATCGACCAGAGGGATCACCTCGTCCGCGTGACAAGAAGAAGTTCGAGTCTCGCGCCGCTCGCGACTAAGCATTTCTGATTAGAAACCCCTGACATAGGCTGATGGTCTAGGTCAGGGGTTTCTCTTTTCATGGTGAAGGAGCAGCCTGGGGTTGCGCCGAAAGGTTCCTGCCGTCTAGACTTTAGGGAGCCAAAGACCGTCGGTTTTGCAATTCGTAAGATGCGCAACGAAGGAACACGAAAGTGTCATCCAACGCAGGTGTGTGAAACAGTTTTGATTCCTAGCGAATTTTCTCTGCTCCGTGCGTCTGCGCCGGAGCATTTTTTGTTTCCCGGGGCTACCGACATAAGAAATCAAGGAGCGCCATGGCGAACAAGGTCGAGAAGGTAGCTGAGCTAACTGGTCTATTCCAGAACTCAAACGCCGTCTTTCTAACC
>JAGWTM010000004.1 GCA_028868975.1 Actinomycetales bacterium
TCAATCGCGGCCGAGGGTAAGTCTCGAGATGTGCGTCACCGCTACTACCGAATCGCGTGGTTCACGGCGGGCACCATCGCGTTTTTCGTCCTGGTTTATCGCGCTCAGGTTTTTGAATTCTTCGGCAAGAGCCCCGACATGACCGGCCGTTCGGGCATCTGGAAGCTCGTGCTGCAACTGATTGCCGAAAAGCCGACTTTGGGCTGGGGTTGGATCAGCCACTGGGTTCCAGGGGTCAAACCCTACGACGGACTCGTGGTTATCAAGGGTGTGCCTTACTTTCAGGCGCACAACGCATACCTCGATGTTTGGCTACAACTCGGGTTCATCGGTTTGGCGATATTCCTGACCCTGCTAACGGTCACCTTCATCAAACTTTGGCGTCTCGCAGTTCGTCACACGAGCGTGCTGTATCTCTGGCCTATTTTGGCTTTTGTTGGATTACTCGCACAAAACCTCACCGAAAGCCGAATGCTGATCGAGATGGGTTGGGCGTTTATCGCGCTTTTTGCTGTGAAAGCCAACGAGCCAAGCGAGGCTCTAGAGCCTAAGGGTCGCTCGCCTAAAAGAGCTCGTTTGCTCTCGCTAGGTCTTCTGCGAAATCGATCTCAACAGCGTAAAGATCGCTGATGTCAACGGCTCGGAACTTGAGCTGATCCAACTCAATCGCCAACTCGATGCCGCGCTCGAAATAATCCTGTTCGCCGACCTGATCTAGTCGCTCGATCAGCTGCTGCTTGTCCGCACCCGCGACAAAGTTGATGCCCACCGCCTCGCCTAGACCCTGAGCCACGGTCTTCGACAGCTGTTCGATGTGGCCGGATGCGTCAAGCGTGTACTTCACCTCTTCATCGCTGACTTTGGAGGTGTTGACCACGACAAATGACTGGTCGGCTTCGATGAGCGGGGTCACTCGCTTGAGCACTTCTGGATCAAAGACTACGTCGCCGTTCAACCAGAGCACGCCGCCGTCTGGCGCAGCGCGAAGAGCCTTGAGCAGGCTCTTCGATGTGTTGGTCTGGTCGTAGTACTCGTTGTAAACGAAGGTTGCCGCTGGAAAGCGCTCGATGATCGCCTCGAGCTTGAAGCCAACCACGATCAGCACCCGGTAGGTTTCACCAAAAGCGCTCTTGAGGTTGTCAATCTGCTGCTGCATTATCGAACGACCGTCACGGAGTTCGGTGAGCGGCTTTGGCAACGGGCGGGCCAAACGAGTGCCCATGCCAGCAGCGAGAATAACGACCTGTTTAGACATGCGTCTAAGTCTATGGAATGACGAGGACCTGCCCCAGTTTGATGACGTCGCTGGTTAGGTTATTGGCCTGCTTGATGGCGCTTACCGTCACGGCAAATTTGGCCGCGATTTTGGTGAGTGTGTCACCCGAAACTACGGTGTATTTGCGAACCGGAGTCGCCGTTGGGGTTGGACTGACGGTCGGAGTCGAAGTCACCGTTGGCGATACCGAAGGTTTTGGAGTCACCGAACTACTCGGACTCGGGGTAGGCGCAGGGGTGGTGGTAGGACTGGCCGTTGGGCTGGCCGTCGGCTTAGGCCCAGGATCGGTGACCGTGACACCAGCCTTGTGGCCTGTCGGAATCAAATCGGCAAATCGTTGGTCAACGATCACTGCGGGAAGCGTTGTCATCGGCGTTTGCCCAACCAGCGCGCGATACGCGGTCACGTTCGCGATCAGCTGCTTCTTGCCATTGGTAATCAACCAGTAGGAACGGTCAGGAGTTCTGATGAAGCGTCCGATTTCCTGAGTCTGCTTATTTAGCAGGGCACAGTTGAGCGGGTCTAGCAACACGGCAGCCCCCGGGTAAACCTCGGCAAGATCGGTCGCGACCGGGTAGGCCTTGCCGGCGGTAGCCAAGAACAACTGACCGTCGCAGTTGAGTTTGATGCCATTGAAAACTGCGCTTCGGGTCATGCCCTTGAGGTCAGCGAAAGTGACTGGTCGCGGCGAAAGCTTGCCTGCGACTCCCAGACCGAGTGCCAGCGCCTGGCCACTATCCGGCAGCTGGATGAGTCGGTCGTTACCGTTGACCCAATACAGCGCGGGTTTTGCCTTGACGGTAATCGAGCCTTCAACTAGCGTGCCCGGCGGAATAGCCGTTCCGCTCTCAACGATTTGGTTCAGCGCGCTTGGCGGTAGAACTTGAACTGCGGGCATAGCCAGTTGAGAAATCAGCTTGGTGCGATCGGCGGTCACCTTTATTTCTTTGCGCACTCCCCCACGCACGAAGAACAACTTCTTGTCGGTGCTTGCCCGGGCAAAGAGCGGCGTGGTGAGCGGCGCATCCATGGTGGCAATTCTGGAGAACAGCGAGTTAGGCAGAAGTGGCGCGTCGGTGACCACTTCTTCACCCTTGGTGACCAATCGTTTGCCTGCCGAGGTTAGCAACCAGGTGCGCCCCTGGTCATCGCGATCAAAGTTGAGAATCGGCGTCGTGCTTGCGGCAACGCTCAGCCCAGCGGTTGAGATGGTTCCGGTCGAACTCTCAAACCAAGGAGTCAGATCGAGGTCTTTGCTCACTGCGGCCGGAATTTCATAGGCCAGCCCATCGATGTAAACAACCTTGTTTTTAGTGTCGCGGTTGGTGAAGATGCTGCCATTCTTGATGATTGGCGGACCCCAGGGCAGGTAGTTGAAGGCATTTATGGTCAACTTGGTGTTCAGGACTGGCAGGTTAATGCCATTTGCGGTAGCCGATGGGGCATCCAGCAATTCACGTTTGAAGCCACCCGAAATAACGTAGGTGTCGTTGCTGGAACCAGAACCGATCACGTAGGCAGACATCGGACCGGAGTCGGCGAGCGCAGCCAGTTGCGACGAAGTTAGTTGGACAGCGCGATTGCAATCGAGACCGAAGCTGGCCACCTGATTGCAGTCGTTGAATAGGAATTTCTTGCCGCCGTCCACAAAGTAGTACTTGCCGAGTGCCGATTTCACGACGCGGGTCATGGTTCCCGCTTCGGTGAAGGTGTTCAGGTAATCGTTGCTAATCACTCCGAGCGGGCCGAGCGGGGCCAAAGCCTTGATCAGGGCCGGGTCATCAATCAAATAGCGATTGTTGTCCACAATCAGGTAGGTGTCACTGCTGGCACTCTTCAGCAAGAATCCACCGGCTACCGGATCACCAAACCAGTCGGTGTAGAACCGCCAGAAGTTACGGTTGCCATAGGCACTGCAGCTGTCACCGGTGCCGTAAAGATTCTTGAGCGCCGCATCATTGGGCGTGTATGGCGTGTAGTAGTAGAGGTTGGCCGTGGCTTGGCTCTTGATCATGACGGGCTTGGTGCCGCAGGACGAGTTCGGGTGGAAGCGCACGTTTGAGGTCTTGCCGATCTTGAGATACGTGAACGAGCCTCTCGGGTCGCCGTACCACTGCAATTGCCCCGCGCCGAAGTAGAGCTGGTTGAAGAGACCGGCTTTGACTCGCCCGCACGAGTTATTTGGGTCAACGTCGGGGCAGGCAAAGCCCAGCGCGGCCGCATACATTCTGGCTGTCGGATTAGCGGCCTGGATGAGCCCCTGTTCCTTCTGAAGTGTCACCAGGAGCACACGCGGGTTGATCTTGCAAGCGCGAGCTACGTCATAAATAATCTGCGCGGCAGTCTGATCGGTTTTGGCTTCCAAGGCATCGCAGCGACCGTCCTCGGCGGGTTTTGCCGGGGTGTCCATGGTGTAGTTGCGCAGACATTTCGGGCCACCGTCGCCGTCCTTACAGACGGGAACCTTGCTTTCAAGGAACCGCTGGATGTCAGCAACGGTCATCGTTCCGAAGTCAAAAAAGACGCTGTCGCTAATGATCAGACCGGGATCAAATCTTGAAACATCGGCTGCTTGGGCTCGTTGCTGGGTATTCATCTCGAGCGCGGTCAAGCCCGCCACGGCCAGCATCACCGAAACGATGATGGCCACAAAACGGCGAACTCTGACTAAACGCATGGATTCGGTTCTCGACCCTGGATTACTTGATGGTTACTGCGGTTGCTGGCGAACTTCCGTGGTATCCGACCGAGTCGTAAACCACGCTCACCAAACCGGCACCCTTTGGTAACCCGACCGTGGAAAGGGTCATCGGGTAGCACTGCGTGTCATTGACATTTGATTCGGCTTTCACCTTCAGCTGTTTGGTCGTTGCTCCGCTCTGGTAGACCAGGGTGCAGCTGCCGCCATCTTCAGCGATGTTGGTGGCGTGAGCCACGACACTGATTGCCATAGCGCCGGAATCCACATCGGCCGAAATGATTTCAACGGTTGCTGCCTTCTGCTTGACCGTTGGTGATTGGCTCTGGGTTGGTTGCGGGTTCGAGGTGGCCGACTCAGAACTGGATGAGCTCGGCTGGACGGTTGGGCTGGCCGTTGGTTTCGCGGCATTGAAGGAATTGAGCAGAGACGATACGGCAAAGTAGCCGACGCCTAACAAAATCACAAAAAACAAGAATTTCTTCATGGCGGTATTCCTCTCGAGAACAACCGGTAATAGCGGTTTAAGCCTAACTTTGGGCTTCTGTGAAGAGGCTGTGACTTGCCGTCAGTTACTCAGCTAGTAACTTCAGGGTTTGTTCACGACTGCCGTGCACTGCAGCCCAAACGGCCTTGCGGTGCTTGCCGGTCGCTTCGGTCCAAACCTGCTCGGGAGCATCGGCAAGCAACTTGCCGGCACGTGAGTGGAGCTCATCGAAAAAGGCCTGATCCGTCACCGGTAGGGACTCGACAAAAAGCGGCAAATCGAGCGAGATGATTCGAGTCAACCAGGTTAGGTGGACCAGTGGAGTGATAAAGCCCCGCTCAACGGATAGCTTCAGGATCTTGTCGATCTGCTCCATCGACAGCAGTCGGTCCTGAAGGCTCTTGAGTTCGGTTCGCCGCTTAGACAAACTTTCACCCTCGGCTCGTACTCGCCAGAAGTAACTCGCGTCCGCGATGAGGTCAAACTGCTTGGCGGCGAGGTATGCGGTAACCACGAGGGTCATGTCCTCGTAGGCCACACCTTCCGGGAACTTGAAGTGATTTGCCTGCCAAAATTGCCAGTTGTATAGCTTGTTCCAACTGGTCGCATCTCCAAGGATTTCGGGCAGCTCATTGACCGAAATGGCGTCGCGAGTCTTCCTGAAGAAAGCCGCAGTCGAGGTGCGATCGAAGTAGCGTGCCCCGTAGAAACACACGGCCTTGCCAACTACCAGTGGGCTGCCCGTCGACTCCGCCTTCTCAACGAAGCGCTTGACCGCACCCAGCGGAAGCAAATCGTCGCTGTCGAGAAACATGACGTAGTCGGTGTCATCGATGGCTGCCAGACCGGTGTTTCGAGCGGCACCAAGCCCCGCGTTCGGCTGCACAACACCGCGCAGGAACGGCGTCCGATAAAAGAATCGATCGATGATTGCGGCTGAACCGTCGGTCGCTCCGTCATTGACCACGATGATTTCGAGGTTAGGCCAATTTTGCGCTCTGGCGCTTCGCAGGGCATCCGCGAGGAAGGCTTCGACGTTGTAAACCGGAACCACGATTGAGACCTTTGGCATTCGAGAATCACGAATCGTGAACCTGAACGAGAACCACCAAATCAGCCGCATCACGGCGTACTTCACGACTGGGATCGGTCCGCTGGCGAGCGCCTTGCGGGCAAGAGCGATCAGAGTTTTCACCGTTTGCCTCCGAAGACTGTATCGACGACGCGCTTCGAAGCGTTGCCGTCTTCAAGCGAGTTGAACTTTGCCTGCCAGGCGCGATACCTGGCGCTGTACTGCAGAGCAATCTCCGGCAAGCGCGATAGGGCCGCCACCACCTCGGTGTCGCGCTGCAGAATTGGCCCTGGGGCGTCCGCTTCAAAGTCGAAATAGAAACCGCGCTCGGCTCGATAGCGATCTAAATCAGGCGCCAAGTAGAGCACGGGTTTTCCGGTTACGGTGAAATCGAACATGACGCTCGAGTAATCGGTAACCAAAACATCGGCAGCGAGGTACAGCTCTGTCACATCGGGATACTTGGTCACATCGATGGCTCGTCCTGCCACTTTGCTCTTGTGTGCCGCGTGGGTATTGGTGTGACCGCGGTAGATCATCTGAAAACCGTCTGGCAATTCGATGTTCTCGTCCATGAAGTTGACCGATTCCCAGTTTCCAGTGGCACTCCGCTTGAAATCGCGCCAGGTTGGTGCGTAGAGCACCACAACTGTGGTCGGGTCGGTGATTCCAATCGATTCGCGGATGCGTTGACGGTCGCTCGAGTTAGAGGTGGTCAAACGGTCGTTGCGCGGGTACCCCGTCTCGATGATTTTCCCGCTGTAACCGAAAGCACCCGGAAAGACCTCGGTGCAGAAGTGATTCGGTGAGATTAGGTAATCCCAGTAGGAAGCCTCTCGATCCATCGTGTCGAGGTAGCTCTTGGTGAGATTGTTATTTGGAATTTCTCGGCCGAGGCGCTTGAGCGGGGTGCCATGCCAGGTCTGCAGATAAACCTGACCCTGGACCTTACGGAAGTACCAGGGCCAGTTTGTGTTGTTGATGAGGTATTTCGAGGTGGCCAGCGCATCGAGCCAGGCCTTACTGCCGTGGCGAAGCCCGGTGGCACCCTGGGGCGCAGTGGTTTCTGGGCCAATCGTCCATAGCAGTTCCAAATCGGCCGGCAATAAACCAGCTTCCTTGCGGGCGCGAACCTCGAGAAAAATGTCGAGCGGGTTATCTCCGATTACCTTGCCCTGAAACGACTCAAAGAGCACCGCATTCCGAAGCTGAGCCGTGTCCTGCGGACGATACTGGAGTTTACGCATCCAGTCGGCTCGACGACGACGTAGCGCGCCTAAGATTCGGGTGGGCGTGTAGGTCTTGAGTGCTCGTTTCAGATTCATTCGACGGCGCTCCTGGTTCCCGCTCGTGACTTGTCGACAGTCTTGCTCGCTCCGCGCAGGAATCCGATCCAAAAACCCCAGCCCCAACTCAGGTGCATGGTTGGTAGCGCAATCAGGAGGGCAATTCGCGCCTTCAGGCTCAGTCCGGCCGCGCTAGCGGCTAAGAGAGCAATGGCACCTAGGTAACCGGCGAGCGGGATAACCCCGAGCAGATGCCCCGAGACCAAAATAGCTAGCCCGGCGATGATGCTCAGCACTAGAAGCGGCGGCAAGAAGTAGCGCTTCGAGGCGCCGGCCAGGTCTCGCCGAGTGAGGTCACCGCGCCAAACTCCGGTTGAGTAAAACTGCTTGGCGAGACGATCCCAACGACCTCTCGGCCAATAGGTGACACTGAGTTTGGGGCTGAACCAGACCAGGCCTCCGGTGCGCTTGATGCGCTGAGCGAGATCCCAGTCCTCCCCGCGAATGATCGATTCGTCATAGCCCCCGACGCGTTCGAGCGCCGACTTACGAAAGATGCCCAGGTACGCGCTCTCGGCCTCGCCAGCCTCACCACCGACGTGATATGCGGCACCGCCGATTCCAAACCTTGAGGTGTAAGCCCAGGCCACCGCCTTTTGGAACGCGCTGCGACCGCGAGCCGCCATGATGCCCCCGAGCAGGTCCGCACCGGTTTCATGAAGGATGCGCATGCCGTCAGCCAGGTAGCCCGGGGCCGGTTCACTGTGGGCATCGACTCTCACGATGAAGTCATACTTGGCGATTTTGATGGCGGCATTGAGCCCGATGGTGGTCAGGCCACGCGGATTTTCCAGAAGCACAACGCGGGAATCCCGCTGCGCAATCTCGGAGGCAATTCTGTTCGTTGCGTCTTTGGATGGGCCCAGTGCGAGAATCAACTCGAGCGGAGCCGGGTAGCTTTGCGACAGGATCGCATCCACCGCCGCTGCGAGGTGTGCTTCTTCGTTGAGCACCGGCATCATGACAGTTAGCGCCGGAAGCTCAAACTCACCGTTTGCCTTGCTGTTTGCCATGGTTAGTCGTTCGAGGTAGCGCCGGTGTGCTTGTTATAAGCAGCAACCACGGTCTGGGGATCGCCGTCCATAATCAGCTCACCCTTTTCAATCCAGATAACGCGATTGCAGGTGTCCAGAATGGACTGCATCGAGTGGCTGACGAGGAACAGGCTGCCGGCGCGATCGCGCATCTCACGCATGCGAGCTTCGCTCCGCTGACGGAATTCCTGGTCACCGACCGCGAGCGCTTCGTCGACGATCAGAATCTCGTGATCGCGCGAGGCGGCGATCGAAAAGCGCAATCTGGCTGACATACCGGAGCTGTAGGTTCGCATCGGCAAATCGATGAACTCCTGAATCCCGGCGAACTCCGTGATCTTGTCTACGTCTGCCTCGATCTGCTTGCGATCAAAACCGAGCGCCAAACCACCGAGGATGATGTTTTTCTCACCGCTGAGATTCGGCAGCATGACCGCCGCGACACCGAGCAGGGTCGGTCTTGCCGAACTGTAAATGGCGCCTTTGCTGACCGGTGTTAGTCCCGCGATGGCTCGCATCAAACTGGACTTACCCGAACCGTTTGAACCGATGATTCCGACCGATTCACCCTCATAGATGGTGAATGAAACACCCTTGATCGCGTGGACTTCGCGCAACCCAATCTTTCGTGAGAAGAGGCCGCCGCCGGCTGCAGCACGAGTGGCCCGGCGTCCACTCGAAAAAACCTTGTAGGTGATGTGAACGTCATCCACGACGACGACTGGAATTGCGTCGGCTTTAGTCTTCGCGGCCATAGCGCTCCTCCGCCTTCCAGAAAAAGAAGACACCGATCACGGCGGCGAGGATGGCCCAGCCGGCCGAGGTCAGCCACAGGAACGCGGTCGCCTCGTAACCCTGAACCAGGAGCCCGCGAGCGAGTTCGACGTAGTCATAGATGGGGTTGAACTTGAGAACCGCGAGAATCGACGGGTGATCCTTCAGCAGGCGATCCATGCTGAAGAAAATGCCGGATGTGTAAAACAAAATTCGAATCACGAACGGCAGCAGCTTGTTGATGTCCTGCACCTGCGAAGCGATGCGCGCCATGATCATGGCGATTCCGAGGTTGAAAAGGCTCATCAGCGCGATCACCGGTATGAGCAGCAGCCACTTCCAAGTGATGCCCTGTTGAAACACCAGCAGTGTGATGAGCAGCAGTCCGATCTGCGGAAGCGTGTTCAAAAACTGGCGAATCACCGCCGAAACCGGCAGCAGCACGCGCGGGAAGGCCAACGACCGAACCAGTCCGGTGTTGCTCGTCAAAGCCGTGGCGCCCTGGGTTGCAGATCCGCTAATGAAGGTGAAGAGGAACACCCCGGTAAACAAGAAAGGGATGAAGTTTTCTGGACGATCCCGCGCCATCAGGACACCGAAAATCAAGCCGTAAACCATGGCCTGGACCGTTGGCAACAGGATCACCCACCAGCGACCGAGACGATTTTTGGCGTTTGCGGCCTCGTTGGTGAATTTTGCGAGGGTGTATGCGAAATCGCGGCGGCCCCAAGCCTGCCCCAAGTAGTCCAGGAAGGCTGGACGAGCACCGACTCGCTTGAGTCCGTGCTCGCGGGCGTAGTCTGCGAGGCTCATCTCGAAAAGTCTAGCCTTGCGCCTCAAAAGCGGCCTGAATGGTGCTGCGAATTGCCTTGAAATCTGGGTAGACCATGTCGAATCGCGGCGGCACTAGCTCAAGTGGCTTGATTCCCAATTTCTTGGCCTTGAGTGCGAGGTTGAAATAGGTGCCGATCATGTCGCTTGGGATATTGGTTTTGACCAGTTTGTCGGCAGCACCGGCCACCGAATTAAATCGCAGCGCGATGTTGACCGGACCCGCCTGATCCAAAAGGGCCTGCTCCACTTCACGCTGACGTCGCATGCGATCGTAGTCGGTGGTCGAGTGTCGCGAACGGGCGTACCAGAGTGCGTGATACCCGTCCATATGTTGACGTCCGGCTTCGATCCAACCCTTCACGTCACTGAGATCCTCTTTTTGGCCACCGATTGGCAGTCGCTCCTTGACGTTGATGTCGACACCACCGAGCGCATCAACTAATCCGGCGAAGGCTGCCATGTCGACCATGACATACGAGTGAATGTGCAACCCGGTGACCCATTCGACCGCTTCCTTGGTGGCCTCGACGCCGGGAGTCGAACCCTGGGCCTCGGCATTCGGGTAAAGCTGGGCGTAGTTGTCGGTCACGGTCTTGTAGATCGCATTGATCAAACAGGTGTCGCCGCAACGCCAGCCGTTTGGGAACACCTTGCGAAGCGGTGAGTCCTTCACAAACTGCACTTTTTGCATGTTGCGCGGGATGCCAATGTTCACAGCCTGACCGGTAACGGAATCGATGCTGATCACTGAAATCGAGTCAGGGCGAATACCGAATCGATCTTTGCCCGAGTCCGCGCCTAACAGGAGCACGTTGTATCGACCGTGGTCTGGTGCGTATGTGCCTTTCTGGGCAAACATGTGATGCACAAGTGAACTTACCGAACCGGTTACATTGGCCGCTGCGCCAAAACCGGAGCTCACGCCGATTCCCAGAACAGCGAGAACCACCACGGCAAGCCAGCGGTCCAGGGGGAACAGGCGTCCGACTTGAAGAATTCGGAGAGTGTCGAGCGCGATCAATGCGTAAAAGATGGCATAGCCAACCAGCAGAGCCGTCACCGAACTCATGAACCATCCCTGGGTGGCAATGGCGGCCAACCACTGCCCGCCAAATGGCAAGGCGAGCAAAACACCGAGAATTACGAATGCCCAGAGTGCAAAAGTCGCGACCAGTGCGACTCTTCCGATTCGGCGATTGCCGGCCAGGAGCTGCGCCGAGCCGGGCACCAAGAAGGAGAGCGCGAGCAACCACCAGGCGCGCTTGCGCATCACCTGCGGCGTGGCACGCTCAGTATTTCGAAATGGGCTACGCGCAAAGTTGGTGCTCTTCGAGCCTCGCGAAGCCGCGCTGCCTAGATTTGTGATTTCAGTTTCGCATTCTTTTCGGCGACCTGCTCCTTGAGCTGGTCGGCGTAATCTGCCAACTGCGCGGAGACGCGCTCATCGAAGGCACCGATGATTCTGGCAGCTAAAAGACCGGCATTTTTGGCGCCACCGATCGACACGGTGGCCACTGGAATTCCGCCCGGCATTTGAACGATTGACAGCAGTGAGTCCATGCCGTCCAACTTCGACAGCGGGACCGGGACACCGACTACCGGAAGAGTCGTTACCGAGGCCAGCATCCCTGGTAGGTGAGCTGCTCCCCCGGCGCCGGCGATGATGACTTTGAGGCCGCGACCAGCGGCCGCCTTGCCCCACTCGATCATGCGCTCGGGAGTGCGGTGAGCCGAAAGCACCTCGACCTCGAATTCGATTCCGAACGCCTTGAGCTCATTGACCGCATCGGCCATGACGGTCCAGTCTGAATCCGATCCCATTACTACGCCGACGATTGGTTGCGACATCTGGGCTCCTTGTCGTTTCGAGGTCGTCTGTTTCTCACAACAGCGCAGGCGCACTTTGGAGTGAACGAACCCCTAAATTTTAGTTTCCGTGCCGCAAAATCTCGGCAGCGGCACGAGCCACGGCCAGGGCCTGCGAGCTGTCCTCGTGCACCACCGTCACGTGACCCATCTTGCGACCTTTGCGAGCCGATTTGCCGTAGACGTGCAACTTGGCCTCAGGTTGGTCCTTCATGGCCTTTGCGTAATTTCTAACGAAGTCGTTTTCATCATCGACGCCGAGCAGGTTGATCATCACGGCATGGGCGGCTCTCGAGGCCGTTGAGCCAAGTGGCAGATCCGAGACGGCTCGAAGGTGCTGCTCGAACTGACTGGTTACCGAACCCTCAATCGAAAAGTGCCCCGAGTTGTGTGGGCGCATCGCCAACTCATTGATGATTAGGCGGCCATCGCGAGCTTCAAACATCTCGACGGCCAACACTCCAGTCACGCCAAGCCCCTCGGCGACTCCACGCGCTATTTCTGCTGTGCGCGCCAAGATCTCTTCGGATGCGCCCGGCGCCGGGGCAAGCACTTCGGCGCAAACGCCATCCTGCTGCACAGTTTGAACCAGTGGCCAAGCCTTGAATTCACCACTCGGGGTGCGGGCCGAAAGCTGAGCTAGCTCACGAACAAAGTCGACTTTCTCCTCGGCCAGCAAGCTACCGCCAACCTTCGCCAGCCCTTCGGCACTCAACCACTCGGCCGCATCCGCGCTGGTTCGAACCACGCGTACGCCCTTGCCGTCGTAGCCACCGATTGGGGTCTTCAAAATGGCCACTCCACCGTTTTCGGCAATAAAGCGCTCAAGTTGCTCGGCAGTCTTAATCTCGGCCCAGGCTGGCATTGGCAAACCGAGTTCGGTCAATCGCTGACGCATGTGCAACTTGTTCTGCGCAAAGGCGAGCGCGGCCGACGGCGGCTGAACGCTGATGCCTTCCTGTTCGAGGGTGCGCAACACCGACAGCGGCACGTGTTCGTGGTCGAACGTGATGACATCAACGGTCTTTGCGAATTCGCGAACGACATCGAGCTGGTTGTAATCACCGACCATCGTCGCAGCGACAGTCGCAGGCGAACCCTCGGCTTCAGCCAGGACTTTCAATTCCAGACCGAGGTGAATAGCGGGCACGATCATCATTCGCGCCAACTGGCCACCACCGATCACTCCGATGCGCTTGGACATCCTGGCCTCCTAGCCGATAAGTTTTTGCAGTTCGCCGGCAACCAACTTGGCCTTGCCGAGCTTCGAAAATTCAAGGTCAGGTTCCCCGGCAACCTGCAGGACCAACCGGCTCCGACCGACAACCTGCACGTGTTGAATCGCGCGCAGTGAAACCTGTCGTCTGGCGCCAAAAAGACCCTGGCGCAGGATGACGTTGGTGTTCGTGATCTCGATCCAATTGGTCAGAAATTTAATCAGCGGGAGCAGCCAGAAAAACAGCGCGATGGCAGCCGCGGTGGCAAAAAAAGTGATTCGCAACCAGCCCGAAGCCGGTTCGGTCGGCAATTTTGGAATCAGGAAGCTCAGAGTCGCGCTTTCGAGGAAAAGTAGAAACATGGGCCAAAACAGGCTCGACCCGCGAGCGCGGAGTCGCGCGTATCGGAATTCGGGGACGAAAGCGTTAGACACCCTTTAATTCTCGCGGCTAATTGTGTCTCAAGTGGACAATATCTCCTGCGGCGACTGAAGTTGCTGCACTTTCACCATCGAAGAGCACGGTCAATCGGCCACTCGAATCGATTCCCTTCGCGGTGCCTAGGCGCTCAATATTGCCTGGCAGAATCACTCGCACCCGACGACCGACCGACTCGCAGACTCCGACCACTGCCGAACGCAACCCACTGGCCACCGCATCGCCGTTGGCCCGTACGAAATTCGCATACAGACCGCGAAATTCCGTGAGGTATGCCTCTAGCGCCTCTTCGACCGACGCTTCGATGCCGACGAGAGCGAGTGAGGTCGCCGTTTCGACCGGAAGTTGATCGCGACTCTGAGTCAAGTTCAGACCCGCACCGACAACGACACCGCTCAGATCGGGTAGCAGTTCGCTGAGCACCCCGGCCACTTTGCGGTGCCCGCCGAATTCTTTGGCATCAGCTTCGGCAATCAGAACATCATTGGGCCACTTGACGGCAACGCCTTTGACTTCGGAGTCGTGCGCCGGCCCGCTCAGCCGAAGCACGGCGTTGCGCATCGCGAGCCCGCCCAGCAGCGGCAACCACGCGTACGAGTCGGGCGCGATGGCAGGGTTTGGTCTCAACAGAACCGAGACAAACAGGCTCGAACCAGCCGGCGCAATCCACTCTCGTGCCGAACGACCTCGCCCTGCGGTTTGATAACCGGCTACCAGGACGCTGAAATCTGGCAGTGCGTCAGGCGAATCGATTCGGCCCGCCGCACGAATCAGGTCGGTATTGGTTGAACCGGTTTCGGTCACGTATTCAAACCAATTAGCCAGCTTGGCAGCCCGCGAAAAGTCGTTCATGCCCATAACCGTAGCGCTCCTGTTACCCCCGCGAAGCGATGCCACAAAGTAGGCTTGCCCCATGACCTTCGAGAACACCTACACTCAGGCATTGCGAATCAACCCAGACATCGCGACCACCGCAGGCAAGTTGGCCGACCTTCGCGCGCGCTACCACGAGGCCGTGACCGCAGCCGGCGAAGCCGCCGTCGCAAAGCAGCATGCCAAGGGCAAGAAGACCGCTCGCGAGCGCATCAACGACCTGCTAGACCCGGGTTCGTTCGTTGAACTGGATGAGTATGTGCGCCACCGCAGCACTGCGTTCGGCATGGAAAACAAGCGGCCCTACGGTGACTCGGTCGTCACTGGTGTCGGAACCATTAATGGTCGACAGGTCGCCTTGTTCTCACAAGACTTCACGATTTTTGGTGGCTCACTCGGTGAGGCCGCGGGCAACAAGATCATCAAGATCATGGACCTCGCAATCGCAACCGGCGTCCCGATGATTGGAATCCTCGACTCGGGTGGTGCTCGCATTCAAGAGGGCGTTATCGCGCTGGGCAAGTATGGCGAAATCTTTAAGCGCAACACGATGGCCTCAGGTGTCATCCCTCAGATTTCGATCGTCATGGGGCCGGCTGCCGGTGGCGCCGTCTATTCGCCAGCACTGACCGACTTCGTGATCATGGTCGACAAGACATCGAACATGTTTGTTACCGGGCCAGACGTCATCAAGACGGTTACCGGTGAAGACGTTGGCATGGAAGAGCTCGGCGGCGCACGCGCGCACAACGAGCGTTCTGGCGTCGCCCACTATCTGGCATCCGACGAGGATGACGCACTCGACTACGCTCGCGCGCTGCTGTCCTACCTGCCAGAAAACAACCTGAGTGAGACCCTGGTCTTCGATTCACATGCCGAGCTCGAAGTCACCGATGAAGACCGCAAGCTAGACAGGATCATTCCTGATTCGCCGAACCAGCCGTATGACATGCGCACCATCA
This sequence comes from Actinomycetales bacterium, assembly GCA_028868975.1. Lineage (GTDB taxonomy): Bacteria > Actinomycetota > Actinomycetes > Actinomycetales > Microbacteriaceae > Rhodoluna. Next base: position 14,878 of record JAGWTM010000004.1, read on the forward strand.
TCGAGAACATCGTGGATGACCACGAATTCCTCGAGGTGCAGCCGCTGTTCGCATCCAACATTCTGATTGGTTTCGCACGTATCGATGGCCGCAGCGTGGGCATCGTGGCAAACCAGCCGCAGCAGATGGCGGGCACTCTGAACATCGACGCGGGTGAAAAGGCTGCCCGTTTCGTGCGCTTCTGCGACGCGTTCTCAATTCCGATTTTCACGCTTGTCGACGTCCCGGGTTACCTGCCAGGCACCGACCAGGAATGGGCCGGCGTTATCCGACGTGGCGCCAAGCTGCTCTACGCCTACGCCGAGGCGACCGTCCCGCTGGTGACGGTCATCACCCGCAAGGCATACGGCGGTGCTTACATCGTGATGGGCTCGAAGCAGCTCGGAGCCGACATCAACCTCGCCTGGCCAACTGCCGAAATCGCGGTGATGGGCGGTCAGGGTGCGGTCAACATTTTGTTCCGCGAACAGATCAAGAAGGCCGAAGAAGCGGGCATGGACGTGAATGCGGTTCGCGCCAAGCTAGCAGCCGAGTACACCTACAACGTGGCCAGCCCGTTCTTGGCTGCCGAACGTGGTGAGCTCGATGGCATCATCGAGCCTTCGGCGACTCGCATCCAGGTGATCAAGGCGCTGCGTGCCCTGCGCACCAAGCGTTCGCAGATGCCTCCTAAAAAGCACGGAAACATTCCGCTCTAAAGCGAGCGCGAGAGCGAGCAGCGATGACCAGCGATAATTCGGCAGCCGAGCAGAAGCCTGAACTTCAGGATCTGCTCAAAGTCGTACGCGGAAATCCGACCGCCGAAGAACTGGCGACCGTGATCGCGGTGCTCGGCGCGGCGAGCGCTGAGGCGGCGGCGCAAAGCGGTGGTCGTGAGCGTAGACTGACCTCTACTTGGTCGCGCAATGCGAGCATGCTGCGGAGCGAAATCGTTCCTGGCCCTGGCCAGTGGCGGTTCTCGACCCGCACTCGCTAAACGACGCGGCAACCGCCAAGGCGGCGCGACCACTCGAGAAACTTACCCGTTCGAGTGAAGGAATCCGCAATGTCGCGCCCAACATCAAACATCGACCAGATTGCAGACCAGTGGGTCGGCAAAATGGCCGAACTAAGCCCAAGTTTTGCCACCTACATCGGTCGACCAGGCAACGAAGACAAGATTGACGAGCCGTCGCCCGAGGCCGAAGCCGAATTTATCGCCGAGACCAAAAAAGTTCTAGCCCAGCTGGCTCAGGCAACACCTCAGGACAAGGTCGATGAGGTAACCCTCGACGCCATGCAGCGCTCGCTTGGCCTAGACGTCGAGATTCACGAGTCGGGGCTCTGGAAGCGCAATCTCGACGTGATCGCCTCGCCTGCGCAGGGCATCCGTGAAATCTTCGACCTTTCGCCCACCGCAACTGCCACCGACTGGGAGAACCTAACCAAGCGTCTGAACGCCGTATCCGGCGCAATTGACGGCTACATCCGCACCCTTCGTGAGGGCATCGCGGCCAAGGACACACCGGCTCGCCGGCAGGTCGAATGGGTGTTGCGCGAGGTTCAGGAGCTGGCCGGCAAAGACAGCTTCTTTGTGAAGTTCGCATCCGGCGCTAAAGCTGGCGAGGATGACCTCGATGCAACCCTCAAGACTGAAGTCGAAAAGGCTGGGCAGCACGCGGCGGAGGGCTATGGCAAGCTTGCCGAGTTCCTGGCCAACGAGTTGCTGCCAAACGCCAACAGTGTCGATGCCATCGGTCGCGAGCGGTATGCGCTGCTCAGCCGCAAGTTCCTCGGCGCCAAGGTCGACCTTGATGAGACCTACGAGTGGGGCATCGAAGAGCTGGCTCGAGTCACTGCGGAACAAAACGCGGTTGCCAACCAGATCAAGGCCGGAGCCACCGTTCAAGAGGCTATCGAGGTGTTGAACAACGATGCGAGCCGCAAACTGCACGGCACGAAGGCTCTGCAGGAGTGGATGCAGCAGCTCAGCGACACCGCTATCGAGAAGCTCAGCGGCACGCACTTTGACATCGCTGAACCGATTCGCAAGCTCGAATGCATGATTGCTCCGAGCAACTCGGGCGCGATTTACTACACCGGTCCGACCGATGACTTCAGTCGCCCGGGTCGCATGTGGTGGTCGGTGCCAGCCGGAGTCGACGAGTTCGACACCTGGCGCGAAACCACCACCGTCTACCACGAGGGCGTCCCCGGTCACCACCTTCAGGTCGCTCAGGCTGTGTACAACCGGGCCGAGCTCAACTCGTGGCGTCGACTCGCATCCTGGACCTCGGGACACGGCGAGGGTTGGGCGCTCTATGCTGAGCGACTCATGGCCGACCTCGGCTTCTTGGATGACCCGGGCGACCGTCTGGGCATGCTCGACGGTCAGCGCATGCGCGCCGCCCGCGTCGTGCTCGATCTGGGAGTTCACCTCGGCAAGGATCGCCTCGACGGCAAAGGCAAGTGGGACTTCGACTATGCCCTCGATTTCATGGGCAGCAACGTCAACATGTCGAAGGAATTCGTGAACTTCGAGGTTCACCGTTACTTCGGCTGGCCAGCCCAGGCACCGAGCTACAAAATCGGTCAGCGCATCTGGGAGCAAATCCGCGACGAGTATGCGTCACGCAAGGGCGCGGCGTTCGACATCAAGGAGTTCCACCGCGAGGCCCTCAACCTCGGTGGTTTGGGTCTGGACACCCTGCGCGCGGCTCTCCTCGGCTAACACTTGTAACCCTGCTCCGTTCGGATGCTTACGAATGTCCCCTAAAGAGAGGACACCTGACAAGCCCTAAGCGATGAGCAACTCGTTCATACTTGAACCAGTTGCAACGAACTCTAAGGGGAGGCTTGCAGCGGGGGCTCTGTGAGAAGCAATTCTCTCGGGTTGGGGTCGAAAGGCGGTTCTTCGGAACCGCCTTTTCGCCTTTTCAGAGAACTTGCTGATTGGAGTTCAGCGCTTGAGGGTTCAAGCACTTGAGGCTTCAAGCGCTTGGCCGCTTAGTCGTTCAACTCTCCGCGCGAAAGCCTCAGCCAGAGTGACGGAACGTTTGAGTCATCGCCAAACGCCGCGATGGTCAGCAACCACTCCTCTTCGCGAGGTGAGCGGATCGTCACGCGGCCCGAAGCGAGACGATCGAGCTCGCCCGCGAGCCGAGCGTGAAGCCGCTCGAGCTCATCCGCTTCAAGATTTTCGACCCCGCCCTCGTCGAGCACCGAAACCGAAACCCCGCGTCGGCGAGCGCGATCGATGGCCGCGCGCGTAACGTCGCCGATCAGACCCTTGCCGCGAATTTCATCTCGCAGGGCCGCCTCCAGGAGCCTCGCTTCGAATTTTTCCTCTTGGGTTAGTTCAATCGGTTGAGCGATGCGGCGCAGCATGGGCAGGGCCTTATCGAGAGTCAGTCGAAGCAATCGGGCTCGCTGCTCACCGGCCGCCTGGAGTGCGGCGGCCTCGGCCATCGCCAAAGTGGTTTGATCCGAGTAGCGCTTGGTTTCGTCACTAGCGCGACGCAGGCCAACCGTCACCACGGCTGCTCCGGCAACAATCATGATCGGACCGAGTAGGCCGGTCGCAAAGAAGTTATTCCAGCCAGCCCAGCTGGCTACGATCACCGATTCGAGCGCAACACCGACCAGGGCAAGCAACACGTGTTCTCGAATGGCTATCACCGCTAGAAGCGTGCCGATGCCATTGACGTACCAGGTCGAATAGTCACCGAAGTGGGATGAGTCCAGCTGAGACTGCGCCAGCAGCGGAACCAACAACCCGAGAAGCACGGCAGTCCAGGCGTGCAGCGACGGAAGCCGCGTGCCGCGATAGAGACCGATGGTCGTCAGCGTGACGATCAGGTAGAGCACGATTGCGAAGATCGCGGTGAACGATTCGTGGTACTGCGCAACCCAGAATGAACCGATGACCGCGTGCAACAGGGAGTACAACACGGCCAAGATGCTTAGCAACCAGCGGTTTACGCGAATCATGCGTCAACCTCCGGGGCATTTGACTCATCCTGCATCGACCAGGTCATGGTCACGGTGCAACCCTGGCCGGGCTGCGACTGAATGGCTACGCGGCCACCCACCGAGGTGACGCGCTCACGAATCGATAGCCTGACGCCTAGGCGATACTTGGCAACTCGCGCTTCGCGAAATCCGCGTCCGTCATCAATTACGACGATCTTGATTCTGTTGCTGGTTGAGCTGAGTCGAAGCTGCCGGTTTTTTACGGTTCCCGCGTGTTGGACCGAGTTGGTGATGGCCTGAATCGAGGCCTGGGTTAGCGCTTGAGCGACTTCACCTGGCACGACGATGTCGCCGACCTGCTCGCGAGAAATATTGAGGTCGGCGGCAACCTCGACCGCAGCCTGCTCCAGCGAATCGAAGAACACCGAAACCGAGACGTCTTCGGGGGCGATCATCGAAACATCGCTGCCCAGCTTGGCCAGGGCCTGCTGTGCCAGACGCGACGCCTGCTCGACCTGCCGCTGATCGCTGGCATTCGCACCCGTGATGAGGGTGGTCAGCACCGAGTCGTGCACGAGCGCGTTGACGCGAGCGCGCTCACCCTCCGAGGCTCGGACGCGGGCTGCGTCGGCGGTTGTAATCGCGCGCTGCTCGAGCGCTTCGTCGATGCGGGCGGTCTGCTGCCGCAGGGCCATCAGCAAAACACCGAACAGCACCCCGAAGAAAAAGGCGAGCAGGGTGTCCTGCAGCACGACCGCAAAACCTCTGGTGCCAAACCCATCCAGACCCAGCACGAAAAGCCAAGCCACATTCAGCAAAATAGCCGCCGCGAACGCCGGGATGGGTTTGAAAACTCCGAATCCAGACAGAGCCGCGATTGCGAGCACCCACCATAGCCAAGGCTGATCATTGGGTGCCAGATGCGCCCCCGGCTTCAAAGAAATCGGCCAGGCCAAGACGCCAATCAGCGTTGCCAGATAAAAGGCCAGGTAGAGCCAAATCAAATTGCGACCAAGCCAGGCCATGACAAGTTCGGTCAGTGAGATGCCACCGATGACCGCGACTCCGACCCAAAGACCCCAGGGATTCAATATCTCCCGCTGTTGAAATGCATGGGCGATTGCCTGCAGAAAAATGATGAACGAGGCGCAGGTAGCAAACGCGCGAGCAATAGTGCGGTCAACGCGCTCGACCGCAAACTTTCGCGGTTCAGAGTTGAACGGCGTCAATTAGGCCATCCTCAATCGCGCGAAGCACCAGATTCGCTTTATCGGGTGCAGGTCGTCCAACACTCGAGTACTTACCCCGAACACGATCGATGTGCTCTTTGACAGTGCTTTCTTTGATCTGCAACTGCGAAGCAACCTGTCGCATCGTGAAACCGGATGCGTAAAGACTCAGCACTTCGCGCTCTTTGGCGGATAAACCTGCACGAAGTTTGAAATCGGCATCCGAGTCGATTACCGCACTCGTTTCGGTGTTGTTGACCTCTACATTTGACGCAACCAACTCGATAGCCTCCGCCAATTCGGCCATGGTCTGAGACTTTCGAATCAGTGCGCCCGCGCCGGCCCGCAGCGCCTCGGTAACCTGACTCCGTTTGTCAGCGATGCTAAAAATGAGCACCTTGGCGCCCTGAGCGATCAGGTTGGCTACGTTTTCGGATGGCTTCGACCCATCGGCTAGCGAAAGATCTAGCACCACAACATCGTTTTCGCGCAGCGCGTTCGAGTCGAGGAGTTCGGCAACGGTGTCGGATGCGCTAATCAACTGAAAGCCGTAGCGTTCGCAGACGCTTCGAAACCCCTCGCGAACGGCTTCGTGGTCATCAACGATTGCGACCCGAATCTCGTGCTTGGGAGTGAGCAAGTCCGACGAGTTGCCCCCAACCGATTCGACCGACCGACCCGTCACGATTAGTCGCCCTTGCGCACCAGACTTGCAACACACTCGACGTGGTGAGTGTGAGGGAATAGGTCAAACGCCCGCAGTGACTTGAGCTCGTAACCGCCCGCCAGCAAAGGCTTTAGGTCGCGTGCGAGAGCGATTGGATCGCAAGCCACATACACAATGTGCCTAGGAGCGATTTCGGTCAGGCGCTGAATCACGTGGGCACCGGCTCCGGCTCGCGGTGGGTCGAGCACCACGGTCGCGGTTGACTTCGGTTCGGCGAGGCCCTCGGCTTTAGCCTTATTGGCCTCCGCTTTGGCCTCGCTCGCGCGCTCATTCAAGAACCGTTCGGTTGGCTGGCAGACGGCCTTCACACGAGGCAGATCGTTCAGGTTCAGCGTCGCGTCCTCAGTGGCCTGCTTGTATGCCTCAACCGTGGTGCAACGAAGATCACTGCCGAACTTTGCTGCCATGGTTCCGGCGAACAAACCTACGCCACCGTAAAGATCAAGATTGTCAGCGTCTTTGTCGATGCCGACGGCCGCGATCGCAGCATTGACGGCTGCGGTGAGAACCTCAGGCGCTCGCTTGTGAACCTGCCAAAAGCCTCCAGGGCTGATTCTGAAGGTGCGTCCACCGGCACGCTCGACCAAACGGTCGGTGCTGCTCAACTTGCTGTCAACCTTGATTAGGGTCTGGCCGGTGCTCGAGGCGGCCACTTCGATCTTGCTGACACCCTGGTAGTTGCGGTTCTGCATCTCAAGTTCTTGAATGTCTTCATTCGCCAGCGGGAGGCTGCTAACCCGAACGACCTCATGGGTGCGTTCACGGTACGGACCAACATCGCCGTATTCGTTGACATGCAACTGGATGCGCGTGCGGTAACCGAGACCGTTCGCGGCATCGTCACCGGGTGCAGCCTCGACGGTCGGGCGCAGTTCGACCCCGGCCATGCGCTGCAGGGCTTCTTCGATTACATCCGCCTTGAGCTCACGCTGACGCTCTAACTTGATGTGACCAAACTCGGCACCTCCGGCACCGGCGAGATTCTTTTCGGAGTCATAGGCGGCTTCTGGCCAAACGTGAGCAACGCGATCCGCGCTCGGAGTGATGATCTTGATCGGTTCGGCGCGGCAGAAACCTTTGCTGCGGTCTTCGTAGACCCGCACCTTGACGCGTTCGCCCGGCAGAACGTGGCTGACAAAGACAACGCGGCCTTCGTGGCGGGCAACAAAGATGCCGCCGTGAGCGACCTTTTCAATGTCGACCTCAAAACTGCGGCCGACCCATGATTCTGCGGGCTGGGAATTCTTCACCTGACAAGTGTGCCAGAGTTACATCGTGACTCGCCTCGTTTTAGCCTCCACCTCCCCAGCTCGCCTGCGCTTGCTTCGCGACGGCGGCATAGAACCGACCACGATCGCCCCGGGCGTCGATGAGGATGCGCTCGTCGAAAGACTCACAGCCGAGGGTGCCATCGCAACCACGGCAGACATGGTTTTGGCGCTCGCGCGAGCCAAAGCCGAGGCTGTGCTGGACCACCCAGAGGCACAGGGCGCACTGGTAATTGGCTGCGACTCAAGCCTTGAGTTTGACGGCGAAGCCCTCGGCAAGCCGCATGAGCCACTCGTCGCCCGCGAACGCTGGCTGGCGATGCGCGGTCGCAGCGGAATCCTTTTTAGCGGCCACTGGGTCATCGACAACCGCAACCCGCAACCCAATCAACCCGCGCGAGCGACCGGCACCGCTAGCGCATCCAAGGTGCACTTTGCCGATTTGACCGAGGCCGAAATAGATGCGTACGTCGCTACCGGCGAACCGCTCAAGGTGGCCGGTGCCTTCACGATCGACGGGCTTGGTGGTGCTTTCTTGCGCGGCATCGAGGGCGATGCGCACACCGTGGTTGGGCTTTCGCTTCCTACCTTGCGTTTGCTAGTGCGCGAACTGGGTGTTGAATACACTTCACTCTGGAATCGCTCCTGAACGCCCCTAGGCGCCATCGAGAAAAAGTAATTCGGCAAACTAAATTTGAAAAGACACCGCTGGTGTTTTTACTTGGAGACCTTCGAGGAACCAGATCCTTGTTTAGTGCCTAGAACTAGGTAAATGGTCAGGAAGAACGAACCATAGACCGCAAGTATGTGCGCGGGTTGCATGAGGGTCAGCAGGGGTCCAAACCAAATCCAGCCAAGCAAAATCGAGGTGGAAATTGCAGGTACAACCGCTTTTAGGCGCTGCACTCTGACCAAATTCGTATCTAGAACCAACAGCGAGTAACACAGAGCACCCAAAGCAATGGTTATCAACACTCGAACCAGGTCGTATCCGCCGATTGCCTTCCAACCGACAACAAATGAAGAAAATCCTCCGAAGAGTGCTGAGAAAAGCACTCGCCCAAAGTCGATGGCTAGAAAACCGAGGCCAAAAACCAGGCTTCGCACAAGAACTTTCATTTGTTCAGATTGACTACGAATTGCTGCCAGTTACCCTGAGCAGCTCCGGCGTTTACAGCGTTTATTAGCGTTCCCCGGTCATTCACGATTGTGGCCGAAACAATGAGCTTAGGGAAAGTTGCATTTTCTTGAAATTTAGCCGTCAAACCAGGAACTTGACTGTCGATAGCGGCAGTGACAGAAGGGTCAATTGCCCGAGATTCAGCGTGCGCGATGGAACCAACACTCGCTAAGACAACAAAAAGTGCGGCTGAGAGTAGCTTTTTCATTTTCCCCCGTGTAACCGATGTTTCCTTCCCCGGAACAATCATAAGCCGATGACGCAGGCAAAATTGGCCAGTTACTCGGCTGCAAACTGCCCGCGGTCTTGGACGCCTAACCAATAGGCTTATGCCTATGAATTCGCGCAAAATCACCAAGGTGCTGATCGCAAACCGCGGCGAAATCGCTGTGCGCATCGCACGCGCCGCCAAGGATGCCGGCATTGGTTCTGTGGCTGTATATGCCGACCAGGACCGCGACGCCCTTCACGTAAAGCTCGCCGACGAGGCGTATGCCTTGCACGGCACCACCTCGGCCGAGACCTATCTGGTCATCGACAAGATTCTCTCCATCGCCAAGAAGTCGGGTGCCGACGCGATTCACCCGGGCTACGGATTCTTGGCTGAAAACGCAGACTTCGCTCGCGCAGTTATTGCTGCCGGCATTATCTGGATCGGCCCATCCCCTGAGGCCATCGAGCGTCTTGGCGACAAGGTTTCGGCTCGACACGTTGCCGAGAAGGTCGGTGCGCCGCTAGCTCCTGGCACCATCGACCCGGTTTCAGGCGCCAAAGAAGTTCTCGACTTCGTGGCTCAACACGGCCTGCCGGTTGCCATCAAGGCTGCATTCGGTGGCGGAGGACGAGGCATCAAGGTCGCATACAAAGAGGATGAGGTTCAGGAACTCTTTGAGTCGGCAACCCGCGAGGCAATTGCCGCTTTCGGTCGGGGCGAGTGCTTTGTCGAAAAGTATCTCGAGAAGCCGCGTCACGTTGAGACCCAGTGCCTAGCCGACCAGCACGGCAACGTTGTGGTGGTCTCGACTCGAGACTGCTCGCTACAGCGTCGTCACCAAAAGCTCGTTGAAGAAGCTCCGGCTCCGTTTCTAACCGCAGACCAGAATCAGCGCCTGTATGCGGCCTCGAAGGCCATCCTCAAAGAGGTTGGTTACGTTGGTGCCGGCACCTGTGAGTTCCTAGTTGCACAGGATGGCACCATCTCGTTCCTCGAGGTGAACACCCGCCTACAGGTAGAGCACCCGGTTTCTGAAGAGGTCACCGGCCTCGACCTCGTTCGCGAGCAGTTCCGTCTCGCCGAAGGTGGCGTCCTCGATTATGCCGACCCAGAGATCAAGGGTCACAGTTTTGAGTTCCGCATCAATGGCGAAGACCCCGGTCGCAACTTCATGCCGGCACCTGGCCCGGTTCACGTTTTCAAAGCGCCCTCGGGCCCTGGCGTGCGCGTTGACACCGGTGTCGAATCTGGCGATGTCATCAGCGGTTCATTCGACTCGATGGTCGCCAAGCTCATCGTGACCGGTGCAACCCGCGAAGAGGCACTAGCTCGTTCGCGCCGCGCGCTGGATGAGATGGAGGTCAACGGTCTGCCGACTGTCTTGCCGTTCCACCGCAAAATCGTCAACGACCCAGCGTTCATCGGCGATGTCGCGACCAACAAGTTTGGTGTTTACACCCGTTGGATTGAAACCGAATGGCAGAACGATCTCGAACCTTGGTCAGGCGTTGGTGAAGCCGCCGAAGAACCAGCACCTCGAAACAACGTGGTGGTTGAGGTCGACGGCAAGCGCATTGAGGTGTCTTTGCCAAACCGCCTGCTCGCTAGTGGCGGAGGAGCCGGGGCTGCAACCTCGGGCAACGCGCCAAAGCGTCGTAGTTCAGGCGCTGCCGCCAGCGGCGGCAACACCGGCAATGCCATCAAGACACCGATGCAAGCAACCGTGGTCAAGCTGGCTGTTGCAGTGGGCGATGCCGTTGTTGAAGGCGACCTAGTTGTAGTGCTTGAAGCGATGAAGATGGAACAGCCAATCAACGCCCACAAGTCGGGCAAGGTCAAGGCAATTTCGGCCGAGGTGGGCACGACCTATCCGGCAGGAACCGTTCTGGTCGAATTCGAAGACTAGTTTCGAAGTCTCTAGAAAAACCCCCGAGCCATTTGGTTCGGGGGTTTTCGTTGCTGCAGTGACTTTTGCTAGAGAACTGGCAAATGAAGTGCTCGAGCCGCGTCAGAAATGGATGCGGTGAGCGACGGGTAAACCGTGAAGACCTTGGCCAGTTCATCCACGGTTAGGCGGTTTTCAATCGCGATGGCAATCGGATAGATGAGGTCGCTCGCGCGAGGAGCCACAACGACGCCACCGATAACGGTGCCTCCGGTTGAGCAGACCAGCTTGATAAAACCGTCTTCGATGCCCATCATCTTGGCCCGCGGATTCGTCTGCAGATCGATCTTCTCGACATGACCTGAAACCTTGCCATCGGCGATGTCCTGCTCGCTCCAGCCGACGGTGGCAATCTCAGGCGCGGTGAACACGTTTGAGGCGACGTTTCGAAGCTGAGTTGGGGCAGACACGTCGCCCATCGTGTGAAACACCGCCGTGCGCCCCTGCATGGCCGAGACCGAAGCCAACGGGAAGAACGTCGTGCAGTCGCCGACCGCATACACATTGGCGCGCGCGGTGCGGGCAACCTTATTGACCACGACGTGGCCGCTCTCGGTGAGTTCGATTCCAGCTTCTTCGAGGCCGAGGCCCGCGGTGTTCGGAATAGCACCCACGGCCATGAGGCAGTGTGACCCTTCAACGACGCGACCGTCAGCCAAGGTGACTCGAACGCCCGAACCGGTGTTCTCAACCTTCTCGGCGCGAGACTTGTTCAGAATGTTCATGCCCTTGTTGCGGAACACGCGCTCAATGACCTGAGCGGCATCGTTGTCGTTGCCTGGCAAAACAGTGTCACGGCTCGAAATCAAGGTAACTTCGCTGCCCAAGTGCAGGTAGGCACTGGCGAATTCGGCGCCGGTTACACCGGAACCGACCACGATCATGTGCTCGGGCAATTCATTGATGTTGTAGAGCTGCTTCCAGGTCAGGATGCGCTCGCCGTCGGGCTTGGCATCTGGCAACTCACGCGGGCTTGCTCCGACCGCAACGATGATGGTCTTGGCCTCCATGCGCTCCGGTTTGGTGCCTTTGGGGGCTCCCTCGGCTGGCTCGAAAATCACGTGGTGATTGCCGTCGAGGCGACCGGAACCGTGGAGCACGCGCACACCCTCGCGAATCAGATTCTCTAGCATGTCGCTCGACTGCGCCTCGGCCAACTCGAGCAAACGGCGGTTTACCGTGGCGAGGTCAATCTCGATCTTTGGCTTGATGTGTTGGCCGCCAAACGAGAACTTGACACCCAACTTTGCAGCCTGCTCGACGCGTCCAGCTGCTTCGGCGGTTGCAATCAGTGATTTCGATGGCACCACGTCAGTCAGAACAGCGTTTCCGCCCACTCCGGCTCGCTCGATAAGCGTTACTTCAGCACCCAGCTGGCGGCCGGCAAGAGCGGCCTCGTAACCGCCGGGACCACCACCGATGATAACGATGTGGTGCGGCTTCTTAGTTGGGGTTGCGTCTGTGCTCACGCTTACATTCTGCCACTGGGCGAGCCCAGTTGGCGGTCGGCCAAGGCTTCGACCGGCAACGGTCGCGCTCGTTTAGACTCAAATAATGAACAATCCACTCGATGATTCAAAGGCGAACCCCTTCGAGATTGCCCAGCAGGCCGCTGAGCGCATTGCTGCACTGACCGGTGTTCACCAACACGATATCGCGCTAACGCTCGGCAGCGGCTGGGCCAAGGCTGCCGACCTAATCGGTGAAACCGTTGCCACCGTTGACGCCACCGAAATCCCTGGTTTTTCGGCTCCAGCAGTGCAAGGGCACGTCGCAACCATTCGCTCAATTCAACTGCCCAATGGCAAACACGCGCTGGTGCTCGGCGCTCGCACCCACTTCTACGAGGGGCACGGTGTGCGCCGGGTCGTGCACGGTGTTCGCACCGCGGCGGCAACCGGCGTGAAGACCATGGTGCTCACCAACGGCTGCGGCGGCATTCGCCCCGAATGGAAACCGGGTACTCCGGTCCTCATCAGCGACCACATCAACTTGACCGCCGCTAGCCCACTTGAGGGTGCGAAATTCGTCGACCTCACCGACCTTTACTCGGCTCGACTTCGTGAGGTCGCTAGGTCAGTCGACCCAACGCTCGACGACGGCGTTTACGTCCAATTCCGCGGTCCGCAGTACGAGACCCCGGCGGAGGTTCAAATGGCCAAAGTCTTGGGAGGCGACCTGGTTGGAATGTCTACCGCTCTCGAGGCAATCGCCGTTCGCGAAGCGGGCATGGAGCTACTCGGAATCTCGCTGATGACCAACCAAGCCGCGGGCATTCAAAAGACTCCGCTATCGCACGCCGAAGTGCTCGAGGCTGGTCGTGACGCCGAGAGTCGCATCAGCGCGCTGCTGGCCCAGATCGTGAGCAAGCTCTAAATGACATTGGATGAGTTACTCGCCCAAGCCGAAGCCTGGTGCGCGCAAGACCCCGACCCCGAAACCCGGGCTGAACTCGAAGCTTTGATTGCCGCGCGGGATGAGCCGGCGCTGGCCGATCGTTTCGGCAGTCGACTCGGCTTTGGAACAGCTGGTTTGCGTGGCGAACTCGGTGCTGGCCCAAACCGCATGAACCGCGTCCTGGTGGCGCAGGCAGCGGCCGGCATCGCCGCATACCTCTTGAAGAATCGCGAGGAACTGCTTGACCCGAATGGTCGGCTCGGGGTGATTATTGGCTTTGATGGCCGCATCAACAGTGACGTTTTCGCCGAGGACAGCGCCCAGATTTTTGCAGCCGCGGGAATCGATGCTTGGCTAATCGGTCGGGTGCCAACACCGGTTCTGGCGTTCGCGACGAAGCACTGGGGCGCATCCGCCGGCATTATGGTGACGGCTTCGCACAATCCTCCGCGCGATAACGGTTACAAGGTCTATCTGGGTGGTGCTACCGGTGGTTCGCAGATTATTTCACCGGTCGATCGTGAAATTGCCGAAGAGATCGCCCAAGTTGCCGCCACGCAGACTTTTGCTTCGATTCCTAAATCAACCGACTTCAATCGGTCAGGCGAGCACGCCTTGCACGAGTACATTCTCGCCACCACGAACCTGATCGGGGCGGCTCCGGTTGGACCCCAACCCAAAATTGTCTACACCGCGATGCACGGCGTTGGCTGGCAGACCACCAAACAGCTATTCGCGTTGACCGGCATCGATGAACCAGCTGTGGTCCCCGAGCAGAACGAACCGAATGGAGCGTTTCCGACGGTGGCGTTCCCGAACCCAGAAGAACCGGGCGCTCTAGATCTCGCGTATGCGCTCGCGCGCGAACAGCAAGCCGACCTGATCATCGCGAACGACCCCGATGCCGATCGACTTGCTGTCGCGATTCCCGATTTGACCTCGCAAGAGGGTTATCGCCGACTCACGGGTGACGAAATCGGGCTGATTCTCGGCGATCGAATCGCCTTTGGCTGGGCCAAGGCAGGCGAGCCAGCCTCCGCGGATGGTGGTCGACCGAATCTGGCCTGCTCGATTGTTTCCAGTAGCGCACTCGGTGAGGTGGCTCGCCACTATGGTCTCGGTTTCAAGCAGACGCTGACCGGTTTCAAGTGGATCAGCAAGGTTCCCAATCTGCTGTTCGGTTACGAGGAAGCGCTCGGCTACTGTGTCGATTTCACGCATACCCCAGACAAGGACGGCATCTCGGCCAGCTTGGTGATTGCCGATCTGGCAATCGAGCTGCACCGTGCTGGATCCAACCTCGGCGAGCACCTGGCGGAACTCGGCGAACGCTACGGCCATTTCGCAACCGGTCAAATCAGCATTCGCGTGACCGACCTCAGCCGAATCGGCGCGCTGATGTCGCAAGTCAGAGCGAACCCCCCAGCAGAACTCTGCGGGCAGGCTGTTCGGTTCACCGACCTAGCGATCGGCAGTGATGAGTTGCCGGCGACCGATGGAGTGCGACTCGACCTCGCCGATGGCCGCCGTGCCATCATCCGTCCATCGGGAACCGAGCCGAAACTCAAGTGCTACCTGCAAGCGATTGGTTCGGATGCGTCAAATGCCAAGGCACTGCTGAGCGAGCTCGATGCCGCGATGCGCGAGGTCTTGGCCTAGGCCTTCGGTTTCGCGATCCAGGCTTGCACGCTTGGTGGAATCGGCAGCGAGGCTGCCTCTTCATCCATAGGTATCGGTGCATCCGCAATCGTGCGCAGCGGGATCACCCCGGCCCAGACCCCTTTGCCCAAATCTTCAGGATCGTCTTCACCGAGACCGGTTCGGACCTTCACCGAGGTCTCATCCAGCGGGAGGGCGAGAATCATGGTGGCGGCGAGTTCCTTGCGGGTCGACGGTCTAACCTCGGCCACTCGACCCGGAATCAAACCATCGCTAATCGCGTCCGCAGCAGCTGCCTTTTCGTCGCCCTCGAGCAACCGCGGGTTGCCCATGATCACCACCGAGCGATAGTTCATGCTCGATTCGAAAGTGCTGCGCGCAACCACGAGCCCATCGAGCATCGTGACCGAAACACAGACCGGAGCACCCGCCGCCATTTCACGCATAAATCGAGCGCCGGTCGAACCGTGGATGAGCAGTTCGTCACCGACTCTGGCAAACCCCATCGGTAACACGAACGGCTGGTGGTCAAAAACCATGGCCACATGACACAGCACAGTGGAATCGAGAATCTCATACATCACGGTCCGGTCGTGAACGGCCCGGTCATTGAGCCGGTGCCCCTGGGTGCGCGGCGATGAACCCGGCGCTGGCAATTCGGTCATTGTCTGGCGCCTTAGCCCAGCGACCGCTCGAGTTTTTGAGTGATCTCTTCGAGGTCGAAAAAGTGCTCGATGGCGATGATCTCGGCTGGCAAGCCCTGAAGTTTGTCGACCAAATCAGGAGTGGTCAAGATGATCTGAGCGTCGCGACGAGCCTGAGCGGTGGCCAAGTCGGTGGCGTCGACGGTGGCTTCAATGTCTAGGGTGCGCAACACCTTTTCGGCGTTCATCTTAAGAAGAACCGAGGTGCCGATTCCCATGCCACAGACTGCCAACAACTTCATGCCGTCAATTGTCGCAGGTGCAATCAGAGAGCGGCTCGAACTTCTTCAATTTGTGACGCATTTAACAGCGAATTAACGACTGAGACATCTGAGAGCGCCAACGCTAGCTCACGCATTAGGCCCAGATGCGCATTGTGGTCGAAGGCCGCGAGCCCAAAAACCAAACGGACCGGGTCGTTGGTGGAATGCCCGAAAACCACCGGGTCGGCCAGTACTGCCAGCGACAAACCGGTGTCAAGAACTTCGGCCGAGGGGCGCCCGTGTGCCAGTGCGATACCGGGTGCGATCACGATGTATGGGCCGTGCTCATCAACAGCCCTGACCATTTCATCGGTGTAATGCGGCGTCGCTCGACCGGTTGAAACCAGGAGGTCCCCGGCGATGCGAATGGCCTCGGTGCGATCACTGGCGCGGGCGCCAACTTCGATTGCACCTTCGGCCAGTGCGTCAGCGAGAGCCGCGAATCGCAAGTGTTAGCGACCTTCGCGCAGGTCGTCGAAGGCGTCCATGATTAGCTCCTTGAGCTCTTCGCGCTGCTCGAGGTCCTGGAAGACCACGTCGGCTGCGTTGAGCTGGAACTGCTCGAGGTCGTCTAGGTCGTAGCCAAAGGCCTCCGAAAGCAGCCGCAATTCGCGCGTGAGCGAAGTGGCCGACATGAGACGGTTGTCGACGTTGACCGTCACCTTGAAACCGAGGTCGTAAAGAATGTCGAACGGGTGGTCTGCGATGGTCTCACCAAAGGCCTCGATGGCGCCGGTCTGCAGGTTCGAGGATGGCGAAAGCTCGAGCGCGATGCCGTGGTCATAAACCCAGCGGGCAACCGGACCGAGTCGAACGATGTCCTCGTCACCCTCGCTGGCTGCCAAGAAGATGTCTTCGACGATTCGAACACCGTGGCCGAGTCGCTGGGCGCGACCCGAAACGATGGCGTCCTTGATGCTTTCGACACCGTCGGCCTCACCCGCGTGAATCGTGCACGGAAAGAACTCGCTGGCCAGATAGTCGAAGGCCTCTTTGTGGCGCGAAGGCAAAAAGCCTTTTTCGGCACCGGCGATGTCAAAACCAACTACTCCGTTGTCGCGGTGGCGAACCGCGAGCTCAGCAATCTCAAGACCGCGATCGGCGTGACGCATGGCGGTCACCAGCTGACCGGTGACGATAAAACCGCCCTTGGCCTCAACCGCTTCCATGCCCTGCTCGAGACCGTCCTGAACCGCATCCACCACTTCGTCGAGCGTCAATCCATTGCGCAGGTGCTGCTCTGGCGCCCAACGCACCTCACCGTAAACCACGCCGTCATCGGCCAGGTCGAGCACGAATTCCCGTGCCACACGGGTTAGCGCTTCGCGGGTCTGCATGACGCCGATGGTGATGTCAAAAGTCTTTAGGTATTCAACGAGTGAACCCGAATCTGCTTGATCCTGAAACCACTTCGCAAGTTCTTTGGCATCGTAGGTCGGCAGCTCGAGACCGGTCTCCTGAGCAATGTCGATGATGGTTTGCGGGCGAAGACCGCCATCCAGGTGATCGTGAAGCGAGACCTTCGGGATGGCCTTGAAATCGATGTTTGCCATGGTCTTGCTCCTAGTTGCGAGTGATGCGATCGAGGACGATCTTTCGGTGGTGTGCGTCAGCTGGGCCAGCGCCGGAAGTTCCAATCTTAACCGCGCCGACCAGCGACTCCAGAGCTCGCTCAAATCGAGCCGGCTCGTCGGTGAACAGGGTCATCAGCGGAGCACCGGCTTGCACGGTCTCGCCAACCTGAGCGTGCAACTCGATACCGGCCCCAAATTGCACCGCATCTTCCTTGCGCTCACGACCGGCCCCGAGGCGCCAAGACGCGACGCCGACCTGGAGCGCATCCATGGCTTCGATAACACCGGATGCCTCGGCGGTGACCACGTGCTTCTCGCGCGCCCGCGGCAATTCGGCAGCCGGGTCTCCGCCCTGAGCCGAAATCATGGCGCGCCACTTGTCCATGGCTCGACCATCCTTGAGGGCTGCAGCGACATCGACATCTGCCTTGCCAGCAAGACGAAGCATTTCACGAGCCAGCTCGACCGTCAGTTCGACTACGTCAGCCGGGCCGCCACCGGCCAGCACCTCAACCGACTCCTCTACCTCGAGAGAGTTGCCGATCTTGCGACCCAACGGGGTCGACATGTCGGTGAGCAAGGCCGATGTCTTTACACCGGCATCGTTGCCGAGGTCGACCAGAGTTTCGGCAAGCTCTCTGGCTCGCTCGAAGGTCTTCATGAAAGCACCAGAGCCGACCTTCACATCGAGGACGAGTGCTCCGGTGCCCTCGGCAATCTTTTTGCTCATGATGGAGCTCGCGATCAGCGGAATCGCTTCAACCGTTCCGGTGACATCGCGAAGAGCGTAAAGCTTTTTATCGGCAGGGGCTAACCCTGAACCGGCAGCGCAGATTACGGCACCGATCTCGTCCAACTGAGCGTGCATCTCGGTGTTGCTAAGGTTGGCGCGCCAACCCGGAATCGCCTCTAGCTTGTCGAGCGTGCCGCCGGTGTGACCGAGACCACGACCCGAAAGCTGCGGCACAGCAACATCGAAGACCGCCACCAGCGGAGCAAGCGGCAGGGTGATTTTGTCGCCCACACCACCCGTTGAGTGCTTGTCGGCCGTCGGAAAACGCAGAGTGCTGTAATCGAGTCGCTCACCCGAATTGACCATGGCAACCGTCAAATCACGAATCTCGCGTCGGTTCATCCCGTTCAGCAAAATAGCCATCGCCATCGCCGACATTTGCTCATCAGCCACCGAACCGGATGTGTAATTCTCGACCAACCAGTTAATTTCGGCCGTGGTCAGTTCACCGCGCTCACGCTTTTTGATGATTAGTTCAACCGCTGAAAATGCTGACACTACGAACGCTCCTCCAGGTCACGCGGACCAAATGCATCTGGCAAAACCTGCTCGATGGTTCGCTTGCCAGAGACCGTTTCGAGAACCATCCCCGGGGCACTGTGCTCGAACAACAGCTGTCGGCAACGGCCACAGGGCATCAAAACATTGCTCGAGCCGTCAACACAGTAGAACGCGGTGAGGCGTCCGCCACCGGTCATCGTGAGTGCGCTGACCAGCGAGCATTCGGCACAGAGAGTCAACCCATAGGATGCGTTCTCGACGTTGCAGCCGCTCACGATGCGGCCGTCCTCGACCAGGGCCGCCGCTCCGACTGGAAATTTCGAGTACGGCACGTACGCCTTTTTCATCGCTTCGATAGCGGCGGCGCGAAGTTCGCCCCACGGAATGTCTTCAGCCATGACCGACCTAACTCTTGATGTACGGTTTGCCGGCGGCGGCCGGGCCAGTGACCTTGCCAACCAGACCAGCTACGGCCACAACGGTCAGGACGTAAGGCAGCATGAGCAGGAACTCGCTCGGCACCGAGGAACCGATGATCGCGAGGCCGTACTGGAGGTTTTCAGCGAAGCCGAACAGCAGGGCGGCAAAAGCGGCATAGATCGGGTTCCAGCGACCAAAGATAAGTGCGGCCAGCGCGATGTAGCCGGCACCGTTGGTCATCTCCTTACCGAAGGCACCAACCTGGCCGAGGGTGAAGAATGAACCACCTAGACCCGCGATTGCTCCGCCGATGATTACCGAGATGTAGCGGGTTCGATAGACCTTGATGCCAACGGTGTCGGCGGCCTTCGGGTACTCCCCGACCGCACGGACGCGCAGACCCCAGCGAGTTTTGAACAGCGCGAACCAGACGCCCGCGACCGCAAAGTACATCAGATATACGATCAGGGTCTGATTGAACAGAACGGGACCAACCACCGGAATTTGGGCGAGACCCGGAATCGGCAACTTCTCGAAGCGGGGTGGCATGTTGAAGAGCACCGTGTTTGCGCCGAGCAGAGTGCTGAACAGGAAGTTCGTCAAACCGACAATCAAAACGTTAAGCACGACACCGACGATGATCTGATCGACCACGTATTTGATCGAGAACACGGCCAAAACCCAACTGACCAACGCGCCGGCAATCAGGGCGGCCACGAGGCCAACGAAGAGGTTTTGGCTGAGTGAAGCCGCGAAGGCACTCGCGAAGGCGCCGATCAGCAGCTGCGAATCAATCGAAATGTTGACAATACCCACGCGCTCACTGAGCACGCCCGCGAGCGAACCGAAGATGAGCGGAACGGCGAGCGCGAGCGAACCCTGCATCAGCGACGTGAAGGTCATGGTCTTGCCCGCATACAGATAGAGCAGAATCTGAAGGCTGAAGGCCACACCGAAGGCCAGCACCACCCAGCGCGGGGTCTTGCGGTGCTGTTTCACAACCGCTAGAACCGACACCACCAAGCCGATGAGCATTACAAACAGCGCGATCAAACCCGAGACCAGAACATTGACGCTCAGGTCGGGTAGGTGAAAGAAGTCGCCGTCGACGTAACCCTGAACGTTGGTTGACTTGGCCGGAACGACAAAAATCAACACGGCTTGCAGCAGGGTCAGGGCTGCAAGAAAAATCGGTGTGCGCAACGACTGTTTCATGCTGCGACTCCCTTCTGCTTGGGCAGGAAGAACATGGCTCTCACCAGCGGTGGTGCCGCGATGAACAGCACGATCATCGACTGAACCACGAGGACGATGTCAATCGGAACGTTTTGATTGGCCTGCATGGTTACCGCACCCGCACGCAGCGCCCCGAAGAGCACTCCGGCAGCCAGCACGCTCCACGGTTTGTTTCGACCGAGCAGAGCAACCGTGATTGCGTCAAAACCGAATGACGCCGCGACACCGGTGGTCAAAAACTTCTCGGTGCCGAGCACCTGGGTCGCACCCGCGATACCGCTCAGCGCACCGGAAACCGCCATCACCAAGACGTAGGTAAGCCCGATGTTGATACCGGCGGTCTTGGCTGCGCTCGGGTTGTGACCCAAAGCACGGAACTGGAAGCCGAGAGTGCTGCGGTTCAAGAGCCACCAGACGAAGACAACGCAACCGAGCATCAGCAAGAAGCCGGTGTGGACGCGAATCTGGTCGCTGAAGGCCGGGAACTTGGCCGTGTCACGAACCGCTGCCGAGACGGGGTTGACGGCACCAGGGGCCTGAAGAATTGGAGTCTTTAGAACGTAGGTGAGGGTCAGCTCCGCTACGTAGTTGAACATGATGGTGAGGATTACCTCGTTTGCGCCAGTGGTGGCTTTCAAGAAACCAACCAGCGCACCGAAGAGGGCACCGCCCGCTACACCGGCCAGCACAGCCACCGGGAAGTGAATCCAGAACGGCAGATCGACGTTGATGCCGACCCAACCGGCCAGCATCGCACCGAAAATAATCTGTCCCTTGGCGCCGATGTTGAACAAGCCTGAACGGAAGGCCACAGCCAGGCCTAGTCCAGCCAGCGTGATTGGGGTCGCAAAAGCCAACGTTTCGGTAATCGGCTTGATTTGAGACAACAAATTGTCGGCGCGATAGTTCCAGATCGCACCGCGGAACATGGCCTCGTAGCCACCGGAAACGGCATTCCAAATCGCTGCTAGCAAATCACCCGGCCGAGCAAAGAAGTAACCTGCCGAGGCCTGAACGTTCGCATTCGAGGCGGCAATCAAAATTCCGCCGAAAATGAAGGATGCGACCACTGCCAAAACTGTCAGCAGCCACGGGGCGTTGAAGATTTCGCTGACTATTTTGCGGCCGTCGAGCTTTTTGGTTTCGCTCATGCTGCCACCTCCGGGTTTGAAATTCCGGCCATCATCTGGCCAAGCACTGAACGAGGAGTATCGGCCGGCACAACACCGACCACCTTGCCGCGATACATCACGGCGATGCGGTCGCCGAGTTGTGTGGCTTCATCGAGTTCGGTAGCGACAATCAGCACTGGAATGCCTTTGTCTCGCGTGGCAACAATCTGCTCGTGCACAAATTCGATTGAACCCACATCCAAACCGCGGGTCGGCTGGGATGCAACCAGGAGTCGCAGTTCACGTGACAGTTCGCGGGCCAGCACAACCTTTTGCTGGTTGCCGCCAGAGAGCTGACGTGCCAGCGAGGTAATTCCCTGGGCTCGAATGTCGAACTCTTTGAGTTTTTCCTCCGCGAATTTGCGCAGGGTTTCAAGCTGGATGTTCAAGCCCTTGGCAAACGGCTTGCGGTCGCTGCGGTCGAGCATAAGGTTCTCGGCGATCGTGAAATCGGCAACGAGCCCATCCTCGGTGCGGTCCTCCGGCACAAATCCAACACCCAGGTCAAGCACCTGCTTAACGCTCTTGCCAATCAATTCGCGGCCGTCCAGTTCGATTGATCCGGCGGTCTTGCCATGCATACCGATAATCGCCTCGGTGAGCTCTGTTTGCCCGTTGCCCTGAACTCCCGCAATCACCAGAATCTCGCCTTCGCGAATCTCAAGATTCACGTCATCGAGCACCTTGGTGCCCTGGTGATCCCAAGCCGAAAGGCCCGAAATTTTGAAGGATGCGCTGCCCAACTTCGGTGCAGCTTTCTCAACATCGAGATCCACGGCGCGTCCGACCATCATCGATGCCAACTCGTTTGCCGTTGACTGCGGTGAAGCCTCACCAACAACCTTTCCGAGCCGAATTACGGTGATTTTGTCGGCAACCTCGCGAACCTCGCGCAACTTGTGTGTGATGAACACGATTGCGGTTCCGGCATCGCGCAACTGCTTCATGATGGCCATGAGCTCATCGGTTTCCTGCGGTGTGAGCACAGCGGTCGGTTCATCGAAAACCAAAACCTTGGCATCACCAATCAGCGCTTTGATGATTTCGACGCGTTGCTGAACACCGACTGGAAGTTCGCCCACAATCGCGTCCGGATCGATGTCGAACCCGAATCGATCACTCACCTCACGAACCTTGGCGCGCGCGGCCTCGAGGTCGAGCACACCGGCCAACTTGGTAGGTTCATGGCCGAGAATCACGTTCTCAGCGACTGTGAAGACTGGGATGAGCATGAAGTGCTGGTGAACCATGCCAATTCCGGCCGCCATTGCGTCACCGGGTCCAGCAAATTTGACGACCTGGTCGTCAAGAAGAATTTCGCCACCGTCTGGTTGATAAAGCCCGTAAAGGACATTCATCAGGGTGGACTTTCCGGCTCCGTTTTCACCGAGCAAACAGTGAATCTGTCCCGGCTGAGCCACCAGATTCACGTTGTCATTGGCTACCAGGCTGCCAAAGCGCTTGGTAATGCCACGCAGTTCAAGCTTCATTGCTCTCTCGCTGTTTGTGTTACCGCGACGTTATCGCCGCGCAATCGAGTCTAACTCCGGAGTGAGTAGCGAATTGGGGGCCGCGACGAATCGCGACCCCCAACTCGGAACTACTGATTACTTGCTGTACTGCGAAGCAACCTTGATTTCGCCGCTGATGATCTTGGCCTTCAGGTCATCCAGTTCAGCCTGGATGCCGGTTGGGTAGACCACGTCGTGCTGGTCAGCGATCATCACGCCACCGTTGTCGAGGGTACCGACGTACTGGTTTGCGTCACCACCGGTGAAGGTCTTGTCAACACCTGACTTGATGACCTCGAGAACGGCCTTAGCCATCTTCTTCTCGATCGAGGTCAGGATGTTTGCCTTGTAGGCAGCGTGAGCTGGCAGGTTGTACCAGTCGCTGTCAACACCGACAACGAGGGTGCCGGTCTTGTCCAGAGTTGCCTGACCCGAACCGATACCTACTGGACCGGCTACTGGGAGCACGATGTCAGCGCCCTGTGCGAAGAACTGCTCGGTTAGAGTCTTGCCCTTTGCCTGGTCGTTGAAGTCACCGGTTGCAGCCCACTTCGAGCTGTCGTCACCGTTTGCACCGAGAACGACAACCTTCTTGCCCTTTGCAGTGTTGTAGTACTCAACACCCTGCTTGAAGCCCGACATGAAGATGGTGACCGATGGGAACAGCATGCCGCCGTAGGTGGCTACCTTGCCAGTCTTGGTGGTTGCTGCTGCCAGGTAACCAGCGAGGAACGCAGCCTGTGCAGTGTCGTACTGGATTGGCTTTACGTTGTCGAGGCTGAGTGGCGAGTAGTCATCGTTCGACAGAGCCGAGTCGATGAGTGCGAAGTTGACGTCTGGGTGAGCCTTCGCAGCGTCGCGAGTGGCCACGGCCAGGTTGAAGCCAACGTTGATGATGAGGTTACAGCCCTCGTCGATCATCGAGTTGACGCCAGAAACGTAGTCGGTCTGAGTTGCGCTGTTTGGCGACTCGACAGTTGCGATCTGGACGCCGAGGGTTGCTTCGGCTTCCTTGAGGCCGTTGTATGCCTCTTCGTTGAACGATGCATCCTTAAAACCACCCGAGTCCGAGACCATACAAGCCTTGTAGTCGATTGGGGTAACAGTTGGGGTTGCTGGCGCGGCCGAGCAACCTGCCAGGGTTAGCGAGGCAGCAGCTGCCAGCGCGAGGCCCTTGAATACTGAACTGGTGTTCACTTTTCTCCTCCTGAAACGCAAATGGATCTCATTTGCCGTTTGCAAATTCAGCCTAATAAAAAAGGACGCCTAATTTGACCTCAAAAGTTCAGGCAACAAATTGTTTACGCAGGCGTTACAAAGCCCGGGCGTTGAACTAGAGGACGTCCTCGTGACCCGTGGTACGGAGCGCATCCACCAGATTCTTCACGCGCTGGGCGTGCTCTTTGGTAGTCACCAAAAGTGCGTCCGGAGTGTCAACCACGATGATGTCCTCGACGCCAATCAGCGCAACCAAGCGGTCGGTATCGCTAACCAAGATGCCACTGGATGAGTCAGCCAACACCTTGGCATTGCCAAGCACCGCGAGGTTTCCGCGGCGTCCCTGCGACTGAAGCTCGGCAATAGCGGCAAAATCACCAACGTCGTGCCACGAGAAGTTAGCCGGAACCACGGCTACTAGACCTGCGGCAGCGGCCGGTTCGGCCACCGAGTAGTCAATCGCGACCTTTTTTAGCTTGGGCCAAACCTTGGCCATCACGGTCTTGCGATCCTCGGTGTCCCAGGCCTCCGCAATCTTCAACAGAGCCGCGTGCAGTTCCGGTTCGGTTTTGGCGAGCTGCTCGAGCAGCAGCGCGGCCGGCGCAATGAACATGCCGGCGTTCCATAGGTAATCGCCCGACTCGACGTACTTTCGGGCTTTGGCGATGTTGGGTTTCTCAACGAAGCGAGCCACATCGCGGGCATTTGGAGCACCGGCGATGCCGAGGTTTTCGCCGGCCTTGATGTAGCCGAATCCGACCGATGGCTCCGTTGGTTCGATACCGATGGTCACGATTTTTCCGGTCGCGGCAACCTCGACGGCTTCGCGAACGGTCTCACGGAACTGCTCATCCTCGGCAATGACGTGGTCGGCCGCAAACGAACCGACGATGACATCTGGCTCGCGCTTGACCAGAATGGCCGCCGCGAGCGCGATGGCCGCGGTGGAATCTTTCGGGCTGAGCTCCAACACGAGGTTGTCGGTCGAGAGGTCTTCAATCTGCTCGAGCACGGCTGACTTGTGAACCTTGCCGGTCACCACGAGGATGCGGTCGCGTCCAGCCAAGGGTGTGAGTCGGTCCCAGGTGTCCTGCAGCAGGGTTTGGCCCGAGCCGGTCAGGTCATGCAAAAACTTCGGCGCCGAGGCTCGCGACAGCGGCCAGAGTCGGCTTCCGATGCCACCTGCAGGGATGATGCTGTGAAAACGAGCCATCGGCTCACGCTGTGTGCTCATGATGCTAAAAACCCTAGCCGAACAACCCTCGAAACGGCAGTTTGGGGGTGTTGAGCAGGCTTAGACTAGACGTAATTGTGCTTCGAAGACGAATGCAATCCTGAGGAGGATTTCGTGCCAACAAAACCAGCAGGCACCTTGTATCGCGGCAAAGTCGGAATGTGGTCGTGGGTTCTACACCGCATTACCGGTGTCGCAATCTTTTTCTTTCTGTTGGTGCACGTGCTCGACACGGCACTTGTCCGCTTGAGCCCAGAGGCATACAACGCGGTCATTTCGACCTACAAGACCCCGCTAATTGGCCTGGCCGAGACCGGCCTCGTGGTCGCCATCCTGTACCACGCACTCAACGGCGTACGGATCATCCTCGTCGACTTCTGGCGCAAGGGAGCCAAGTACCAGAACAAGATGTGGTGGGCCGTGCTCGTCATCTGCGTAGCTCTGTTTGTGCCATTCGCAATCCGTCACCTCTCAAACGTTTTCCACATCGGTTAGTCGCGAAGGAAGCAAAGACATGTCTGTTGTAATCGAGACTCCACGCAGCCCACGCAGTCGCAAGGGCGCTAACTGGGAAAAGTACGGCTGGATGTACATGCGCATTTCGGGCGCAATCCTGGTCGCTCTGATCTTCGGTCACCTGTTCGCGAACCTGATGGTCGGCGAGGGCATCCACGCAATCGACTTCGCGTTTGTTGGCGGCAAGTGGGCTAACCCGTTCTGGCAGGTTTGGGACGGCCTGATGCTTTGGCTCGCGCTCATCCACGGCACCAACGGTATGCGCACCATCGTGAACGACTATGTCGAGCGTCAAAACGTGCGCAAGGCACTGGTTTGGGCACTTTGGGTAATTTGTGGCGCACTTATCGTGTTGGGAACCCTGGTGATCTTCACCTTCGACCCATGCCCTGCTGGTTCAGACCCTAGCCTGCTGCCTTCGTTCTGCACCAAGTAACTCGAGCTAGACCTCTAACAAAAAGGAATCACCAAGTGACCAAGGAATCCCCAAAGGTTCACCACTACGAGTACGACGTCGTGATCGTTGGTGCCGGTGGCGCTGGTATGCGTGCCGCGATTGAAGCCGGACCACACGCAAAGACCGCCGTGATCTCAAAGCTCTTCCCGACTCGTTCGCACACCGGTGCCGCCCAGGGTGGTATGGCCGCCGCGCTTGCCAACGTTGAGGAAGACAGCTGGGAATGGCACACCTTCGACACCGTCAAGGGTGGCGATTACCTGGTTGACCAGGATGCGGCTGAGATTCTGGCCAAGGAATCGGTTCAGGCTGTTATTGACCTAGAGAACATGGGTCTGCCATTCAACCGAACCCCAGACGGCAAGATTGACCAGCGTCGCTTCGGCGGACACACTCGTGACCACGGCAAGGCTCCGGTTCGTCGCTCGTGCTACGCGGCCGACCGCACCGGCCACATGATTCTTCAGACTCTGTACCAGAACTGCGTCAAGCTGGGCATCGAGTTCTACAACGAGTTCTATGTGCTCGACCTAGTCATGAACAAGGTCGATGGTGAAGAACGCCCTTCGGCCGTCGTCGCATACGAACTGGCTACCGGTGACCTGCACGTATTCCAGGGCAAGTCGATTGTTTTTGCCACCGGTGGTTTCGGCAAGATCTTCAAGACCACCTCGAACGCGCACACCCTGACCGGTGATGGCGTTGGCATCATCTACCGCAAGGGTCTTCCGCTCGAAGACATGGAGTTCTACCAGTTCCACCCAACCGGCCTTGCCGGCCTCGGCATTCTGCTCTCAGAGGCAGCCCGTGGTGAGGGTGGCATTTTGCGCAACGCATCCGGTGAGCGCTTCATGGAGCGTTACGCACCGACCATCAAGGACCTCGCGCCGCGTGACATGGTTGCTCGCGCGATGGCCAACGAGGTTCGTGAGGGTCGCGGAGCCGGACCTAACAAGGACTACGTTCTGCTAGACCTCACTCACCTTCCGCCTGAGGTCATCGACGCCAAGTTGCCTGACATCACCGAGTTTGCGCGCACCTACCTCGGTGTCGAGCCTTACACCGAGCCGGTTCCGGTGTTCCCAACCGCGCACTACGCGATGGGTGGAATTCCAACCAACATCAAGGCCGAGGTGCTGCGCGACAACAAGACCGTGGTCCCTGGCCTGTATGCGGCCGGCGAATGCGCCTGCGTTTCGGTGCACGGCGCTAACCGCCTCGGAACCAACTCGCTGCTTGACATCAACGTCTTTGGTCGCCGCGCCGGTATCTACGCCGTCGAGTACGCCAAGACCGCAAAGCACGTACCGGTGCCAGAAAACGCCGCGGACGACGTCATCGCGCTCATCAACAAGGTTCGAAACTCGAAGGGCAGCGAGAAGGTTGCCGTGCTTCGCAAGGAGCTGCAGGACACCATGGACAAGAACGCCCAGGTGTACCGCACCGAGGAGTCGCTGAACGAGGCGCTAGCCAAGATCGCAGAACTGCGCGAGCGCTACGAGCACATTTCGGTTCAAGACAAGGGGCAGCGCTTCAACACCGACCTGCTCGAGGCAATCGAACTCGGATTCCTGCTCGACCTTGCCGAGGTGCTCGCTTACACGGCACTCGAGCGTCGCGAAAGCCGCGGTGGTCACTTCCGTGAGGACTACCCAGACCGCAACGACAAGAAGTTCATGGTTCACTCAATGGCGTACCTGACCGATAAAAAGGTCAAGAAGCCTGGTGACAACATCAAGGTTGACTGGAAGCCAGTCACCATCACCAACTACCAGCCGATGGAGCGTAAGTACTAATGGCTACCGCAACTGCAGCAACTGAGATCGGCGTAGTTCCGTCGTTCACTGTGACCCTGTTCGTGCGCCGATTCGACCCAGAGAGCGGCGAAGAAGCCCGCTGGCAGGACTTTGACGTGCAGGTTCACGGCACCGACCGCGTCCTGGATGCGTTGCACAAAATCAAGTGGGAGGTTGACGGTTCGCTGACCTTCCGTCGTTCATGTGCTCACGGTGTTTGTGGTTCAGACGCTATGCGCATCAACGGTCGCAACCGCCTCGCCTGCAAGACCCTGATCAAGGACCTCGACATCACCCAGCCAATCTACGTTGAGCCAATCAAGGGTCTCACCGTCGAGAAGGACCTGGTCGTCGACATGAACCCGTTCTATCAGGCCTACCGCGACATCAAGCCGTTCTTGATCGCCAGCGACAACCCAGACAAGGAACGCCTGCAGAGCCCTGAGGACCGCGAGCGCTTCGATGACACCACCAAGTGCATCCTTTGCGCCGCTTGCACCACCTCGTGCCCAGTGTTCTGGACCGACGGACAGTACTTCGGCCCAGCCGCAATCGTGAACGCTCACCGCTTCATCTTCGACTCACGTGACGAAGCTGCCGATGTTCGCATCGACATCTTGAACGACAAAGAGGGCGTGTGGCGCTGCCGCACCACCTTCAACTGCACCGAGGCCTGCCCTCGAGGCATTCAGGTGACGAAGGCTATTGCGGAGGTGAAGCAGGCCATCCTGCGTGGCAAGCCGTAAGGCATGCCACCAGATAGCCGCTTCACCGACGCCTGCCCGAAACGCGAGGTTATCGCGTTGAGGACAGGGACTGCATGGTTCAGGCTATTCTTCGCGGAAAGCCGTAGGCTTTCTCGAAGCGCTTGCACTTTAGGCACAGCATATTCAAAACCGCAGATCCGACCGGGTCTGCGGTTTCTTTTTGACCGATGCTGACCACAAACTGGGGATTTTCTGACAGTCCTCGCCGTCCGGAACTTTCAAGTCGGCCGCGGAGTTAACCTGAGACCATGACTGATACCGCACACGCCTGCAGCAACTGCTCACAACACGGCGAAGCCGAAAGACCAAACCGCGCCGACCTCACGCGACGCAAAGCGCTGGCGGCTTTTGGCGCTTTTCTTGGCAGCATCGGGCTCGCTACGGCAAGCGAAGCGGCTAATGCCGCAGCTAAGACCTACGTCGCGTGTAAGACGTCAAAAGTGCCGGTCAAGGGCGCATACCTAGCCAAGGTCGGTGGTCGCAGCATCCTGATTACTCAGCCTAAAAAGGGTGTGTTTCGCGCCTTTGATCCGACCTGCACACACGCAGGCTGCCAGCTATCCGGCATGAGCGGAACCAACCTGGTGTGCAACTGCCACGGTGCAACTTTCAGCTCTGACAGCGGTGCCCCAACCGGTGGTCCAGCCAATGTTGGGCTGGCCAAAATCAAGGTTGCCGTCGCAGCCGGCTCGGTGCGGGTCACTTTCTAGATTTCTGCGCAGAAGGCTGCGCCTAACTTAGAAGCCGAATGCGTCGGCCAGCAGGGTCATCCGCAGTTGCGGCAATAGCGCGGGCGAAGCCGACAGGCTATCGACGCCTAGCTCGATTAGGTGCTTTGCAGTAGTCGGATCGGCGGCGGCCTCACCGCAAACACTCACCGGTTTGCCTTTTCGATTCGCGGCGGCGATAACCCGCTCGATAGCCGCCATGACCTCGGGTTGGCGAGCATCGGCAATCGACGGTGTGCGGCCATCGCGGGCGGGTTCGTGACGCGAGGCACCTAGAACGTACTGGGTCAGGTCGTTGGTGCCGATGCTCACGAAGTCGACCACGTCGAGAAGCTCATCCAGAACTGCCACCTCAGTCATTTCTGGAACCTCAATCATCACCCCAACGCGACTGTTGGCGACTCCCCCTTGGCTAGCCGGCACACCAAGACCGACCGAGTGAGCTAGCTCAACGAATTCACGTGCCTCGGTGACGTTCAGCACCATCGGCGCCATCACCCACAACTCGGTCTGGGTGTAGGTCCGACCGGCTTGAGCCAGCGCTGATAGCTGCGTTTCAAGCACCTCGCGATTGGCTAGCAGAACCTGGAGTCCACGATTGGCGTAACGACCAGTTCCGGCCTCGCGCAGAAACGGAAGCGGTTTGTCGAGGTCCAGATCCAGCACACGGGCGATTACTCGTTTGCCCGGGAAACGGGCCACGAGCTTGATGTATTCAAAAACCTGCGAGTCAAACGTTGGTGGCTTCAACCGCCCCAAATACAAAAGCTCGGTCCGGAACAGGCCAACACCCTGAGCGCCAGCCTTGAGGGCGGCCGCGCCTTCGAAACTTGAGCCCAAATTCGCATACAACTTGACCGGCAATTCGGCATTAAGTTCATTCCAGTCCTCGCCCGTGGTGTGCCTCGGGATTGACGCTCTGCGGTAGTACTCGAGCTCATCCGCAGTCGGTTCAACAAACACCTGCCCGCTGGTCGCATCAACCAGCAAAGCATCGCCGGTTCGAATTATGCCTGCGCCGATGGCCCCCATCACGGTCGGAAGGTTAGCCGCGCGGGCGATGATCGCCGAGTGTGAGGTGGCTGTGCCCTCGATTGTGATGACTCCCAGCACTCGGTCGCGGCTGAGCTTTGCGGCGTCGACCGGTGACAGCGCTTCGGCAACCAAAACGAAAGGCTCCGTCGGAAACTCGGGTTCAGCAACTCCCTCGATTTCGGCAATCACTCGGTCGGCGAGCGCATCCAAATCGCCGGCACGTTCGGCAAAATAGCCGCCAAGCTCGGTGAGTTTTCTCGCAAACTTCTTGAACGCACCGCGAACGGCCCGGGCCGCCGGTGAGCCTTCCGATAAATGCGCCTTTATCTCGTCAAAGAGCATCGGGTCGCGCAAAATCATGGCGAGCGCCTGCATCACCTCGGCGGCTGTGGATGAGACCGCGTCCGACTCAAGTTTCTCGGCTACCGCATCGAGTTTTTCGCGCATAGCGCCGAGGGTCAATCGGGCGAGCGGGGTGGTTAGCTCACTCACGCTCTGGCCGGGTTTGGTTAGCACAAAAGCTGGCCCGTAGGTCACTCCGGTGCCGACACCGGCTCCCACCAACACGCGCTTCGCCATTACTCAAGTCTAGGCTCGGGTGCCACCGCGCCAATCGGCTTACACTTGAGCGCATGTCAGTCAATGTCGTTACCATCAACGTCAACGGAGTTCGTGCCGCCTTTAGAAAAGGCATGGCCGACTGGATCACCGAGCACAAACCACAGATCGTGGCGTTGCAAGAAGTGCGTGCCGAAACCAAAGATCTGGAAGAGCTCTTTGCGACCACTGAAAGCGCCTATACCGATGGCGCTCAGTGGCACATCCTGCACGATGCGGCATCCGCCAAGGGACGCGCCGGAGTTGCAGTTCTCAGTCGCGTTGCTCCGCTAGCGCACCGCACCACCCTGGGACCAGATGAGTTCGACAGCGCAGGTCGATGGCTAGAGGTCGACTTCGAAATCGATGGCAAAAACCTCACGGTAATCAGCACCTACGTGCACTCGGGCGAGGTAGACACCCCGAAGCAGGTCGAAAAATACAAATTTCTAGATGCCATGAAAGATCGGATGGCCGAGTTGATTGCTTCTGGTCGTCACGTGGTCGTGGTCGGCGATCTCAACGTGGGCCACACCGAGTTGGACATCAAGAATTGGAAGGGCAACCTCAAGAATGCGGGCTTCCTGCCCGAGGAACGCGCTTACTTTGATGCGCTCATGAATGAGCAGGGTTGGATCGACGTTGGTCGAGCCGCGCACCCGGATGTGCCTGGCCCTTACACCTGGTGGTCGTTCCGCGGTCAAGCCTTTGATACCGATGCCGGTTGGCGCATCGATTACCACCTGGCCACTCCGAAGTTGGCTGCCGGCGCCAAGAACTACACCGTGCACCGTGCACCTTCGTATGACACCCGCTGGACCGACCACTCTCCGGTCAGCGTCGACTACGACCTTTAAACTGTTCCCATGACAAAGCCAAACCTGCTCAGCGGAATGCAGCCGTCTGCCGGCTCACTTCACCTCGGAAACTACCTTGGTGCGCTGGTCAACTGGACCAAAATGCAGGATGACTACAACGCTTTCTACTGTGTCGTTGATCTTCACGCGATCACCGTTCCGCAGGAACCGGCGCAGCTGCGTCAGAACACCCGGATCACCGCGGCCCAGTACCTCGCGGCCGGAATCGACCCTGAGAAGTCGGCCCTGTTCGTGCAATCGCATGTTCCGGCCCATGCGCAACTGGCCTGGGTTCTGAATTGCATTACCGGTTTTGGCGAAGCCGGACGCATGACCCAGTTCAAAGACAAGACTCAAAAGGGTGGCACCGAGAACGCATCCGTTGGATTGTTCACCTACCCGGTTCTTCAGGCGGCGGACATTTTGCTCTACCAACCAAAGGCGGTTCCGGTTGGCGAAGATCAGCGCCAACACCTCGAACTGACCCGAGACCTGGCCACTCGGTTCAACAGTCGTTTCGGTGAAACTTTTGTAATTCCCGAGGCTGTGATTCTGAAAGAGACAGCCAAGATTTACGACCTTCAAAACCCGACCGCAAAGATGTCAAAGTCAGGCGACCCAAAGGGACTCGTCAACATCATGGATGACAGCTCAGTGATCACAAAAAAGATCAAGTCTGCGGTGACCGACCTCGACGGCACCATCCGCTTTGACCGCGAGAACAAGCCGGGAGTCTCAAACCTGCTCGGCATCTACTCGGCAATCACCGGTGAGAGCATCGAATCCCTCGAGGAACGGTTTGAAGGTGCCGGCTACGGCGCGCTGAAGGGTGAATTGGTCGAGGTAGTTTTGTCGCGCATCGAGCCGATTCGCAACCGAGCCGAGGAGTTACTCAGTGATCCGGCCGAACTCGATCGGTTGCTGGCGAAGGGCGCCGAAAAGGCTAACGAGGTTGCTGAGCAAACCTTGGCTAAGGTCTATGACCGCATCGGCTTCATCAAGGCATGAGGCCATGAAGGCAAAAGCAGCCTTCGAATTACCTCTGGGCATTCGGGACTACCTCGACAAGGCTCCTGATTTATCTCGCTCGATTGCAACCAAAGCGCTCGTAAATCTTTTTCAGCACGCCTGCATTGATAGACCCGATGGTTCGGTGTTCGTTCAAACGGGCGATATTCCGGCGATGTGGATTCGTGATTCCAGTTGGCAGGTATGGCCCCTCATTCGGTTTGCCGATGACCCGTTCATCTTGACGCTGATTGAGGGCGTGATCAAGGCACAGGTTCAATTCCTAACCATCGACCCGTATGCGAATGCCTTCAACATCGAACCAAATGGAAGGTGTTGGCATAAGGATTTCGAGGATCAATCCCTGTGGGTATTCGAACGCAAGTGGGAACTTGATTCAGTAACGGGCTTCCTTCAGCTCTCGTTAGATCTAGCCGACAAAATTGAGTCCTCATCGCATCTCGATACACAGTGGTGGTCACTTGCCGATGCGCTTGTCGATGTTTTGGCCGCTGAGACCGAGCATGACCCTAAGTCTTATAACTTCTGGCGCGAAGGCGCCCCGGATCACGACCATCTATCCAACGGTGGCCGCGGTGCCGAGTTCGCGAATTGCGGCTTGATTTGGAGCGCTTTCAGGCCAAGCGACGATGCCTGTGTGCTCCCTTTCAACATTCCAGCAAACCTGCACGCTGTGGAAGTCTTGAAACGCCTGGCTGAGCGGGCGAACGGATTGCGACCCAGTCTCGCGAGCCGATCGTTGGCCTTGGCTTCCAAAATCGAACGGGGTATTGAGCAATTCGCGATTGTTCGACTCGAGCAGCATGACATCCTGGCCTACGAGGTCGACGGACTCGGCAATCACGTCCTGATGGATGACGCCAATTACCCAAGTCTGTTGTCGATACCGATGTTCACGGCTCAAAACCCGGGAGCCTATTCGGCCACGCGCCAATTTGCTCTGAGCAGCAGCAACCCCTGGTTTTTCTCTGGCACCAAGCTGTCTGGCATAGGCAGCCCACACACCGGGCAAGGACGCGTCTGGCCGTTGGCAGTTGCGGTTCAGGGGATTACTGCGGAAACTGCTTCCGAGGCCATCGAGTGCGAGACCGCCATTGCCCAGTCAGTTACCGCCGATCTGCACATTCACGAGTCGGTTGACAAAGACAATGCCGAGAATTTCACCAGAGAGTGGTTCAACTGGGCTGAAATGACTTTCGTTGAGCTAGTTTTTCGCAACGTCGAACGCTGGTTCTAAACCCGCGTTCGCTGAGAGCATCCTGCGAGGGTTGGATGCGCCGCGCATCCCGTGGGACAATAGTGGGGCAACAAGTTCTTCGGGGTCAGTGAAAATCTGAGCCGGCGGTGAGAGTCCGCGACCCGACGCTTCGATGCCCGAGCCGAAATCTCTTTCGAATCGGGTTGAACAGGCGGCGGTTGAGCTGGTGAAATTCCAGCACCGACGGTTAAAGTCCGGATGGGAGAAGAATCGACGGCAGCTTTGTTCGCGCGCAAGCGTGTTCCTTAGGCTGCCGCGCAGCCTCGTCGCCTAGCGGCCGAGGCCTCCTGTCGCCCCTGGCGCTCGTTGCCTGGCAATCCACCGATTGTCCAGAGGTCGAGTGAAGGGCACAAATGCTCAACCCGCAGCAGTACGACGAAGCGATGCATCGCGCGCTCGTGCTAGCCGAGAACGGCCCTGCCTGGGGCGTGAACCCGCAGGTCGGCGCCGTCATTCTTGACGCCAAAAACCGCATCATCGGCGAAGGCTGGCACAAGGGTTCCGGCACTCCACACGCCGAAGTAATGGCGCTCGAGGCCGCGACAAACGCATCCGGTGGTCGACTGCCGGCCGGTTGCACCGCGGTGGTCACCCTCGAACCTTGCAACCACACCGGCAAAACTGGCCCATGTGCCCAGGCGCTCATCGCGGCCGGCATCGAACGAGTCGTATATGCATCGAGCGACCCCGGCGTCGCCTCGGCAGGAGGAGCCGAAACCCTCCGAAATGCCGGCATCGAAACCTACGGTTCACTGCTTGTCGATCACGCGGATGAGCTAATTCGCCCCTGGGCCAACTCGATCCGCCTTGGTCGACCACACGTGACCCTCAAGTGGGCCGCCAGTTTGGACGGCCGAACCGCAGCCGATGATGGCAGCAGCAAATGGATCAGCGGGCCTGAATCGCGCCAGGATTCACACTTTAGGCGCTCACGCCAAGACGCCATCCTTGCCGGCACCGGCACCATCATCGCCGACGACGCCGAACTTACCGCTCGCTACGCAGACGGCAGTTACTACGAACACCAGCCGCTGCGGGTCATCCTCGGCGAGCGCGACTTGCCGAGCACCGCTCGTGTGTTCAATGACGCCGCCGAAACCGTTCAGCTAGCCACCCGAGACATCAAGGCTGCGCTGCACGAACTCTTCGATCGCGGCGTGCGCCGAGTATGGGTCGAGGGTGGCCCGACCGTGGCGAGCGAATTTGCCAGGCTCGGACTCTTCGACGAGGTCATCGTGTATGTGGCACCGATGTTACTTGGCGGAGGCCAAAGCGCTCTGCGCGACATCGGGGTGCCAAACATCGGCGACGCGCACCACCTTCGGCTCGTCGAACATCAACGTCTGGGTAACGACATCATGCTTCGCGCTCTGCGCATACCAACCGATAGCAACACCGAAAGCGAGAACTAATGTTCACCGGAATTATCGAAGAACTTGGACGAGTTGCCGCTATCGAACCGCAAACAGATGCGATTCGGCTAACCATCGAGGGTCCGCTAGCGGTCAGCGATGCCAACCGCGGCGACTCGATCAGCGTCAACGGCGTCTGCCTGACCGCGATTGAAATCGACGGAGACACTTTCACCGCAGACGTCATGCGCGAAACCCTGAACCGCACCGCGCTCGGCAACCTGAACGTCGGCGACCCGGTGAACCTCGAGCGCGCTATGAACGCGGCAACCCGATTTGGCGGTCACGTGGTGCAGGGCCACGTTGACGGCGTTGGTGAGATCATCAGCCGTGAACCAAGTGACAACTGGGAATGGGTACGAGTCCAGATTCCGGTCGAACTGAGCCGTTACGTGGTGCTGAAGGGTTCGATCACCATCGATGGCGTCTCGCTCACCGTGAACGAACTGAGCGATGACTTCGTTGGAGTCAGCCTGATTCCAGAAACTCTGCGACTAACCACTCTCGGCTCGAAGCGAGTCGGCGACAAGGTCAACATCGAAGTCGATGTCATGGCTAAACACATCGAACGCCTGCTTGAGGCAAGAAACGGACACATCTAATGCAGCTTTCAACGATTGAAGAAGCCCTGGATGCGTTGCGAGCAGGCAAGCCGATTCTGGT
>JAGWTM010000040.1 GCA_028868975.1 Actinomycetales bacterium
ATCGCTGCAGCCAGAAATGGACCAGCGTTAGACAGGTCTGGCTCAATTGCAAACTCTCCACCCGAAATCTGACCGGGCTCGACGCGCCAAACCGCGGTCTCAGGCGTGAAAACGGTGACGCCGCGCTTGGCCAAGCAATCCAGAGTCATCTCGATGTGAGGCATCGAGGGCAAGTGCTCACCGGCGTGCCTGAGGGTCAGACCGCGTTCGAATCGAGCCGCGCTGAGAAGCAGGCCAGAGACAAACTGCGAAGACGCGCTCGCGTCAATAGTGACCTCGCCACCCTCAATCGAACCGGTGCCGTGAACCGTAAACGGTAGGGCCCTGGCGCCATTGTCATACACCTGAACCCCGAGCGCTCGAAGTGACTCAATCGTGGTGTGCATTGGGCGTCGGCGCGCCGCCTCATCGCCGTCAAAGGTGACGTTGGCAGAGCTGAGAGCCGCCATCGGAGGCACAAAACGCATGACGGTGCCGGCAAGGCCGCAGTCGATGGAGGCCTCACGCTCGAAAGCGTGCGGTGTCACCAAGATGTCACCGTTGTCGAGCACATCCACCTGGGTGCCAAGAGCGCGAAGCGCCTCGATCATCAGCTTGCTGTCGCGCGAATGCAGGGGAGCAGTCAACAGAGTTGGGGCATCTGCCAGAGCGCTCAAGGCAAGTTCACGGTTGGTGAGTGATTTTGAACCGGGAAGCGCGACGGTCGCTGAAATGGGTGCGGACGCGATTGGGGCGGCCCAAGTTGCGCTCTCTGCTGGGGAATTACCGGTGCTTGTCATTGGTTATAAAACTACCAGCAGTCTGGCGAAGGAGCCGTTTGATGTCGCTCGCACTACACTCAGAACCGATGAGCCAAGCTAAAGATCGCGAAGATCTAAACCGTCTTTTTGAGGAACAAGCGATTCCGCTGATGTCCGAGATGTATCGAACTGCGTTGATGCGTATGGACTACAAACAGTCGGATGCCGAGGACCTGCTGCAAGACACATACATGAAGGCATTTCGTGCCTTTCACCAGTTCGAACAGGGCACTGACCTGAAGGCTTGGTTGCGCATGATCATGCTCAACACGGCTCGAAACATGTGGGCCAAGTCAAACAAGGACAAGGCCCAGCGCGGTCTGGAAGAGATGGAAGATTGGCAAATCGGCGAGGCAGAGTCGCTCACCGCAATGCCAAGCCAGTCGGCTGAGGCCGAAGCCATCAAGAGCATGCCGGCGAGTGTCGTAAAAGAGGCGCTCTCGCAGCTCTCGGAAGAATTTCGCGAGGTTGTGTATTACGCAATCATCGCCGAATACACGTATGCCGAAATCGCAGAGATTCTCGGTATCAACTCGAACACGGTCGGCACCCGACTGTTTAGAGGCAAAAAGCAATTGCGACAACTGCTCGAGAACTACGCGCGTCAAGAAGGAATCCTTCAAGACGGCTCGAGCGAAGACTAGAAACACGGAACAGAGAGGAGCAAGATCATGGACTGCCAAGAAACCCAGCAGCACGTACACGAGTACCTGCACAATTCGCTAAGCGAAGCTGAAGCCCAGGAAATTACCGCCCACATCGCAAACTGCGACCACTGCGAATCGCACTATGACATGGAGGCGCTGGTCAACAGCGTTCTTCAGGAGGCCTGTGCCGGCGATGAACCAACCGAGGCTACCGTGGATCGCATCCTGACCAAAATTAGGTCAATCGCGGCTGGCGGCGAGCACTAAAACCGGCTCAGATCACAGAGCTTCGGGAATCTCCAGCCACTGATACCACCCGCGGTTGAGCACCAGCCAAGCGAGGAGGCCGTGGCCTACCTGGCCGGGCAATCCATGGGCTGAGTTGGCGATTTCCTCGTTCCAACCCTCGTGTTCGACGAGCGGTCTAAAACAATCAACAAACGGGATGCCGCGACGGGCCGCAACATCTTCGTAACCTGAAGCCAGGTGTTCGATTTCACGATTGAGCGCAGGATTGCGCGGGGGAGTCGGCCCGACCACAAAACACTTCACTCCGGACTTGGTCGAATCATCGAGCATGGTCGCCAAATTCAGGCGACTGCGTGAGATGGACACTCCAGCTGCCGGGTCGAGATTGTTTAGCGCGATCACCAAGCGATTCTCGGTTTCCGGGCTAAATCGGCGGCTCACCTCTGAACTCCAGCGATCGAGCAGCATTGTGCTTGTTTCGTCAGGCGCAGCAAGCTGGTAAAAGTCGATTCGAGGTTCTTGAGCGGGCGTTTTGGCTATGACGCGACCCAGCCAACCCATGCCCTTCGGATCACCGGCAGCCGTTATCAGGGTGTCGCCGAGGACAACAATGCGAACATCGCGCCTCGACTCCGATTCCATGACTTCGGTTGCCTCGGACTAGTTGAAGGCTCGAGCGATGAGGTCGGCCTGCTCAGCCGCGTGCTGCTTAGCCGAACCAGTTGCCGGCGATGCACTCGCTGGTCGCGAAACCAACTTGGCAACCTGACCGTCCATGTAGCGAGGCAGGAACAGGCCGATGTAGGTCCAAGGTCCCTGGTTGGCTGGCTCATCCTGAACCCAGTAAAGCTCTGCGCCCGGGTATTCGGCGTAAGCCGCCTTGATCTCATCCACTGGGGTCGGGTACAGCTGCTCAACACGCACGATTGCGGTGTCGCCGGTTCCGCGCTTCTGCGATTCGGCCAGGAGGTCCCAGTAGACCTTGCCCGAGCAGAACAGAACACGCTTGACCTTTGACTTGTCGAGCCCTTGCTCATCCGTGATAACCGGACGGAACTCACCGGTGGTGAAGTCCTCGACGGCTGATGAAGCTGCCTTGAGGCGCAGCATCGACTTCGGGGTGAAGACCACGAGCGGGCGACGAGGTGTGGTGTAAGCCTGTCGACGCAGCAGGTGGAAGTGCGATGCCGGAGTCGAAGGCTGAGCCACGGTCATGTTGTTCTGGGCGCAAAGCTGCAGGTAGCGCTCGATACGAGCCGACGAGTGGTCAGGACCCTGTCCCTCGTAACCGTGTGGCAACAGCAGAACCACGGATGAGTGCTGGCCCCACTTCTGTTCTGCCGACGAGATGAACTCGTCGATGATGGTCTGGGCTCCATTGGCGAAGTCACCGAACTGGGCCTCCCAGAGCACGAGCGCGTTGGCGTTCTCGACCGAGTAGCCGTATTCGTAACCCATGGCTGCGTACTCCGAGAGAAGCGAGTCATAGATGTAGAACTTGGCCTGATCCTCGCTCAGGTTGCGCAGCGGCATCCATTCTTGACCGTTTTCGCGGTCGTGGAACACGGCATGACGCTGCACGAATGTGCCGCGACGGGCGTCCTGGCCGGCGAAACGAACCGGTTTGCCTTCGACCAGCAGCGAGCCGAGAGCCAACAGCTCACCGAAGCCCCAGTCGATGCCACCCTCGCGCGACATTTCGACGCGCTTGGCAAGAAGCTGCTGAAGCTTAGGGTGCACGTTGAACCCGGCTGGCTGGTTGCCGTGTGCGTTTCCGATGCGCTCAACCAGCTCTCGAGAGATTGCGGTTTCGCGTGCGATGGTTGGGTGGTCACTCGCGGTAGTGCCGATGCCTGCCGGGCGTGGCTGGAGCTCAGCCGGCTTAGTCATGGCCTCGTGCACCTCGGTGAAGGCATTCTCAAGACGGTTCTGGAAGCCCGTGTTGGCTGCCTCAAACTCTTCACGAGTGATGTCTCCGCGACCAACCAGCGACTCTAGGTAGAGAGTGCGAACGGAACGCTTAGCCTCGATGAGGTTGTACATCAGCGGTTGAGTCATTGATGGGTCGTCACCCTCGTTGTGACCGCGGCGACGGTAGCAAACGAGGTCGATTACGACGTCCTTCTTGAACTCCTGGCGGAACTCAAACGCGAGCTGAGCAACGCGTACCACCGCTTCTGGGTCGTCACCGTTGACGTGGAAGATCGGGGCCTGAATGCCCTTGGCCACATCGGACGAGTAAACCGTTGAACGCGACTCCGAAGGCGGGGTGGTGAATCCGACCTGGTTGTTGATGATGATGTTGATGGTGCCGCCGACCTTGTAACCGCGCAGCTGAGACATGTTCAAGACTTCTGGAACGATGCCCTGTCCGGCGAAGGCTGCGTCACCGTGAATCAATACCGGTAGGACCGGGTAGGTGTCTTTCGGAATTGAATCGGTTCGGTCAAGCTTGGCGCGCACGATGCCCTCGAGGACCGGGTTGACCGCCTCGAGGTGAGAAGGGTTGGCTGCCAGCGAGACCTTGACCTGCTTGCCTTCGAGGTTGGTGAAGGTGCCCTCGGTTCCCAAGTGGTACTTCACGTCACCCGAACCCTGAACCGTCTTGGTGTCAGTGTTGCCTTCGAATTCCTTGAACACCTGGCCGTAAGTCTTGCCAGCAACGTTGGTGAGAACGTTCAGGCGACCGCGGTGGGCCATACCGATAGCGACTTCCTCGAGGCCCGAGTTGGCGGCCAACTGCAGGATCTCATCCAATGCTGCAATGGTCGATTCGCCACCCTCGAGCGAGAAGCGCTTCTGACCAACAAACTTGGTCTGCAGGAATGTCTCAAAGGCTTCGGCCTTGTTGAGCTGTTCGAGAATGTTCAACTGCTCTTCGCGGGTCGGTTTCACGTATGGACGCTCGAGCTTTTCCTGGAACCACTGACGCTGTGCAGGGTCTTGGATGTGCATGTACTCCACACCGACCGAGCGGCAGTACGAGTCGCGCAAAATCTTGTAGATTTCGCGGAATTGCATCTTTGGCTTGCCACCAAAACCGCCGGTCTTGAAGGTGCGGTCGAGGTCCCAGAGGCTCAGACCGTGGAATCGAATATCCAAGTCAGGGTGTGAGCGCATCTTGAACTCGAGTGGATCGATGTCGGCGATCAGGTGACCGCGCACTCGGTAAGAATTGATGAATTCCTGGATGCGGGTTTCCTTCGAGCGGTCGTCCGACTCATTGCGGTCGAAGTCGGTCGCCCAACGAACTGGCTCGTAAGGAATGCGCAGCGACTCAAAAATCTCGTCGTAGAAACCGCGCTCGCCGAGCAGTAGCTCGTGAACCTTCTTCAGGAATTCTCCCGAACCAGCACCCTGGATGACGCGGTGGTCATAGGTGCTGGTGAGGTGCATGATCTTGCTGACACCGAGCTTGTTCAGGTGCTCCTCGCTCATGCCCTGGAATTCGGCTGGGTAATCAAGCGCACCGGCGCCGATGATTGAACCCTGTCCCTTCATTAGGCGTGGAACCGAGTGAACGGTTCCGATGCCGCCCGGGTTGGTTAGCGAGATGGTCGAACCGGCAAAGTCGGTGGCGGTCAGCTTGTTAGCACGAGCGCGCTTGACCAGGTCTTCATAGGCGGCCAAGTACTCGGCAAAGTTGAGGCGCTGTGCGCGCTTAATGTTTGGGACGAGCAGCGCACGTGAACCATCTTCTTTAGGGATGTCGATTGCCAAGCCGAAGTTGATGTTCGCCGGTGCCACGACCGCAGGCTTGCCGTCGATCTCGTCGTAGTAGACGTTCTGGCTTGGGAACTCCTTGAGCGCGCGGATAATCGCGAAACCGAGGATGTGCGTGAACGAGACCTTGCCACCGCGGGTGCGAGCGAGGTGAGAGTTGATCACGATTCGGTTGTCAATCATGAGTTTCGCTGGGACTGCACGCACCGAGGTGGCGGTCGGAACCTCGATTGACGCATCCATGTTTGATGCGAGCGCCTTCTGCATGCCCTTCAGGATGGTTACCTGATCTTCAGCCTCGTCATCGGCCTCAATGGTTTCGATAAGTCCGGTAGCGGGCGCCTGCGCTGGAATAGGTTGAGGCTTTGGCTCGATGCGGGTGGTCTTGGCTACGAGTTGTCCGTCAGTTGCCGCCGCGACGGGGGCTGCGGGGGCGGCCGGTGCTGCGGGTGCGACTGGTGCTACCGGGGTAGTGGCCGTGACCGGTGCAGCTGGGATAACTGGAGTGGAGGTCTGCGGTGCTGCGGCGGCAGTGCTGCCGGCTTCGTAGCGCTCGAGGATTGGCCACCAGGCCTTGTCAACGGAATCTGGATTTGCCTTGTACTGCTCGTACATTTCTGCGACGAGCCAGTCGTTCGCTCCAAATTCTTCGTTGTCGTTCGACACTTCAGACCACCTTTTTGTCTTGGGCGTGACCAAATAAACACTTTGTCCGTTCAAAGTGCAGTCCAAGCCTACCCAATCGAGAGTGGCCACACGCCCGCAAACAGGCATTGACAGACAAAACCCAAGAACGGGGCGGGGTTATGCTTGGAGCATCTATGAACACTTCAGTTTCGGGTCATAGTCGACCGAGCGGGGCGGCTCGATGAGCGACTGGCTGCTGCTCGGTTGCGGCATATTGTTGACCCTCGCCACTGGCATCTTCGTTGCCAGTGAGTTTTCGCTTGTGAACCTCGAACGAAGCGAACTGGAGGCCCGCGCCGAGCGCGGCGAAAGCGGCCTCAGCCAGTCAATTCGGGCGCTGAAAAAGACATCCACGCATCTTTCCGGTGCGCAGCTAGGCATCACGCTAACCACCATGCTGACCGGATTTTTGGCTGAACCAGCACTCACTTCGCTCCTTGAGAAACCACTCAGTGGCATTGGCTTGTCCACGGGAGCGACCCGAGGTGTGAGCCTGGTTGCGACCATGGTCATTGCGACGCTGTTCTCGACGCTGATTGGTGAGCTGGTGCCCAAAAAACTGGCCCTCACCAAACCGCTCGAGGTCAATAAATTTGTGGTCAATTTCCAGCTCGCTTTCACGTGGCTGTTCTCGTGGGCGATCAAGGTGCTCAATCTCGTCGGAAACGCCATCACTCGTTCGTTGGGCATTGAACCCAAAGAGGAGCTGAGCTCGAGCCGTTCGGCCGAGGAGCTCACTTCGCTAGTTCGTCGATCAGCGAGCCTCGGTTCACTGGACGAGGGAACCGCGACCCTGCTGACCAAAACGCTCGCGCTTAGCCAACTTGTCGCTGCCGATGCCATGACCCCGCGCATGCGCATGCACACGGTGCCCGCTGAGGCGTCCGTCGCGGCTTTGATTGCCGCTTCGATTCGGTCCGGTCACTCAAGATTCCCGGTTGTCGATGGCTCCAGTGATGATGTGGTCGGGCTGGCACACGTGAAACAAGCCGCTGCGGTGCCGCGTGAAAAACGAGCGGATGTGCCAGTCACCGCAATCATGGTTGAGCCGCTTCGAGTGCCTGAGACCATGAGTCTAGAAACTTTGATGGTCGACCTTCGCGCCAAGGGCTTGCAAATGGCCCTCGTAGTTGATGAGTACGGTGGCACCGCCGGTCTGGTCACTCTCGAAGACCTGGTCGAGGAATTGGTCGGTGAATTGGCCGACGAACATGACCGCGCGCGCTCCGGCATCACTCGCGGTCGCAACTCATCCGTTTTGTTCCCGGGAATGATTCGCCCAGACGAACTGCTCGAGATGGCCATCAAAGTGCCGGCGGACCGCTCTTATGAAACGGTTGCGGGTTTCATCATGGCTTCGGTCGGACGCATTCCGCAGGTCGGTGACGAGGTCGAAATCGAGGATGGCATTTTGCGCGTGGAGCGCATGGACGGTCGACGCGTCGACCGCGTGCGGTTTTCACCAACCAACCTCGAGATAATCGAGGCGGCCTCAGCTGGGGAGAGTGAAAATGGACGCTAACCTCGCGGGTCTGCTCTGGTTCGTTGTTTTGCTCCTCGGTAACGGCTTTTTTGTTGCTGCCGAATTTGCAGTGATTTCGGCTCGTCGCGCTCAAATAGAACCGCGAGCGGAAGCCGGATCTCGTCCGGCCAAAATCACCATCAAGGCCATGGAACGAGTGTCCTTGATGCTGGCTACCACTCAAATTGGTGTGACCATTTGCTCGCTCCTGATCCTTGTAATCGTCGAGCCGAGCGTTCATCACCTGCTCGAACCGCTGTTGCATGCCATCCACCTCAGCGACTCGATTGCCTCAGGCGTGGCCTTCGGATTCACGCTCGTGGTTGTTTCGTTCCTGCACGTAGTGATTGGTGAGATGGTTCCAAAAAACATCTCGTTCTCGGTCCCGGAACGCGCGGCACTCATCCTCGTGCCTGTGCTTTACTTCGTCGCGCTCGCCATCAAGCCTGTGGTCGCCGGGCTCAACACCGCAGCCAACGGCATCTTGCGCCT
Organism: Actinomycetales bacterium; assembly: GCA_028868975.1. Lineage (GTDB taxonomy): Bacteria > Actinomycetota > Actinomycetes > Actinomycetales > Microbacteriaceae > Rhodoluna. The sequence continues at coordinate 8,121 of JAGWTM010000040.1, forward strand.
GTTCGGCGTCCGGGCCAAGGATGAGGCGAATAGCGCGTACACCCTCGATCAGGTCGAAGATATCGTCGAGCACTCGACCCGTGAAGGCGCTCTGAGTGACCTTTCGGGAACCATCACAAACACCTTTGAGTTCACCGAAAAGCGCGTCGAGGATGTTGCGGTACCGACTGCGAAGTTAGTGGCCCTGAGCGAAACCTGCACGCCCCGCGAAGTCGAGGCTGCCGTCACCAAATACGGTTTCTCGCGCTACCCGCTGGTCGACGAAGACGCCGACATTGTGGGTTACCTGCACCTCAAGGATGTCCTCGACCTGCGCGAGGATGAGGTCGACGAACCGTTCCCGGCCAAGCGCATCCGCACCCTTATTTCGTTGCCGGCAACCATGGAGCTAGAGGACGCTCTTGCCAGCATGCGCCGCGTTCACGCTCACATGGCCAAATCATTTGATGAACAGGGACGCGTTCGCGGCGTGCTGTTCCTCGAAGACATCCTCGAAGAACTCGTTGGCGAGGTCAAAGACGCAACCCGAAGGGCCTAGCCCTTCGGCCACATGCCTCGAACGTACTGAATCGGCCAGTCCACCTCGGCACCAAGCTCGGCGGCGGCGCGAAGTGGCCAGTATGGGTCACGTAGCTCGGCTCTAGCGAGCATGATGACATCGACCAAACCAGCCTGCAGAATTGCCTCGGCTTGGGCGGCCTCCGTGATTTGACCCACGGCTGAAACTGGCTGTTCAACCCGATCGGCCACAAATTCGGCTAGCGGCACCTGGTAACCAGGACCCGATGGAATTTTGACCCCGGTAATCAACCCACCGCTCGAGATATCGAAGAGATCTGCGCCTAACTCGGCTGCCCAACGGGCAACCTCTGCAGTCTGAGCCTGATCCCAGCCGTCCTCGCGATAGTCGGTCGCCGAGAAGCGAATCATGAGCGGCATTTCGTTTGGGATTACCTCGCGAATGGCTTTCACCACATCGAGAAGCAGTCGAGCACGGTTTTCGAGCGAGCCGCCATACTGATCTTCACGTCGGTTGGTAATCGGTGAGAGGAATTGGTGCAAAAGGTAGCCGTGCGCGGCGTGAATTTCGATCGCGTCAAAGCCGGCACGAACCGATCGCGCCGCTGCCGCAGCGAATGCAGCCGGCAGTTCTTCAACTTCGCGAGTGGTTAGTTGGCGAGGCGCGGCATAACCCTCGAAGGCCTCCGAGGTCGCCGAAACCGTCTGCCAGCCGCCGTCTGCGATGTCGACTGATCCGCTTCCGCTCTGGGCGCGATGGGTGGACGCCTTTCGGCCGGCGTGGGCCAGCTGAATCGCCGACTTTGCACCACCGGCCCGAATCGAGTCGGTCACGCGACGCCAAGCAACTACCTGTTCGTCGTTCCAAATGCCGGCGCACCAGGGGGTAATTCGCCCTTCAGGCACTACCGCAGTGGCCTCGACCATAACCAGCCCGGCACCGCCGATTGACCTTGAACCGTAATGTACCAGGTGGAATTCATTCACCACACCATCACGGTTTTCGCAGGAATACATGCACATGGGTGCGACCCATACACGATTCTTGGTCTCGAGTTCGCGCACTCGCAGTGGGCTGAAAAGTTGAACACGATGACTCATCACTGGCCTTCCCGATTGAGTTTTTGTTGCAGCTTGGTGGCAAACGGCATACCAAAGAACACCAAGCCGAAGAGGACCACACCTGTTAGCAACGCGTATTGCAGCGAGAGCCAGTTGGTGAGCGCGCCGATGAGTGCCGGACCAGCCATGATTCCCACGTAAACCATGCCGACCACCTTTGCCATGTTTCGACCCTGATGTGACGGGTTACCGACGTTGCCGGCCAGCGCAAAGAATTGCGGAATGACCGCGGATACGCCTACGCCCGCGAGCCCCCAGCCGATTAGCGATTGAGGGATGTTGTCACTGAGCAGAGCAACAAGGTAACCGACGCCTGAAATAGCTGAACCCCAGCGAATCACGAAGATGCGATCGAACCGCGCGACAATCCGATCGCCGACAAGCCTCATGATCGACATCGTCAGGCTGACCGCAAAAACACCGAAGGCGGCCAAGGATTCACTGGCCCCCAAAACCGTCTTGAGATGCAGCGGCGACCAGTCGATCGAGGCAGCCTCACCGATTGCCGCAGCCGTGGCGAGTGAGCCAAGCATGAACACATAGGGCAGAAAGCGGCGGTTGTCGGCAGTTTGATCCTTTGCCGTTTTCTTGTCGGAAGTTACGTGGCTTGGGCTATTTGGCAACAACCAAAGACGAAGCGCCAGAGCTAGCACGAATACTACGATTCCGTAGCCGACCATGGTTTGAGGGGCGTGATAACCAGCGGCAAGGGTCAGGCTTCCGATGCCGGCGCAAACCAAACCACCAATTGACCAGAATGCGTGAAACGTGGTGAAGATCGGCTTGCCAACCAGGTTTTCAACCTCGACCGCGTGGGCATTCATCGACACATCCATGCCGCCACAGAAAAAACCAAAGGCCAGGGCTGCTGCCGCGAGCCAGATTGGGTTTTCTGCAATCCCCATAGCCGAAATAGCTACACCCAAAAAAGCTCCACCGAGCCAGGTGTAGGTTCGACTCCCGACCCGGTCAATCAACGGTCCAACCACCTGCATCGCGCCAAAGGCACCCACGCCAAAAAGCATCAGAATCCAACTTATTTGCGAGTGGGACAAACCGAATTTCTCTTCAAATTCGGGCACGTGAACCGCCCAAAAGGCGTACGCGCCGCCGCCGAAGAAAAAGTAAGCCCAGAGAGCAATCTGAGCCTTACGCACGTTTCTCGTTATGGTCACCTCGTCAGCCTAAACGTTGGGCTAGCGTAATCATGTGAGTTCACTGAAACGAAATGCGGGTTCGGGTTCGCAAACGTCATACGCTCCGTTCGAGCCTGGCTGGGCCGACTTCGTGCACGCGCCAGAACCAGCTGATAACAAGTACTCACGAGGAGTGGTGGGTTTCCTCACCGGATCACGCGACTACCCGGGAGCCGCCATTCTCTCCGTTTCGGCAGCCATGCGTTTCGGCGTCGGGATGGTCCGGTTCCTAGGCGTGGATGAGTTACGCGCGCAAGTGATTGCCGCCCGACCCGAGGTGGTCGCCGCAGACATTTCCGTTCGTCCGCTGCCGAACTGTGATGCCTGGGTTGTCGGCAGCGGAGTGCCTGCAGATCTTGAAGTGGCCGACTCGGCGACATCCACCTTGCAACTGGTTGCCGCTCTGGCCCAAGAAACTTCGGTGCCACTGGTTGTCGACGCCGGAGCGCTGCAACTTATCGACTTGGCATATTTAGGCCCCCATTGCATTCTCACGCCGCATGCCGGTGAGGCCGTTCGGTTGCTGGCCCGACTCGGCATTTCAGCCACCCGCGCTGAGGTCGAGGCCGATGCCGTCGGCGTGGCCCAGCAGCTGGCCAATCTCACCGGAGCGGTCATTTTGCTCAAAGGTAGTCGCTCGGTGGTGGCGGGTCCGGGCGATGTTTACTGGAGGGCAAAGGAAGCGCCGGCGGAATTGGCGACCGCAGGCACCGGTGATGTGCTGGCCGGCCTGATTGGGGCCTTGGCCGCAACGAACTCGGGCGCAGACCTCTTTGAACTCGTCAAGTTTGCCGTTTGGCTGCATGCCCAATCGGCGTATCTGGCTCGAACCGCGGGGCCTATAGCGGCCCTTGACCTCACCGAAGCCTTGCGCGGACTCGTGGGGGAAATCCTCGAGGGCGGTTATGTCAATGCCTAACCTGTCGAGCAATTCGAAATTTGCTGGCGTTGCCGAATGGTTGCCAACCGCGGTTCTCGTGGTGGCAAGTTTTGCGGTTCACTGGTTCATCGGTTGGGCTGGCAGCAACATGAGCAGCATGGCTCCATTCAACGACGTCGAGCTCTATTCCTCTTGGGCCGGCCGCGGTCTAGCCACAAATCAATGGCCCGGCACCAATGAGCCGGGTGTGTACCCCTTACTGGCTCTGGTCCCGATGGCATTCGCTTATCTGATCTCGAGCGACGCAACCTTCGGTTGGCTGACCTTTGTTGCCCTGCTGAACACTGTTGCGGTCGCGGTGATTTCTCGCCGAGTCAACGGTAGGCACGCTGCCGCGTACTGGCTAACGTTCATCGCCCTTCTCGGTCCGGTTGCCATCGGCCGAATCGATGCCGTCGCAGCCGCTCTGGATGCGTTTGTCGTTTTAGCCATGTTGGCGGGCAGAGACCGTCTCACCATCGGCCTGGCGACTGCTGGTGCGTGGATCAAGATTTGGCCGATTGTGCATGCCCTCGCTCGAAT
>JAGWTM010000041.1 GCA_028868975.1 Actinomycetales bacterium
TGCTGACATCGGACCCCCAAAATTCTGACTTTCGCGCCTTAAACTTATCTAATGAAAGTTCTCGCTGCGATGTCTGGTGGAGTCGATTCTGCCGTTGCCGCAGCGCGTGCTGTTGAAGCCGGGCACGAAGTCGTAGGCGTGCATTTGGCGCTCAGCCGAATGCCTGGAACCCTTCGGACCGGCTCACGAGGTTGTTGCACAATCGAAGACTCGATGGATGCCCAGCGCGCAGCCAACAAGCTTGGAATTCCTTACTACGTCTGGGATTTCAGCGAGCGGTTCAAAGAAGAAGTTGTCGATGACTTTGTGGCCGAATACGCTGCCGGCCGCACACCGAATCCTTGTATGCGTTGCAACGAGCGAATCAAGTTTGCGGCCCTGCTCGAGAAGGCACTGGCACTCGGTTTTGATGCGGTCTGCACCGGTCACTACGCGACAATTCTGACCGGCGATTCGGGCGAGTTGGAGCTTCACCGCTCAAACGCATACGCCAAAGATCAGAGTTATGTGCTTGGTGTCTTGACCGCCGAGCAGCTCAAGCACGCATACTTTCCGATTGGGGCATCGGCATCGAAGGATGAGATTCGCGCCGAGGCGGCAGCGCGAGGGTTGGCTGTTGCGGCCAAGCCGGACTCATACGACATTTGTTTCATTCCAGAGGGTGACACCCGCGATTGGTTGGGGGAGCACCTTGAGTTGCACCCGGGAAACATCGTCGACACTGAAGGCAACGTCCTCGGGACCCACGACGGAGCCGAGGCCTACACGGTCGGTCAGCGCAAGGGGCTGAACCTGGGGCGTCCGGCACCCGATGGCAAACCCCGCTATGTCTTGTCAATCCGGCCAAAAACCTCCGAGGTCGTGGTCGGTTCACACGCTGCGCTAGCCGTTGTTGAATTAGCCGGGAGTCGCTTTTCGTGGTGTGGTGCACCTCAGGCAAATGCGCACGAGTGGTTCGACGCTGAGGTGCAGGTGCGCGCCCATGCTGACCCGGTCTCATGCCGAACCGCAGTCGTTGATGGCGAGTGGCTGGTCCAATTGGATGCGCCGCTGATGGGTGTGGCGCCGGGGCAAACCGCCGTTGTGTACCTCGGAACGCGAGTTTTGGGGCAATTTACGATTGACCGAACGGTTTCGGCCTCAGCTGTTCCGTCAGAAGAAACTGACGTAACTGTCGCCTGCTAGCACTTTAGCCCCCTTGGCTATGGCTCGTTGGTCAATAGTTGTAGCTCGGTAGATCGCCTTCCGGGCAGCGACGTCGACCGAGATCGAGTAACCGCCCAACTTGGATTTTCCGGATAGTTTGATGCTTCTCTGACCCTCGACAATTTGGGTCAGGGCGTCGCAAAAGAGTTCGTCGTGTCGAACTGTGAGTTCGCAATTCGATGCGAGCGCGTAGTCAATTTGTGGAACCAGCCAACTCCCAGAGTCCTCAATGGTTGCTTTCTTCAAGGCCGTGGCAAGAGAGGCTCGAAGGTATGCGCTGGCAGAAACCTGAGTCGTGACACAGGTTCCATTTGTGAACCAATCGAAGGGGTTCCACCAAGCGCTCAGCCTGACCGAACAACGAGAGCTTTTGGGGCGTACCAAGTAGTTGCCCATATCTCGGGTGTCTGACGGGAACTGTCGACTGCGACCGATTACCTTCCCCGATGAATTCAATCCTTCTAGGTGCCATGGATGCAGATTGCGTACATACAGTGATGCGTCCTTGTAAGGCTTACCTCTGAGTATCTGAGGATCCGAAACCGCAAGCACTGTTTCAGCTCCTGACGAGGCTAATCGTGAAATTTCCTTTTCGAACGACTTTGTCTGACTTGAAATGATTTTCTGGGCAAACCCAAGGCTCTCGCTACTCCATGGAAGGCCACGTTCGACCAAAGTCTGATCAATTGGGGGTGCAACATGAACTTCCACGTTCGGGTAGTCCTCGTTCGTAAGAGCATCAATACTACGTGCCAGCGAACTGGACGACGCATCGGTTTGGACCGAGGTCAAAGCTATCAGGGCTGCCAGAAACGCGGTCAACGCTCGCATTTCTACTAATTCGTTCCGGTTCCAGAGAGTGTGCCGATTTGAGCAATTGGAGGACGACCTCCACCACCGCCTCCAGCTAGGTATCCAGGAAAACGAATGAACTTGTCTGGGTACTTTATTGTGCCCGCGTTGACCCCGGGGTACAAGGTCTTCCTAGTGGTCACCTGGCGGCCGGCGTTATCATCGGACGTCTGGATTGAAAAAATCGCGCCTGATGAGGTGTATGTGATTGCGTCTACGATTGCGACATGGCCCTGTGAGAGCGTTGGCGTGGCAGCCCACCAGGCCACATCTCCAACTTGAGGAATCAACGATAGAGTCGCCCCCGCGTTCGCAACTGCTTGGCTCGCCCAGTATTGAGCAGAGTCGAAATTCGATATCGCAGGGTTATAGCTGTTGTTGTAAAAAAGCCTAAATGCTGCATACGAGGTGCAACTGTGGCGCGTTCCGTCTTGGGCAATAGTAGAGAAGCGACTCACGTTGTAGGGGTCAGTCCCCGTATAACCAGAAAATCCAACGCACAGGTAACTGCTGCCAGCCATTGCGCTGCAGGATTCGAAGTTTGAGGCTGCCAACGCAGCGGACGGGCTCGCGAGTACTGACCCCACCACAAAGATCGCAGCACCGATTGAGCTTTTGGTTTTATTCATGTTTCCCCCTTGCTACCTGTCACATTAGCAAACCAATTTTATTTGTGAAAAACACAACTAACTTTTGTCAATGTCATCCGCATGTAGTTCTTGTCGGTGCTCAGGCATAGGCTTTTCGCGTGAGTGATTTCGAGGCTGCCAAAAACCGTCACCAAGAATTGGTTGATCAGGTCAACCACTTCCGCGCCGCTTATTACGAGGGCAACACGGTTTTGGTCAGTGACGCAGAGTATGACGCGCTGGTGCACGAACTTGAGTTGCTTGAAGCGCGGCATCCAGAGCTAATCACCTCGGATTCACCAACCCAAACTGTCGGTGGTTCGGCTAGCGCTACTTTTTCACCATCGCCACACCTTGAACGCATGTGGTCACTCGACAACGTTTTTTCACATGAAGAATTGCGGGATTGGGCACTTCGTTCGGCGGAGTTGGGCGCAATCGATTATCTTTGCGAACTCAAGATTGACGGTTTGGCCATCAACCTGCGTTTCGAAAATGGCGAGTTGGTCAAGGCAGCAACCCGTGGCGATGGCGTGGTCGGCGAAGACGTGACGGCCAACGTGCTGACTATTCGTGGCATCCCGCACAGGCTTGTCGGCAGTGGTCATCCGGCCGTTGTCGAGGTTCGCGGCGAAATTTTTTATGCCATCGAAGACTTCAATCGCCTGAACGAGGGACTCATCGCCGAGGGCAAGGCCCCGTTCGCGAATCCACGCAACTCGGCTTCCGGTTCGCTGCGTCAAAAAGACCCGGCAGTGACCGCTTCGCGCCCGCTGCAAATGCTCGTGCACGGAATCGGCGCATGGCAGGCAAATGACGGCACGGGCGTCCCAGTTTCTAACCAGAGCCAGGTGTATGAGCTGCTCTCAAGCTGGGGTTTGCCGACCTCGACTCGCTACCGAGTGGTCAAGTCGGTCGATGAGGTGTTGGCTTACATCGACGAATTTGCGGCTCAGCGCCACTCGCTAGAACACGAAATCGACGGCGTTGTGGTCAAGCTCGATTCGCTTGAGATTCAGGGGGAGCTGGGATTCACGTCACGTGCTCCGCGCTGGGCGATCGCATACAAATACCCACCAGAGCAGGTCAACACGAAGTTGCTCGACATTCGCATCGGCATCGGTCGCACCGGTCGTGCAACACCGTATGCGGTGGTTGCGCCCGTCAAGGTGGCGGGTTCGACTGTTGAGTTTGCAACTTTGCACAATCAAGATGTGGTCAAGGCCAAGGGTGTTCTGATTGGTGACACCGTGGTGTTGCGCAAGGCTGGCGACGTGATTCCCGAGATTCTGGGTCCGGTAATCGAGTTGCGCACAGGTGCCGAGCGCGAATTTGTCATGCCTTCCAACTGTCCAGAGTGCGGGGCTGCTCTAGCCCCGAGTTCCGAAGGCGATGTTGACCTGCGGTGCCAAAACGCTTCAGGCTGCCCGGCTCAGCTGCGAGAGCGCGTCGCCTACCTAGGTTCTCGAGGTGCGCTCGACATCGAAGCGCTGGGTTTCGTTGCTGCCGTCGCCCTAACTCAACCGCTCGATGGTGTAGCAGCCCCACTGCGCACTGAGGCCGACCTATTCGATTTGACGCTCGAAGACCTCTTGCCGATTCGCGCGTACGTGCTCGACCCTGACACCGGTCTGCCGAAGCTCGATGAACTCGGGCAGCCCAAGGTCGTCGAGTTCTTCCGTAAGAAAGACGGCTCTCCGGCCGAAGTGGCGCTCAAATTGCTCCGAAACCTGGAAGAAGCAAAGACTCGTCCTCTTTGGCGAATCATCGTGGCGTTGTCGATTCGTCACGTTGGTCCGGTTGCTGCCCGCGCTCTGGCCGCCCATTTTGGCTCGTTGGATGCGATCTTCGCCGCGACCGAAGCCGAGCTCGCTGAGGTGGACGGTGTGGGGCCGACGCTTGCCGGCTCGATCAGGGAATGGATTGCCGTCGACTGGCATCGCGAAATCGTTGAGCGCTGGCGTTCAGCGGGCGTCCTGCTCGAAATTCCTGGTCACGCCGGCCCTGGTGCCGGTGCCAGCGGTGGCGGCAAATTCGCGGGGCTTTCAATTGTCGCCACCGGCAGTCTGCAGCAATTCACCCGAGAGGAAATCGAAGAGGCCATCATCTCTAACGGCGGCAAGGCGGCTTCGAGCGTTTCCAAAAAAACCGCATTCGTGGTGGCTGGTGCGAATGCAGGTTCAAAACTGGCGAAAGCCGAAGAGCTCGGCATCGAAGTAATCGACGAGGATGAGTTCTTGCGCCGACTCAACGCCTGAGGCTCGCGCTCAGCCGATCCTGGCCCCCGCGCGCCCGAAACATGTCCGAAACGCGCGACAGGTAGACTTTTAGCTAATCCGAACTCCATCGTTTTGAGAGAGATTCATGTCTGAAATCACCCCTGACCTCGTGCGGCACCTTGCCGGTCTCGCACGCATCTTGGTCACCGACGAAGAGGTCGAAAAAATGACCTCGCAGCTCTCGCTGATCGTCGACTCAGTGGCTACCGTCAACAAGGCCGTCGCGGGCGACATTCCTGCCACCAGCCACCCAATTCCAATGGCCAACGTGTTCCGCGAAGATGTCATCGAACCTTCGCTAAGCCAGGCCGAAGCGCTCTCGGGTGCTCCAGACAGCGCTGACGGCCGCTTCCGCGTCCACGCAATTTTGGACGAGGAGTAAAAATGTCTGACTTGATTCGCAAAAACGCATCCGAGCTGGTTGAACTGCTCAACAGCAAGCAGGTCTCTTCCGTCGAGGTGACTCAGGCGCACATCGACCGCACCAACGCTGTCGACGCTGACGTGCACTCGTACCTTCATGTTTCGCCTGAGTCGGCTCTGGCGACTGCAGCTGAAATCGACCGCAAACGTGCCGCTGGTGAGCCACTCCACCCGCTGGCAGGTCTTCCAATCGCAGTCAAAGACAACCTGACCACCACCGACGCGCCGACCACCTCGGGTTCCAAAATTCTTGAGGGATGGGTTCCGCAGTACGACGCGACCGTAGTTGCCAAATTGCGCGCAGCGGGCATGCCAATTCTCGGCAAGACCAACCTTGACGAGTTCGCTATGGGTTCATCCACTGAATTCTCAGCCTTTGGTCCAAGCCACAACCCTTGGGACCTCGACCGCATCCCTGGTGGTTCCGGTGGTGGATCGAGCTCAGCAGTTGCTTCATTCCAGGCTCCACTGGCTATCGGTTCAGACACCGGCGGTTCAATTCGTTTTCCGGCAGCGGTTACCGGAACCGTGGGCACCAAGCCGACCTACGGCGCAGTTTCACGTTACGGACTCATCGCTCTGGCGAGCTCGCTCGATCAGATCGGTCCAGTGAGTCGAAATGTCCTCGACGCCGCGCTCCTGCAGGACGTAATTGCGGGCTACGACAAGCACGACAGCACCTCGTTGCCTGAATCCCTGGGTTCGATGGTCGAAGCCGCCAAAAAGATGGACGTCAAGGGACTTCGCATCGGTGTCATCAAGGAGCTCACCGGCGCTGGTTTCCAGCCGGGCGTTCAGGCTCGCTTCAACGAATCCCTCACGCTGCTGCAGAACGCGGGAGCCGAGATTGTTGAGGTTTCTTGCCCAAGCTTCGAGTATGCGATTGCCGCCTACTACCTGATTTTGCCTGCTGAGGCTTCATCGAACCTGGCCAAGTTCGACTCGGTTCGTTTCGGCCTTCGGGTCACTCCAGAGGGCAACCCGACCATCGAGCGCGTCATGGCTGCCACCCGCGAGGCCGGCTTTGGTCCTGAGGTAAAGCGCCGCATCATCTTGGGCACGTATGCGCTTTCGAGCGGATACTACGACGCCTACTACGGCTCGGCGCAGAAGGTCCGCACACTCATCCAGCGCGACTTCGATGCAGCATTCGCCAAGGCAGACGTCTTGGTGTCGCCAACCGCACCGACCACGGCTTTCAAGCTCGGCGAAAAGCTGGAAGACCCGCTGGCGATGTACCTCAACGACATCGCGACGATTCCTGCGAACCTTGCCGGCATTCCGGGCATGTCGATTCCGAACGGTTTGGCCGAGGAAGACGGTTTGCCAGTCGGTATTCAGCTTCTAGCACCGGCTCGTGAGGATGCTCGCCTCTACCAGGTTGGCGCTGCACTCGAAAAGATGCACGAAGACGTTTGGGGCAAGCGAATGATTGATTTTGCTCCCGAATTGGAGGTCAAGTAGTCATGGCAAAAGACGAACTCATGAACTATGAACAGGCCTTGGCTCAGTTCGAGGTTGTTATCGGCCTCGAGGTGCACGTCGAGCTCAACACCAAAACCAAGATGTTCTGCGGTTGCAAAAACGAGTTTGGAAATGAGCCAAACACCAACGTGTGCCCGATTTGCATCGGATTGCCGGGCTCGCTCCCGGCCGTAAACAAGCGCGCGGTTGAATCGAGCATCTCGATTGGTTTGGCGCTCGGCTGCCAGATTGCGCCAACCGGTCGTTTTGCACGCAAGAACTACTTCTATCCGGACCTTGCCAAGAACTTCCAGACCTCTCAGTACGACGAGCCGATCGCGTTCGAGGGTGCTCTCGAGGTTGAGGTGCCATCGGGCAACAAGTTCAACGTGCTAATCGAACGTGCTCACATGGAAGAGGATGCTGGCAAGCTGACTCACGTCGGTGGTGCAACCGGTCGCATCCAAGGCGCCGAGTACTCGCTCGTCGATTACAACCGCGCCGGTGTGCCACTGGTCGAGATCGTCACCAAGCCGGTCTTCGGCGCGGGTGCTGAAGCGCCTGAGCTCGCGGCCGCATACGTTCGATCGATTCGCGACATTGTCCGTGCGCTGAACGTTTCGGATGCCCGCATGGAGCGCGGCAACGTGCGCTGTGACGCGAACGTTTCGCTACGTCCTCACGGTTCAGAGAAGTTGGGCACTCGCACCGAAACCAAGAACGTCAACTCCCTTCGTTCGATTGAACGTGCTGTTCGGTATGAGATCCAGCGCCAGGCCGCAATCCTGGCCAAGGGTGGTTCGATCATCCAGGAGACCCGTCACTGGCACGAAGACCGCGGCATCACCAGCTCGGGTCGCCCGAAGTCGGACGCCGACGACTACCGTTACTTCCCTGAGCCTGACCTGGTGCCGGTTCAGCCATCGATCGAGTGGATCGAGTCGCTTCGAGCAGCCTTGCCAGAGAACCCGGCCGAGCGTCGTCGCCGCTTGGCTGCCGACTGGGGCTTCAGTGAGCTCGAGTTCCGTGATGTCGTCAACGCAGGTCTGCTCGACCAGATTGAAGAAACTGTTGCTGCAGGCGCAAAGCCGCAGTCGGCCCGCAAATGGTGGGGTGGTGAGCTAGCCCGAGTCGCCAATGCCGAAGACAAGGACGTAACCGAGTTGTCGATCACTCCGGCTCAGGTTGCCGAGTTGGCATCGCTGGTGGAGGGCGGCAAGATCAATGACCGCCTAGCTCGCGAAGTGCTCACCTACGTACTCGCAGGGGAGGGTTCTCCAGCCGAGGTTGTCGCAGCCCGTGGCCTAGAGGTTGTTTCGGATGACGGTGCGCTAATTGCCGCGATCGATGCCGCGTTGGCTTCTCAGCCTGACGTTCTGGATGCCATCCGTGAGGGGCGCATGCAGGCGGCCGGTGCCGTGATCGGTGCTGTCATGAAGGCTATGAAGGGCTCAGCGGATGCGGCTCGAGTTCGAGAGCTTTTGATCGAAAAGGCAAACGCCTAGAAAACTGGCTAAAAAGAAAACCCGCGAAAGATTCGCGGGTTTTCTTTTTCTCGGGTGAGTAACGGGACTTGAACCCGCGGCCCCCTGGACCACAACCAGGTGCTCTACCAGCTGAGCTATACCCACCATGTGCCGCCAAAACGACAACCTGAGAATTCTATCAGGTTGCTCGGCTGCCGAAAAGCGCCTACAGAGCGCGAAAAGATTAGTTTTCGGTGCCTTTGACCAGAGCGGCGGCGGCTTTCGCTTGGTCGCTGGTCGGGCCAGGCTGCTCAACGAAAACCGTCTTGCGGTAGTAACGAAGTTCCTCAATTGATTCGAGTATGTCTGCCAGAGCGCGGTGATCGCCGGCTTTCTTTGGCAGGTTGAAGTAAACGCGCGGGAACCAGCGACGGCTGAGTTCCTTGATAGAAGAAACATCGATGTTTCGATAGTGCAGATGCTGGTCAAGTCTCGGCATGTAGCGATTTAGAAACATGCGGTCGGTGCCGATTGAATTTCCGGCTAGGGGAGCAGTTCGCGCATCCGGAACGAAGCGTTGAATGTATTCGAGCAGGACAGACTCTGCCTCGGTGAGTTCCAAACCGGTCTCAAATTGGTCAATCAGGCCCGACTTGGTGTGCATGTCGCGAACAAAGTCGCTCATGTTTGCCAAACCCTCTGCGGTTGGCTTGATAACCACCTCTAGGCCGGAATCAAGCACCTCGAGCTCAGAGTTGGTGATGACGACGGCAACTTCAACGAGGCAATCGACCTCGGTGTTGAGGCCCGTCATCTCGCAGTCGATCCAAACTAGATGCTCTGAAATCTCGATCATTCCTAAAAACTAAGGGAGGCCACCGACATTCGATGACCTCCCAATTTTAGTTGCGCGGTTGTTAGGCGGGTGTCGCTGCGGCCTTCGCTGCCTTGCGGGCGGCTTTGCGCTCCTTGCGACCCTCAACCAGCCAGTAGAGAACCGGCACGATAACCAGCGTCAAAATCGTCGACGAGAACAAACCGCCGATCACGACGATTGCGAGCGGCTGCGAAATAAACCCGCCGCCCCCGGTCACGCCGAGCGCCATTGGGGTCAGCGCGAAGATGGTTGCCAGAGCGGTCATCAGAATTGGACGCAAACGCTGTCGAGCGCCATCCATGATGGCTTCCTGGGTCGGCCGTCCATCGCGTCGGTACTGGTTGATTAGGTCTATTAGCACGATGGCGTTGGTCACCACGATGCCAACAAGCAGCAGCATTCCGATGAGCGACGGCACACCCAGAGCAGTGTCGGTTGCCAGCAGGAGCGTGAAGGCTCCGGTCGCGGCAAACGGAATCGAAATCAGCAGAATCAGCGGTTGAGCAATTGACCGGAAGGTCGCAACCATCACGATGAACACAATCGCAACTGCAGCGAGCAAGGCAGTGCCGAGCTGCGAGAACGAATCCGCCTGCGACTGTGAGATACCCCCGATGGATGCGCTCACACCAGCTGGAAGTTCCACCTTGGCTAGGCGAGAGGTCACGTCTGCGGTGATGGCGCCGAGGTTCTTGCCGTCCGGAGTCAGCATGACCTTGGCACTGCGGTCACCCTTTTCGGTAGTGATCGAGACTGGAACACTCGCGAGAGTCACATCGGCGATGGAGTCGAGTCTGACCGAGCCTGTTGCCGTCGGAATCTTGATGCTCTTGACCTCTGCAACCGTCTGTGGAATGTCGGTCTTTGTCACATAGATAGCGGTTTCGACGTTATTTATGTTGACCTTACCGATGCTGCTCGGCTTCATGCTCGAGGCCACAATGCCACTCACAGCAAATTCGGTCAGACCCTTCTTGGCTGCGGCCATACGGTCGACTGTGATTTTTAGAGTGCGTTGTTTCTCGGCAAGCGAGTTGGTGATTTCCGAGACATCCTTGGTGCCTTTCATGGCTTTCTCGATGGCGAGAATGCCTTGATTGAGCGCTTGGTCGGTGCTAGCGGTCACCTTGATGTCGATGGTGTTGGATGAGCCAAACGCGGGGCCGCCACCGGACGAGAACTTTACCGTTCCGAGTGACGCATCCTTTGCGAAAGCGGCCTCGAGGCTTGTTTGCAGGGCAGCCTGGTCAACTCCGTCCTCGGTGGTTACCTGAAGGGAGGTGCCGCCCGCGGCAGCTCCAAAAGCAACGCGTCCGTCGCCAGTTGAGCCAATCGTGGTGGTAACTACCTTGACCTCTTTGCGATCCAGCAAGATCTTTTCGACCTTGGCAGCGGCCGCGTCTTTATCGGCAAGGGTCGCCCCAGGGTTCAGAGTCTGGTTTAGGACGAACGAGTTGGAACCAGAGTTTCCGATGAAGTCGGTTTTCAGTGAAGGAACCAAACCGAAGGTGAGAAACAGCACCAGGACCGAAGCCAGAATGGTGAGCTTCGGACGCTTTTGCGTCCAGGTCAGAATTGGCAGGTAGCCACGCTGGAGGAGCGACTTGCGCTCGCGCGCCTCTTCGGCCTCGCGCACCTCATTGGCGTGCTTCGCTGCAGCTGTCTCTGATTCGAATTCCAGTTGAGCTGGAGCCTTAAGGAACCAGAAGGCGAGCACCGGAACAATGGTCAGTGAGACAAACAGCGATGCAATGAGGGCGATGGTGAACGTCCAGCTGAAGGGGCGGAACAGTTCACCGACGAGACCTGAAACCAGCGCAATTGGCAAGAACACCGCGACCGTGGTGATCGTTGCGGCGGTGATTGCTCCAGCGACCTCACGAACCGAGCGCAGAATCGCCTTCTTTTTCGGCTCGCCGTAAGAAAGGTGTCGGTTGATGTTTTCGATGACCACGATCGAGTCATCGACGACACGTCCGATGGCGATGGTGAGCGCACTGAGGGTGAGCAGGTTCAGGGAGTAGCCAAACGTGTTTAGCCCGATGAAGGTGATTAGCACCGAGGTTGGAATCGAAATCGCCGTGACGATTGTCGAGCGAACCGACATCAGGAACAGCAGAATGACCGCAATTGCAAAGCCGAGACCGAGAAGACCCTCGGTGGTGAGGTTTTCGAGCGATTTTTCAACGTAAGGCGCCTGGTCGAAGACCGTGGTGATTTCGACATCACCAAGTTTTTTCTGCAGATCGGGGATGAGTTTTTCGACCGCGTGTGACACGGCGACGGTGTTGGCATCCTGCGTTTTGACAATCGAAATCGACAGAGCTTGCTTGCCGTTGACGCGTGCGATGTTGGTTATTGGAGCGTTTTCATACTTGACGGTGGCAACATCTTTGATGCGCAGGGCCGTGGTCGAAGTTGTGGTGGTCGAGGTTCCGGTTGGAATCTTGAAACCGCTCGATGTGCCTCCGGTCAAGCCTCCAAAGCTTCCGGTCGAACCGCCAGTCAATCCGCTGAGGCCACCGAGTTGACCCAGCAGGTTCGAAGGGATTTGGGGCTGGGTCGTGGTTGTGGTGGTTTTGGTGCCGATTAGCGGTAGGTTTTCGAAATCCTTGAGTGAGTTGACAGGAGTGCCCGACTCGATCGAGATTGACCCGTCTTTGTCATCGAGCGTGCCGGCTGGCAAGACAAACCCGTTTGCCTGTAGGGCCGAGACGATTGACTGCTGGCTCAAACCATTGGCCGCCAGAACGCTCTGTTTCAGAGTCAAGTTGATGCGTTTTTCGATCGTTCCCGTCAGCGTCACGTCACGTACACCCGGAATAGCCGCGACGAGTGGCACGGCCACATCGTTCAATAGTTTGCCGAGCGCTTCGTTTTGACCGGTCTTGGAACTGACACCCAGAGCGATAATCGGCACCGAATCGAACGAGCCACTGAGGATTTTCGGTGTGGCCTCGCTTGGCAGGGTGCCTTGGATGCTGGCTAGAGCCGAGGCAAGATTTTCTTTTACCTTGGCCGTAGCCGTGCCGTACTCAAACTCCACGCGAACGATGGAAATGTTGGCCTGCGAAGTCGTGGTGGAACTTACTAACCCGTCTTGCTGCCGCACGGCATTGTCGATAACC
>JAGWTM010000042.1 GCA_028868975.1 Actinomycetales bacterium
ACGGTAGCAATGGCGGTTTGGCGGTCGCTCGAGACGGTTTCAAACTTTGCAGCTGCTGCGGCAAGCGCCTCACCGTTCGCCAACTTGGTTGCGTTTGCGCCGAGCGAGGCTCGGGCTTCGTCGATGGCTTTTTGGCCGGCGTTCAACTTTGCCAGGTTGGCATTGATTTGCTTCTGGCCATCAGCCAACTTCGCCCGATTGCCTGCTAGCGCTTTGACTTGCGCCTGAAGACCAGCCAGTTGCTGGTTCATGCCCGCCAACTGCTGTTCCGCACCGGCCGGTTTTGGGTCGGCGGCGTTTAGCGCATCGATGCCAGCCTGAAGTTGCGCGATGCCCTCCGAGAGCTGCTTCACACCAGCAGCCAATTTGGCGGCGTTGGCATCGAGTTCAGCCTGCGCGGCGGTCAACTGTGCACGGCCAGCGTCAATCTTGGCCTGCTGGGTTCGAAGAGTGTCAGGGGCCGTCTCGAGCTTGTGCTTGGCGTCGGCCAAGTCAGCCAGCTGCGAACGTTTTTCAGCATCGATTTTGAACGGGTCAATAACCGAATCGAGCACGGTCAACTTTGCGACCTCGGCAAGTGCCGTTTGAACCGCAGCCTGCTGATCCTTTGAAAACGGTTCGCCATCCGTCTTGTGAAAGACAATCTTGGCGTTTGCCTGGGAGGCTTGCGGGAAGCTGCTCTTGAGCGCATCCGCAACCTTCTGCGCAGGAAGACCATCGATCGACATCGCCGACGACAGCGTGCCCGCGAAGTTCAACATACCGGCCACGCTGAGGCCAAGAATTACGACCCAGCTAACGATGACCAGCCATGCGCGGCGGGCGGAAAAACGACCGAGTCTCTGAAGCAGTGTTGCCAATTTGTTATCTTTCGTTTGAGACGCGCCTTGCTCTCGACCGGGTCAGCCAAAAGTAGGTGGGATTACGCAGCAGCGCTGCTTATCGTTCTAAACAATAGGCCAAAGGTGACAATTCCCTCAGGCCGGCTAGAGGTGACTGGCTAGCAGTGACTGGCTAGCGGTGCCTGGCCAGCGGTGCTCAGCTAGACGCGTCCCGCAGCAAAAAGCTCAAGCTTGGCAAAGAAATCTTCGAACATCAGCCGATTGTCGAGCGTCTCATAAACGCGGATGGTTCGCCCGTTCGAATTTGACTGGTAGCTGCCATCGAATTCCAGGTTCGGGCAAGCAACTTCACGATGTTTCGAGCTCGCCGCATCCGGTTCAAAGGTGGTGTGCAAGGCGGTGAGCAGAACCAGCGGGCTGTCACCCATCACGTAGGTTTCACCGCCAAGGTGTGCGATGCGTTCAAAGTCGACCACGGTTGCCGTTAGCGCATCGGCCAAGTAGCCGCCGAGCGCGCCGTGCGGCGCGATGCGCGTCAGAATTTCGGCCCGACTCATGATTGCTTGGCGGTATGCCCCGCGCGGCACCTGCCAAAGTCTCAGGCTGCTGCGGTTGAAGACCTCCATCGCGGCGAGTCGGTCTTCGGCAAAGTTGTATTCGTCGCTTGTGACTCCCGCTGGAACAAAATCACCTGGATATTCCCCGCCGCCAATCCAGATGACCGTCAACCGCTCCGCAATTCGAGGGTCTCGCAAGTAGGCGCTGGCAATCTGAGTGAGGCTTCCGCCGCAGGCGACGAATAGCGGCAAATCGGTGTCATCGCGCAGCGCTTCACTCACAATGAAGTCGACGCCAGGGCTTTCAACCGGCACGCCGGGTTGCACCATTGGCCCTTCGGCCCCGCGCAAAACTCGTACCGAACCCTGTTTGCCGCACAGGCTAACCACTTGCATCGCGCGCTGTTCAGCGACCTCCACCGAGCTCGAGAACCGGTTCCAGTGAGTGTCATCTGAGCGCAGGTGGCTCGCGACGATGGCCCTGATTTCAACGGATGGGCTCAGCAGGTGATGCGCTAGTTGGACCAGACCATCCGGGTCACCCGAAAAGTCATTGTCGATGATTACTCTGGCGCGCGGAGCGCTTGCCGAGATTGGCCATTTTTCGCGGATCATCAGGCGAAATCGACAATCCGCTCGACCAAATTCGAGCCATTGCACCTAATCGTGTCGCGATACCAGAATCCCGAATCCTTGATGGTTCGCTTCTGAGTTGCATAGTCAACGTGAACGATTCCAAAGCGCTTGGCAAAACCGACCGACCACTCAAAGTTGTCCATCATTGACCACTGCATGTAACCCCGGACATCCGCTCCTCGGGCAATCGCTGACTGAACAGCCATCAGGTGGTCATTCAAATAGTCGATGCGGCGCTGATCACGAATTCGTCCATCCTCACCCGGCTCATCGTCATAGGCCGCGCCATTTTCAGTGATGTAGATCGGCGGCAGAGTCTCTGGGTATTCCCGAGTCCAGCGAACCAGCAGGTCTTCAAGGCCGTAAGGCGTGATTGGCCAACCCATGTCGGTCACATTGCCGATGGATGTGCTGATCATGCTCAAGCCCGCCAGCTCGTCCACAACGCGCACCCGGTTCGGGTGGTCGGCCGCAACCTCGTGACCGATGCGCTGGTTGAAGTAATAGTTGATGCCGACGAAATCGTGCGGCTGTCGATCCAGATCACCCGGCTGGATGAGTTTCGTCAGTCGCTCTCCGTAGAGCTCATAGGCAAGCTCGGGGTACTTGCCGGCGAAAAAGGCGTCCATCCAGAACTTGTTCTGGTTCATGTCCATGACAGCAGCCGCGCGCATTTGCTTTGGATCGGTAATGTCATCGACATCTGCATTGCTCTGGCTGAGGACCGGACCCACGAGCGCGTTTGGTCGAACCGCTTTTATGGCCTTGAAGCTGAGATTGTGACCGAGCATGGTGTGGTGCGAAGCGGCGATGGCCGTTGCGTAGTCGGCTATGCCAGGGGCGTGGTAGCCGAGACCGTGGCCGAGCCAAGACATCACCCAAGGTTCATTGATAGGCGCAAATTTCTGGACGCGGTCGCCGAAGGCTTCAGCGGCGGCTGCCGCATACTCGCTCAATCGCAGCGGTGTTTGCCGGCTCGCCCAACCGCCCTGATCCTGCAACGCCTGCGGAAGGTCCCAGTGGTAGAGCGTCGCGATTGGTTCGATGCCGGCGTCCAGCAATGCATCGATAAGACGGTTGTAAAAATCGAAACCGCGCTCTTCGCGCTGGGAATCGCCCTGTGGAAACATGCGTGACCAAGCCATCGAGAAGCGATAAGCCTTGACGCCTAGCTCCTTCATGATGGCAACATCTTCGAGGTAGCGGTGATAGTGATCGTTGGCAATTGCTCCTGATTCACCGCGGGCTACTTTGCCCGGGGTTTCGCAAAAGGTGTCCCAAATCGTTTTGCCGCGGCCGTCTTCATTGACCGCACCCTCAATTTGATAGGCGGCTGTTGCAACACCAAACAGGAAGTCTTCTTTGAATGCCATGGTCGCTCCTTAGTCGATTGGTTCAAACTTGAAATAGTCGAGCTGGATGCCTCCAGCGGCCTCAGCGGTCAACGTTTTTGAGAGGTTGTGGCTGGCCGAAAGTCGAACGCGGTAACTGCCGGGACCAATTTCGAGCACACCGATTTCGAGCTCCCGCCACTGCCCCTGGGTGTTTGCGAACACCGTGCCGCGGTTGATGTACTGCTCGTATGACTGGTTTTGGTTGCCGTCGTAAAACAGGTGGTTGCCGAACAAGACCCGGCCATTGAAGTCGGCTCCCGCGTTCCGGTAGCGCACCGACACTCGAACCTTGGTTTTGGCATCAGCATCGGGGCCAGCCCAATCAAACTGCACCGATGCACCGGTTTCCTGACCGGTCAAACCATCAACGTAACCGTGGCCGGTGAAACCCTCGAGGGCTGTTTCGATGAAGGTGCCGTGACGGCGAGCGCCTGAGGTTGGTCCTGCTGCCGCATCCAAGATTGCGACGTATGCGTTCGCACCCGCCCGCACGCCTTCACGGCTGGGTTCGAACGGCAGAATTTCACCGTTGCTGCCGTACTCAAATCGATCAATCATCATCGAGCGCGAGGTCGACAGGCCCGATACCCAGGCCGAGTGGTAGAACGCATACCACTGGCCTTTAAATTCGACCATCGAACCGTGAATGGTTCCAGAGTTGCCCTGATACTCGGGAATGAATACCCCGCCGGGCACATAGGGGCCGAGCGGTGACTTGGCCGTTGCAAAACACATGCGCTGTGGCCATTTTTCGTTATCGAGCGCCGGATACGTCAGATAGTAGGTGCCGGCATGCTTGTGCAGAAATGGCCCCTCGTAACCCTCAAGGTCACCGCTCAAATCGGTGATCGTCTCGACCTTCACCGAGCGCAAATCAGAGTTCAACTCAGCCATCGTGATCGCTCCGCGACCACCCCAAATTAGGTATGGCGTGAGGACCCCATCGACGTCATCGACAAACAAAGATGGGTCTTGCCCCCATTCCACCCCTTCGATAACCCCAAGGTCTTCGAACGGCCCCTCTGGGCGATTGCTAACCGCGAGTCCGGTTCGGAAGGTGCCGGTTGCTTTGTCGAATGCGCAGAAAACCAGATAGTAGTTGCCCTGCCAGAAATTGCAATCGATGGCCCACATATGGCTGAGCGCCCAGGGCACATATTCAAGGGCCAGAATTTGACCGTGGTCAACCCAGTTCACCAGGTCATCCGTCGAGACGCAGTGGTAGGAAATCATGGAATCGTGCGTGTTCGTGAAGGGTTGGTCGTAAGAGACATACGCGTACAGTCGCTCTCCGAACACGTGCGCGGCTGGATCAGCCAGAAACACCTTGTCGATTGCCGGGTTTGCCATCTTGATTGCCCAGCTATTTCCAGGCGACCGTAATCGGTGCACGCCCGTCGGCGCGACCGTTGGTCGGTGAGTAGACCGTCACCTGAGCGCCTGCAGCCTCACCGAACGCAACCAACTCGAAGTGATCCTGATATTCGTAGTCGGCTCGGTCGTCCAGAGTGCCGAGCGCTAACACGCTTCCGGGGCGCACAAACAGTGGTAATCCGAAGAAGTCATACTGGCGTTCATGCCAGCGACCGCCCTCGAGCTTTTCACCCGACTGCAAATCGGTCCAGCTACCTTCAGGCAGATAAAACTGCTTGACGCCATCGGCTGACATCACGGGAGCAACCAGCAGCGATTCACCCAGCATGTACTGCTCATCGAGGTGCCAGGCGTTACGGTCTTCCGGAAACTCGAGGAGCATTGGCCGCATCATCGGTATGCCTCGCTCGGAGGCCTCGACCGCCTTGGCAAATAGGTACGGCATGAGCCGTGCCTTGAGCTTCATAAAGTGGCGTGTGACGTCGACGGCCTCCTCATCAAAGGCCCACGGCACACGCACCGATTCATTGCCGTGCAATCGCGAGTGCGAGCTGAGCGCACCAAAGGCCACCCATCGCTTGAAGACACCCGGGTCTGGCCTGCCCTCAAAACCGCCGATATCGTGACTCCAGAAGCCGAAGCCGCCCAGGCTCAAACTCAAGCCACCTCGAAGACTTTCGGCCATCGAAGGGTAGGTGGATGAGTTGTCGCCGCCCCAGTGCACCGGCATCTTTTGACCGCCAACGGTGGCGCTGCGGGCGAATACGATGGCGTCCTCGGCCGAGTGTTCGGTGAGCAGCTCATACACGGTCTGGTTGTAAAGCTGGGTGTAAAGGTTGTGCATCTGCTCGGGGTCGCTGCCATCAAAATAGACGCCATCTAACGGGATGCGCTCGCCAAAATCGGTCTTGAAACAGTCGACTCCCATAGCCAAGAGCGGCCGGAGCTTGCTCTTGAACCATTCGCGTGCCGCGGGGTTC
Source organism: Actinomycetales bacterium (assembly GCA_028868975.1). Lineage (GTDB taxonomy): Bacteria > Actinomycetota > Actinomycetes > Actinomycetales > Microbacteriaceae > Rhodoluna. The sequence continues at coordinate 5,784 of JAGWTM010000042.1, forward strand.
GTGAAATCAACAATCGCGTTGCCGGCCTGCCAGAGATCCCACTGCCAGACGCTGCCATCGGCACGTTTGATGAAGTAGCCGAGCTGTTTGCCCTCTTCGAACAGTGGCGATGCCTGGCCGATGTATGGGTTGATCCAGAGCGAGATACGCAAGCCTTCAGACTTAAGCCGTTGCAGCATCGCGGCAGGCTCGGGGAAAACCCGAGGATCCCACTCAAAGTCGCACCACTGGTATTCGCGCATCCAAAAGCAGTCGAAATGGAACACGCTCAGTGGAATGTCACGTCGACGCATCTCCTGGATGAAACCGCTAACGGTTGCCTCGTCGTATTCGGTGACGAAAGAGGTCGATAGCCAGAGCCCAAATGACCAGGCCGGTGGCAACTTTGGTCGGCCAGTCAGAGCCGTGTACTTCTCGAGAATTTCCTTTGGCGTCGGCCCATAGATGTAAAGGTATTCAACATGTTCGCCGGCTACCGAGAATTGCACCTGGCTCACGGTCTCACTGCCAACCTCAAACGAGACCCGCCCAGTGTGATTCACGAAGACGCCGTAGCCCTCGCTCGAAATGTAGAACGGCAGATTCTTGTAAGCCTGCTCGCTCGCGGTGCCGCCATCCTCATTGAAAACATCAACGCTCTGACCGTTTTTGATGAAGGGGGTGAACCGCTCACCCAAACCGTAAATCTTCTCGCCCACCCCGAGTGCAATTTGCGCGTTCATGAACCGGCCGTCGACCGTGTCGGCATAGAACAGTCCGCGGTTTTCTTGACGAGTCAGGATGCGCTCACTTGCGCCATAGTCATGACCATGACCGACCAGCTCGATGCCGAATCGGCCCGCTGTCTCGGCACGCAACTCGAGTGCTCCAGACCGGAATCGCAAGGTGTTGCCGTCGTTCTGAGCCGAGGTCTCGGCCAACCCTTCCGAGAGTTCAAACTTCAGCGGCAAGCGACCGCCGCGGTGATGTGTTGCCCGGAGTCGAATCACGTCATTGGCCGGCGAATCGATTTCGAGTTCGATCGTGCCCGAATTCAAGGTCTGACCGCGGTGTTCCACGAGCCGCGTCGCGATCAGAAGCTTTGCCCGGTCGCCTCCAGCCTCGGTCTTGGCGACGTCGACTCGCTGAGCCGAGGTCGCTGAGAATAGCGAAACACCCTCTCGCAGAAGCCAATAGCCGTTGGTGAATCTCATTTTGGATTCTTTCTCAGAGAGGGTGTTTCGGTGTTGCTTGCGCTTATTGGGATGAGCCGAGACCGGATCCGAGCCGGAGACTGGCTTCTGCTCGGCTCATCCCAAGCTTGGTTAGGTTCTGGCGATTGAGCCACCGCTGCGCTTGCGGGCAAGTGCATCGATGGTTGCTGCGATCAATAGAACAGAACCGGTGACCACGAAGTTCACACCGGCTGACATGCCGATGAGACCGAGTCCGTTGTCGATGATTGCGATAACGAATGCACCGATTGCTGCGTGAGCCAGGCGACCGCGGCCACCGAAGAGGCTAACGCCACCCACAACCGCTGCGGCAACAGCCGAGAGCACAATTGACTTACCGGCTGCCGACTCGACGTTTCCGATACGGCTGACGTTGAAGACACCCGAAATCATCGCGAGCACGGAACAAACCATGAAGGCGGTGATGCGGATGCGAGCCACCTTGATACCGGCGCGGCGAGCAGCCTCGGGGTTTCCACCGACTGCAAACAGGTGACGCCCAAACCGGGTGCGGTCAAGGGTGAAGGTCGCGATGAACAGGATGACCAGCGCGAACGGAATGACCAGCGGAACACCCATGATTTCGTTGCCTGGAATCACGCTCTGCGAACGGTTCATGTTGAGCAGGGCAACGGTGGCGCCACCGAGAACGATCAGGCCGGCGACCTTGATGAACAGGAAGACGATTGGACGGTTCGGCAACTTAGCCTTGGTGCGGCGAGCGCGGTCCCACAGGCCCATGAGCGTGGTGACAACCACGCACAGAGCTAGCAAAACCCATCCACCCCACGCTGGCAGGTTCTTGTTCATGATGGCCGAGACTTCTGGAACCTCGAGGCGCAGCACGCCACCGTCACCGAGGATCCAGAGCATGACGCCCGGGAACGCAAGGTAGAACGCCAGCGAAACTACGAACGATGGCACTCCGATGCGGGCGACGAAGGTACCGATTACCCAGCCGGTGGCCAGAGCGAGAACGAACGCGAGCGCCAGCGCGAGAATCCAGTTCATGCCGCCGATTTGCAGCTTGACGAAGATTGCCATACCGGTTCCGGCGGTAACACCGGCCGAAAGGTCGATTTCACCAATCAGGATGACGAACACGAGTGCAGCCGCCATCATCATCAGGGTTGCTGCCTGAACGAACAGGTTCGCGAAGTTAATCAGTGACAGGAAGTATGGGCTTAGCGACCCAAACAAAGCGACGAGTACGAGCAGTGCGCCAACGGCTGGCAGCGCACCCATGTCTCCGGCGCGCAAGCGCGAGAGGTATGCCCGGAACTGCTCGGCGGTGGTGCCTTCTTGGCCGGTCTTGAGAGTTAGTTCTGACATTATGCCTTCACCTGCTGACTGATACCGGTGATGTAACCGATGACTTCGTTGTGGTTGGTCTCTGAGGTCTTTAGCTGCGCAACCATGTTGCCCAGGTAAAGCACTGCGATGTCGTCAGCGACCTTGAATACGTCAGCCAGGTTGTGGCTGATCATGATGACCGCGTACCCCTGGTCGGCGAGTCGACGTACGAGCTGGAGGACCTGCTCGGTCTGAGCCACACCGAGGGCTGCGGTTGGTTCGTCGAGGATTACCAGCTTGGCAGCGCGGAGCACTGAACGAGCGATCGCTACGGTCTGACGCTGACCACCTGAGAGCGATGAAACCTTTTGACGAACCGACTTTACGGTTTTGACCGAGAGGCTCTGCAGCGCCAGCGCTGCCTGGTATTCCATAGAAGCCTCGTCGAGAGTGGTCTGCGAGATTTCTTCGCGACCCAAAAACATGTTCTGGACGATGTCCAGGTTTTCGCAGAGCGCGAGGTCTTGGTAGACGACCTCGATGCCCAGTGCTGATGCCTGACGCGGCGAGTTAAGCTCAACCGGCTGGCCCTCAAAAAGCACCTGGCCTTCATCGTATGGCTGGACTCCCGAAAGACCCTTGATCAGGGTTGATTTGCCGGCACCGTTGTCGCCGACTAGGGCTGTGACTCGACCCGCGTGCGCGACTAGGTCAACACCCTTCAGAACATCGACTGGGCCGAAGCTCTTTTTGATTCCCGAGAGCTGAACGACTGGAACGCTCATGCTGTTCTCCAATTCTCTTTAGATAAAGCTGTGCGCCAGCCAAATGAATCTGACTGGCGCACAGCCGGTACTACTCAGTTATTAGTTGACGCCGTACTTTGCACAGGCAGCTGCTACGTCTGCAGTACAGATGTCTGCAGCCTTTGCGTTGCCGTCAGCAACTACGTCCTTGACCTTGTCTGGACCAACCGAAACTGGGTCAACGGCGATGTATGGGGTGCCGTCGTCAAGCTTCTTGTCGGTGGTGACGGTCTCGCCCTTGAGGAGCTTCGAGATAACGTCGATTGCAGCTGCAACCTCAAGCTGGAATGGCTTGTAAACAGTTGCGGTCTGCTTGCCTAGGAGAACGTTCTGAAGACCAGCAACCGATGCGTCCTGACCCGAAACAGGAACAGTTAGCTTGTTCTTGTCGAGGATCGCGATGATCGATGCGGCGTTGTTGTCGTTCGGAGCTAGAACAGCGTCGACCTTACCCTTGACAGCAGTGAATGCCTGCTCGAATAGGGTTCCGGCCTTTGCGCCATCCCAGGTACCAGTCATGGTGAAGGCAGCCTTAGCGCCAGCTGGGTCGAGAACGCTTAGAGCACCGTCAAGGAACATCTTTGCGTTGCCGTCGGTTGGGTCACCTGACGAGTAGATGATGCTTGCGGTCTTAGGGTCCTTGCCAGCAGCTGCTAGACCATCGAGGATCATCTGACCCTGTAGCGCACCGACGGTGTTGTTGTCGAACGATACGTAGTAGTCAGCGCCCGCGATTGGACGGTCGTAAGCGATAACAGGTACGCCCTGCTCCTTAGCCTTCTTGGCTACCTCGATACCAGCACCCTGGTAGTCGACGAGAACCATAACGCCACAGCCCTTGGTGAGCTGTGAGTCGGCGATGGTGGCGTACTTTGCAGCGTCGCTCTGAGCGTTCTGGATGTCAGCTTCGAATCCAGCGTCAGTTAGGCCCTTCTCGAGAGCTGGGCGGTCGCCCGACTCCCAGCGAGTGCCGCTGTCGGCGTCAGGCAGAATTACACATGCACGGGTCGACTTGGCGGTGTCGGTTGAGCCCGAGCAGCCAGTCAGTGCGAGAGCGGCAGCCGAAGCGACTGCAGCGATTGAGAACAGCGAAGACTTCTTCACTTGATCTCCCTTCTTTGCTTGTATGCGGGTTACCCCCAAATTGCAAGGGGACTCGTTGCGGAGTCTTGCTTATGTTTACACAGGCAACAAAGTCGTAAACGGCTTTTCGGTGAAAAAGTTCTAACAACTCAATAACAACCAAATAACAGCCTTTCGGCGCCGAAAACTGCAAGCGCTTACGGTCGCATTCTTACTGATTTTGTTGATTACGAAAACAAAAAATCGACATAATCTGCTATAACTCGTCATTGAAGAGCAGGCATTCAGCGCTGTTCCCGCACAGGGATGGGCAGAACATGAAGCAAAACCTCGAGACCGCCAAAAAACTGGGTCAGGGTCGCGATGCCGTGCGTCAGCACAACCTCTCAACCGTGTTAGGGCTGGTGCATCAACTCGGTCCTATTTCCAGGTCAAAACTCGGTCAGCTAACCGGTTTGAATCGCAGCACCATCTCGATCCTTGTAGAAGAGCTAAACAACCTCGGGATGGTCTTCGAGAGCGAAAGCACGGCTCGCGAAGGGCTCGGCCGCCCCAGCATCCAGGTTTCTGCCTCGAGCAATGTCGTTGCGATCGCGATTCACCCGGAACTTGACTTTCTAGCGGTGGCAGCGGTGTCGCTAGCCGGTGAGGTGCGACAGCTTGAACGAGTCACCTACCCTCCCGGCACTCCGGTGCAGTCAATCGTGAAGGAATCCGCTCGGCTCATCCAGAAATTGCGGGATGACCTTGGCCAACACGTGAAGATTGCCGGGGTTGGCGTTGCGGTTCCGGGCCAGGTGCGTTTCGGTGACGGCGTCGTCAGACTCGCACCCCACCTGGGATGGGTCGAGGTGCCGCTGGCAAAAATGCTGCAGCAAGAAACCGGGCTGCCGGTTTATCTCGACAATGACGCGATGGTCGGTTGCAATGCCGAACGCATTTTCGGTGCCGCGCGAAACTTCAATGACGTTATCTACCTCTGGGGCGGTTCCGGACTCGGTGGCGGAGTTGTAGCCAACGGCGTCCAATTGCGTGGCGCGACCGGATACGGCTGCGAACTCGGTCACGTGCGCATCTCGGATTCTGAGCAACCCGACTATTCGGGTCTGGCCGGGACCCTCGAGTCAATCGCGCGCCGCGAAGATTTGGTCGCAGCGCTCGAGCTCGGCACGGTGAGCGACGAAGAACTCGAGGTGGCTCTGCTGGCCAACCGAAGCGACTCGGTTGCCGCGGTGGCTCACCGCCAAATCGACGCCCTGGCAAGAGCCCTGGGCAACTACGTCAACATCTTCAACCCCGAGATCATCGTGCTGGGCGGATTCCTGCGCAGCCTCTTCTGGTACGACCAGGAACGCCTGCTTCAAGGCCTCTCGAACGGAGCACTTTCGGCATCACGTGAGGCCGTAATCGTCCGAACCGCCGAACTCGGTTCACGAAGCCTGCTGCTGGGTTCGGCCGAGTTGGCCTTTGAGCAGCTGCTGGCTCACCCGGGCGCTTTCACCGGCTAGTCCGGTTTGAAGCTGGCTGGGTTGGCGGCCAGTTCGGTTTGCGGTCAGTTCGATTTGCGGTCAGTTCGCACCGCGCGGCCTAAGCGTCACATTGGGCAGCTCCGGTGCTGGAATCCACCCGCCAAGCGCGTCTTCGAAATATGGGAACCGACCACTTGCCTCCCCCGTGGCAGCCTCGTTCCATTCGGCTCTAACGGCCTGCAACTCTTCTGGTGTGCGGGCAATGAAGTTCCACCACATGATGATTTCCTCATCAAACGGCTCACCACCGATCAAAATCAACCGAGTGGATGCGCCATCGACCGGCTCGAGCCAGACACCGGAGCCAGAGTTTTGACCGGAGCCAGAGTTTTGACCGGCGCCTGGCTCGAGGTAAACCAGCTCGTTCAAGTCGACGGCGACCGGGCCCTCAGCCCCGCGTTCCACCTTCAACTTGCCGTCGACAACGAGCAGCCCGTGCTGCCAGTCCGGCCGCAACGGCAACCACGAACGCCCGCGAACAACCAATTCGGCACCAACCAACGGAGAGAAAACGCGAGCCGGCGACTCGATGCCGGCGAGCGCACCGATAAACACGGTGGCGGTGAGCGCATCCAATTGCAGCTGAGGCAA
>JAGWTM010000088.1 GCA_028868975.1 Actinomycetales bacterium
ACCGCCAAGAACTCCATCGGGCAATCGGGAGCTTGGGTTCGCACTCAGGATGGCAAGCCGCACATCGACAAACTGACTGGCGAACAACTTCGGGCCACAAATGTTGTGGTGCTGGATGTGCGAATCGACCGCTCGTATGCCGATCACAAATACGGTCACATTCCCAAGACCATCATGAACTCGAGCGGTAAAGCCTGGGTCTTCACCGGTGGTCGATCGGTCGAGGTGAAATGGCAAAAAGCTTCGCAAACCAGCCGAATTTTGCTGACCGATGCTTCGGGTGCTGCCGTCAATTTGGCGCCGGGCAACACCTGGGTGGAACTCAAACCGGCTGCGCCTGAGGGTGCAATCAAGGTCACCGCCGCACCGGTCAAGTCGGCCAGCCCGTCGGCAACGCCGAGCAAATAGGGTTGCCGCTGAGTTAGTCCAGCGGTTCACGGCCGGGCAAGAGTTCCCAGGCGGTTTCGGTGATTCGAGTCGGGTCGACCAGCGAGGGTTCGGTCGCCCAGTGATCAATCAGGGCCTCGTGCATGAGCGCAGCCGACCGGCCGGCGTGCGGCATCGCTGCTGAGCGAAGTGCTGCGATTTCGGTGACTTTCGGCTCAAATTCGGATCCGTTCAAGAATTCCGTGATTGCATCCGAAAATGTGTCGATATTTGCGGGGTAATTAGCCTGAGCCGCCAGCTCGCCCATACCGCTGAATGGCCAGTGCCCCTCTCGCTCGATGAACAGCCCCGAGCGCCCAGTCGCTAGCGGATACTCAGCCAAGAAACTGATTCCGTCACTGACTAACAAATCGCAATCAAAAACTTCGGCGAGTGAAAATTCGGTTCCGTCCGTGGTGTTCGGCAAGGCATTCCAGGCCGCGCGCCACGCATCCAATTGGTCTGCGGCAATCACGCCACGATCGACCAACGTGCCAAACATGAACGGATGCGCCCGCAAAACAAACTCAACGTCTGAGTGCTGCCGCGCGAGCGCAAGCATCGCGTCGCGCACCTCGGCGAACGTGCCAAAGTTCAGCCAGTGTGGCGAATAGCTGTGGTGTGGTGCCCACGTGATGCGGCGTCGGGTTCGGGTCCCAACGAGCCCCGCAACGGCCCCCGCAACGGCCCCCGCACTGGCGGCCACCTCGGCGACGAGCGCATCCAGTTTTGGTGCACCCACGACAACCACGCCGTCGGTTCCGCGCGAGGTCGAACCGAATGCGGCCTTGACTTCTTCGGATTGCACAAAAACAAGCGAGGCCAACTGATGCGTTCGCTGAGTGAAATAGTGCGCCGCGACGCCCTCGGCAAATTCGCCGTCAGGACCCGGCTCAAGCACGAGTGAAAGTGAGAAATATGGCACGTACGCGATGCGCGTGAACTCGATTAGAGCATCTGGTCGCAGTCCACGCTGATAGTTGCGCTGCCACGGGTAATTCAAAAACGTGTAATCGGGTGCCCACTCGCGCAGCCGGCGGCCAGCTTCGTATTCGTCGGCGAAAGCCCAAACCTCATGCGCCACCCCGGCCTCAGTCAAGAACGCGCTCGCCCCCGACGCATCATCGAAGGCGACATCGCCGGTCAGCCGGCGCGGAATCGCAACCGTCAAAACTTCGAATCGATCATCGTCAAGCAGTCGCCGATGCAACTCGGCCAGTGAATCCCAGGCCTCAAAATAAAACACCAAAAACGCAACACGGATGCGCCGAGCGGAATTGGTCATTGCATCAGGCTACTCCGCAGGGGCCGGTTAACGGCAAAACCGTCCCGAGGCTACGAATTCGATTAGTCCCGGAACGGTTTCTGTGCGCGAGGCTTGGTTTCAAGCGCACCTCTATTCTGCCAGAGCAGAGGGCGTTGAACAGGGCTCAGCTTGTGAATTCCCTTAGAACTACGGTTTATTACGCCTCTATACCTAGGTTGTTCAGCCCAGCCTCCGACCCACGCAGCCGACCGCCGAATAGCCTTGAGGCATGAGCAAAAACAAGTTCGCCAAGTTCGCCTCTCTATTCGCAGCCGTTGTGTTTGCAATCACCGCAGCAACACCCGCGAACGCCAAGGCCTGGACTCCGACTTCGGGTCAGACCCTGACCGACGGCAAATACATGGCGAACACGGCTGAAGACACCGCGAGCAATCAGACCTACTCACTGGTCTATAACGAGACTCGAAACGACTCGATCTGTCAGACCATCGGCGAGGGTTCCTGCGCCGCAACCGACACCATCTCGGGCACATACGTTTTAGGTGTTTGCACCGATGCCAGCGATTCACTCTGCATCGACCAAGTGGCCATTTTTGGTCAGGGTGCAACACCGGCCCCAGCCAGCGTAATTCGCCAAATCAAAGCACCTGTGGTCAACGTGGCGGCCGCTAGCGCATCCACAATTCCAAACGGCGGTGCGACGACTCTTTATCGCGGCAGCATCAATCACGCCGGTGG
>JAGWTM010000043.1 GCA_028868975.1 Actinomycetales bacterium
GACTCTGTGCCCTCTGGCTCAAACGAGAATCGAGCGCCTTCAAAACCGGCGAATGCCTCACCGTACGCGATGGCCAACCGACGTTTCTGTTCCAGAAAACGGTCAAACTTTTCCAGCTGGGCCATACCGAGTGCCGCGTTCAAATTCGGCATACGGAAGTTCCACGCGATGTGATCGTGTTCGAACTCCCACTTGTGTGGCAGTTTCGCGGTCGTGGTCAGGTGTTTTGCCAATGGACCAAGCTGGTCGTCATCGGTCAGGATCACGCCGCCACCACCGGTGGTGATCGTCTTGTTGCCGTTGAACGAGATCATGCCCGTGATGCCGAACGTGCCGGTGTGCTTGCGCTCACCCGAACGAGTGGTCACGTATGAGCCGAGCGACTCCGCAGCATCTTCGACGACCGGAACGCCGAACTCAGCCGCAACATCGCAAATCTCTTCGATTCGCACTGGATGACCCAGGGTATGCATTGGTGAAATCGCAGCGATGCGGGCGCCGGTGAGCGGATTGCGCAGTGTGCCGTCGGCATCGCGGCGCATAGCGGCTAGGCGGTCGCGAAGCGCTTCAGGGCTCATGCCCAGAGTCGAAAGTTCGCTGTCGATAAAGTGTGGGACTGCTCCGGCGTGCGAAACCGCGTTTGCCGTAGCGATGAACGATAGCGTCGGGACGATGACCTCGTCGCCTGGACGGACGCCGGCTAGAAATAGTGCGACCTGCAGCCCAACAGTTCCGTTGGATACGGCAATCGCGTATTTGGCTCCGGTAATTTCAGCCAAGCGCTGTTCAAACTGGGGAATAAAAGCGCCAACCGATGACACAAATGTGCTGTCAAGGCATTCGTTGATGTACTTCTTTTCGAGGTCGCCGATTTCGGGCTCGTGAAGTCCGAAGGGTGATCCCGTTGCTGGAGTCCCAATCACCGAACGCAGACGTTCGACGAATTCGTTTGCCAAGGCGGTCATTGCCTAGCTCCTAACTCTTGGCGCTCGGGTCACCACTTTAGAGTGATGGCTTCAGCGCGTTGGTCCGCGTTGTGCGAATTTAGACGGTGTACTCGTCCGGACGGTACTTCGCGAGGTTAGCCGGGTTGGTGAACCACTCGATGGTCTTTTCCAGGCCAACACGGAAGCCCTCGATGCCCTTGATTTCTGGCTCCCATTGCAAAACGGTTTTTGCCTTGGTGTTGTCGCTGAACAAGCGTTCAACCTCGGAGTTCTTAGGGCGGATGCGGTTTGGGTCCTCGGTTGCAACTGCGCCGGCGCCCATGATCTCGTTGATGATGTTAAAGGTCTCGCCGATGCTGACCTCGAAACCAACTCCCAGGTTGGTCACCTCGCCGAAACCGGTGGTGGCGTGCAGTGCACGTTCAAAGCCCTTGGCTGTGTCGGTCACGTAGGTGAAATCGCGGGTTGGGGTTAGCGCGCCGAGGTTGATTTCCTTCTTTCCAGCGGCGAGCTGACTGATGATGGTTGGAATAACCGCGCGAGCTGACTGACGGGGACCGTAAGTGTTGAACGGGCGAATTGTCAGGGTCGGCAGTTCGAAGCTTGAGTAGAACGACTTCACCATCTGGTCGGCACCAATTTTCGAAGCCGAGTATGGCGACTGGCCTTGCAAAACGTGGCCCTCATCCATCGGCACATACTGGGCAGTGCCGTAAACCTCACTTGTCGAGGTGTGAATAAAGCGGTCGACGTTGTGGTTGCGGGCGGCGTTTAGCAGGTTCAGGGTGCCCTGGATGTTGGTCTGAACATACATATCTGGCGCTACGTATGAGAACGGGATGGCGATTAGCGCCGCAAGGTGCAGGATGGCTTCTTGGCCACGCACCAGCTCGTTCATGTGGTACGGGTCACGGATGTCACCGAGCACGATTTCCATGTGCTTCTTGACTTCTGGGTCGATGGTGTCAAGCCAGCCGTGTGAGCCGATTGAGTTGTAAATGCACAGGGCTTTGACCTCGTGGCCGGCGCGAACCAGCTCTTCTGCGAGGTGTGAACCGATAAAGCCGTCAGCGCCAGTTAGAAAGACCTTCATAAGGGTCAAGTTTACTGTTTAGGGTGATTTGGCGCGTGGCTGGCACCTCTTGTAATCCGGCCAGGCGGGCCTGGGCGGGCGCCGCCGGCAGGGCCAATTCGCTCGGGTTATATCTTTCTGCCGGGGTAACCAGATCCCCGAGAGACTAGCCCCTGGTTTTGTTTGAGCCCTTTTATCTACCCATTTGAGTCGATTTGCCGGAAATGGGCCATTGTTCGGTTCCTTGCCGATGCTTGCGCCCCGCCGGCTCATACCAGCGTTTCAATCTTGGAAAATCAACAATCTCGACGGTTTGCTCCAAAATCTCTTCGATTTCGAGATCGCTGAAACCTAGCCCTTCTCGCCTCCTGTGTTCCCGAAGCACAGCCTTCAGGACATCGGTTACTGCAAACACATCCACATTTCGCACATGTATGCGAGTCACCAAACCGAGTTCTTCGAGTCGCACAAACCATCGCGAAACGGTGTCACCCGCGACATGCACGCATCCGGCTACCTCAGCTCGGGTGATCAGGGGGCGGGCAAGTAAGGTCTCTAGAAAGGCGTCCTGTCGGGTGTTTGGGCAAATTCGATTGTTTTCGAAGGCCAACACCACAGATGACTGGGCCAGGAGAAGCTCACTCATCATGGATGACATGTCTATATCTAGAGGTTTCGTTCGAGCCTGCTCGGAAAACAAGCGATAGGCCTCTCGATGTCTCGCGCGTTGGAATCGACCCGGCAAAACGTGCATGGTGAGCACCTCCAATTCCGGTAATTGCGGCCCTAGAAGGGTTTTGCTCCTTGAGAAGTGCAGCAGCCGTACGAGTTCTGCGGCGAAATCGAAGGTTTGCACGAGCTGGTTGGGTGTGTACATGCGCCAAGCATTGATGTGATGCGTGCGCTTGATGGGTGTGTGCTTGAAATTGTTGATTAGTCATCGAAATCGGCACACATTTAGGGCATTTTGGCGCAATTTGAACCGAAAAAGCACTCAAATAAAGACGAGGGCTAGTGAAGAAAAGCAATGCCCGATTGGCGTCAGGCAAGGACTGTCTGGCCGTGCCGGCGGCGCCCGCCCAGGCGAGCCTGGCCGGATTTACAAATCGGCAGCGAGCAATTGCTCAGCCAACCGCAAAACGCGCGCGGCATCAGCCAACGAGGCCGAACGACGAGCGACAATCTCGCGACCGCTGGCAAGTTCAAAAAGCTCACGCGACTGGCCCAGGAACCCAGGCTTGAAGTCGAGGTCATCCTGCGACAGTTTGAATTCGGCCCCGCGCGTTGGCACATAGTGGCGCAACGGCACCTCGGGAGTCGGGTCGATAACCTGCACGGCCACATACTCATTGAAGAATTCGATTGGCTTGAGCGAAGCCGACTTGCCAGGAGTGTGCAAATCGATGAAGTAACCGCTCGGAGAGCCGAACGTGATGATGCTCGTGCCTACGGCACCAGACGCTGACCTAAACGAAACCGCACGCGAAACCAGACCAGTTTCGTTCTGAACACCCGATACGCCAACGATTTGCAGCTCACCGAAAAGGTGCTGCAGCAAGTCGAGCACGTGCACCGAATTAGCCAGGAGGATTCCGCGCTTGCGATCGTCTGACATGGCTGGATCCCACGAGGCTTCTGGAATGGAAGCGTGGAAGGTTGCCCTCGAAACTCCTTGAGCTTCAAGGAAGGCCGCTGCGGCAGCCGTCGACGAGTACTGACGGCGGTTGTAGCCAACCAGCACACGAGAGGCGAACGAAGGGTTGTTGGCAAGCGAATCTAGGTCGGCAGAAGAATACGAGATTGGCTTCTCAACCAGGATTGGCAGGTCGGTGTGATCGAGGGCGTAAGTCAAAATCTCGGTGGTCACCGAGGTTTCAGGCGCAATCAGGAGTGCGTCGAGGCCAGGGGTTTCAATGACGGCTTTCCAGTCATGAGCGACCGTCGCTGAATAACGCTCGGCGACCGCAACGGTCTTTTCAGAACCTGCGCGAGAACCGATGGTTGCTATCTCAAAACCGGCGGCCTTGAGCGCATCCAGATGAAAGGGGACAATGCTTCCCGAACCGATGACGCCTAAGCGCTTGGCGGTATCGCTCACTAGCTGATGCTCCAGTGCTTGGTGATGTCGACCTTGGAATCATCAACCGGCAGGCTGAGGCGCTGGCCCAACTCCGAGGCGTGCAGCGCTGCCAGCAGGTCTTCAGCAGTGCGTGAACCAACCACCTCAACGTGTTCACTCGATGTCGCGGCAGAAACTACCGCGTCGTAAAGAGCGGTCATGCCTGTGCGTCCATCCTCGGTGAGCCAAAGGTTGCCTCTGAAAACTTCGTTCTGCGCGTACCCGGTGCGAGTGACGGCTGGGTACTGGGCAATCTCCTCTGGATTGCGAAGACGAAGCGCGAACTCACCGGTTGGCAGCATCTCGCCTTCGGCATCACGCCAATAGAACCGGACATTCTCGGTCACGGCTGAGCCGTTCAAGAACACGCAGTTGAAGCGGCGTCCGCCTGAATAGTTGTAGTTCACGCTGCCCTCATAGAAAGCAAGTGATTCGTGACGCGGATTAATGTTTTGGGTGGCCAGATCGGCGGTCACCGACTCAGGCTCTGCGCCAAACAGGCAAGTGGCAAGGTCAAGATAGTGAATTCCATTGGTGGCAATACAGCGGGCACCACCCGTCACCGTCACACCAACCAGCTCGCCAAGTTTGTGCTCGGCGGCGACCCGAAGGATTCCGGCTGGCAGACCCGAGAATCGGCGAGTGAGGTTGATCCAAAGTTTGCCACCGGCTCGCTCGACCTCTCCCAAAATGTCTCGAGCATCGGCGATTGAATCCGAAAGTGGCTTCTCAACCACAAAGTTTTTCTGTCCGGCGGACTGCAGGCGACGGGTCGTTGGCACATGGTCCGGCCCCCAGTTTGCAATCGTTGCGATGTCGTATGGGGCATACTCAACGACGTCGTCGAGCGTGGTTGAGGTGGTCACGTGAGCGGCCCAGGCGCCAGTTTCACGCACACGTTCCGCCTCAGCCTTTGCCCAGGCCAGCGCTTCTTCGTTGATGTCAACGACGGCAACCGAATAGAACTTCGGCAAGATTTCTTGCAGGTGCTTTTTGCCGATGGAACCGCATCCGACAAGGAGGGCGGTTAGTTGATTTGGGGCTTCGGCAACGGTTGAACTCATGCTGGCAAGTTTATCGGCGAGGCCCCCAGAAAGAGCGATGCGGGGCTCGAACCCGAACCCCGCACCAGCCCATGAAGCTGAAGTTACTTCTTCTTGCCCTTGGCCTTCTTGCCCTTGGCCTTGAGAACAACGGCCTGACCGACAATCACGTTCTTGCCGTTGAAGGTCGCAGTTGGCGAGCCATAAAGCTCGTAGCCGTTTTCTAGGTGACGGACAACCTTGTCGCAGAATTCACTGTCGTCGATGCCGGTGAGCATCTTGTATGGCTTGGTGTAGTTTGGTGCGGCTGCGGTGGCCGGAGCGGCAGCAACCTTGGTTGCGGCGGCAGGCTTCGCTGCTCGACGAACTGGAGCCTTTGCGGCGGTCTTTGCAGCGGCGGCAGGCTTAGCGGCCGCTGGCTTCTTTGCTGAAGTAGTCATGGCAAAATTCTGACATTCAGCTCCCGTTAATCAAGAAGTTAGAAAGTTAATTTTCTTGTTTACTTAGCGAACAACCAGATCACGGGTAGCGCTGCCATCAGTACGGTTGCCGCGCCTAGCAGCACTCGTGACCAAAGCGGCGAAACCCAGCGACCTAGCAGATCATGGTTGCGCGCCAACAGCCAGACAATCACCATGAGTGCCGGCGCAGCCAAACCGTTCAACACGGCAGCCAGGAACAAGAACGTCATCGGCGGAATCCCGATCAGGTTCAACGCAACGGCAACCAGCACGGAACCCACGATCACTGCGTAGAACGCCTTGGCCTCGCGCGGCTTCAACTCGAGCGATTCACGCCAACCAAATGTTTCGGCAAGCGCATACGCCGTTGATCCGGCAAGAACGGGAATCGAGAGCAACCCGACTCCGAGAATGCCGAGCAAGAACAGCAGCCCGGCAAACTGACCGGCTAATGGCGTGAGGGCCTTGGCGGCATCCTCGGCTGAGGCGATATTGGTGATGCCGTTGGCATTCAGGGTGGCGCCGGTGGTGACCATGATGGCGAACATGATGAAGACGCCGGTGAGCATGCCCGCGAAGACATCGCCGCGCATGGCCCGCAGATGAGCCGAGCCGACATCGCTCCGGTGATGCAATTGCGCCATGACCTTGCGCTCTTCAACCTCTTCAGCCGCCTGCCAAAAGAACAGGTATGGCGAAATCGTGGTTCCGGCTAGCGCAATCATCAACTCGATTGAAGTGCGCGAGAGGTCAACGTGCGGCAGCAAAGTGGCAATTGCGACGGCATTCCAATCGACCTTGGCAACGAACAAAACCGCGACGTACGCCAACAGCGACAAACACAACCAGCGCAGCACTCGCGCATAGCGGTGGTATGGCACAAGCACTTCGGCTACCGCGATTCCAACAGCGAACAAGATGACCCCGAGCACCTGATCGATTGGCACCAGCAGGCGCAGAGCCGCTGACATTGAAGATAGGTCGGCAGCGATGTTGACGGTGTTTGCGAGGGCAACCAACGTAACCGCAAGAACCAGCACCCAGCGTGGCATGCGGGTTTTGATGATCGAGGCAAGGCCTTGCCCGGTGACGAGGGCAACACGCGCGCACGCCTCTTGCACCGCGAACGCGAACGGCAAAAGCCAGACCGTTGCCCACAGGAAGCCGAAGCCGGCTTGCGCGCCAGCTTGCGAGTATGTGCCGATGCCCGATGGGTCATCGTCGGCCGCTCCGGTGACGATACCCGGACCGAGACGGTGAAAATAGCCGCGCGAACGAATCAGCGCACGATCGGGGTGATGCTTGTGACGCTTCGGGGTCTCGGTTTGCGGCTCGGCCATGTGCTTATTCTGCCGAATCAGAAGAGTCTCGGTGCGCCTGAATCGAGGCCGCGCATTTCGTCGTAATCGAGCACCACGCAGGTTATGCCACGGTCTTCGGCCAGCGTACGCGCCTGCGGCTTGATCTCCTGTGCGGCAAAGATGCCTCGCACCGGGGCCAACAGCGGGTCACGGTTCAGGAGTTCCAGGTAGCGCGTCAACTGCTCGACACCGTCGATTTCACCGCGGCGCTTGAGTTCGATTGCGACCGTGCCGCCCTCGGAGTGTTGCGCCAGAATGTCAACTGGTCCAATGGCCGTCATGTATTCGCGGCGAATGAGCGTGAGCCCTTCGGCGGCCCGGTGCAACTGTTCGGCGAGCAGCTCTTGCAGGTGTGCTTCGACGCCATCCTTGATTAGCCCGGGGTCATCCCCTAGGTCGTGAGCGAGTTCTGCCACGATCTCGTGAATCGAGATCAGCAAGACATCGTCGGTCTTTTTCTGTTGCACGCGCCACACCTCGATGACGCCGAACTCGGCTGCGTCGGCAGTCGGCTCTTCGATGACGATGGTGCACGGAGGGTTCATCCAGTTAAGGGGTTTGTATGAGCCCGCATCCGAATGCACAAGTATCGAACCGTCGTTCTTCAAAACCAGTAGGCGCGTGGCGAGCGGGAGGTGAGACGAGAGGCGGCCGGCGTAGTCAACCGAGCAGCGCGCGATAACTAAACGCATCTATTTGCTTGCCTCAATGAGGCGCTCTTCGAGTGCCTCTACGCGATGGATGAGGTGCTCCAGAGCATCGTCCTGCGCGCCGAGGTGCGATTGGATTTCTTTGGCTTCTTCGAGAATCGCACCGGCATCCTCGTAGGTGGCAATCGCACGTTCATCGGAAGACTTGGCTTGAATGTTTTGACCGACGATGATGATTGGCAGCAAAACCAGTTGTAAAAACGTTTGCGCCACCCACGACACGATCACGAGCGTGTTGCCCGATGCGATTGCGGCAGGCAGGCTCACGAGGGTCAAACCGAAGAACACGTATGCGGCCCACATGGTGCCCACTGACTGGGTGATGACTAGGCCGATGCGTTCGTTGAGGCTGAGCTTGCCTTTTGCAGTCTTGTGAGTGCGGGCTACGGCTGGGCCTCGCGCTTTGCGCGCCTCGACGTGAGGGTGCTGGTTGTACTGGTATTTGGCCATGCGACTAGCCTACGGAAAAGAGAAACCCCCTGAGCCGAGGCCCAGGGGGTTTCCGTTTGAGTTGTTAGTTACCTAACTTCTCGGGGTTGTGTTAGCCAGCAACCTTTACCGAGAGGGTGTCAACGATTACGCCGCCAATGACGAGCTTGATCGAGTGTGAACCCTTCTTGAGGTTGAACTGGAGGTTTAGCTCGGCGTCGCCAGGCTGAACGATGTTGTAACGACGTACGCCATCTAGGTAGACAGCAACGCGCTTGCCCTTTGCGAACGACCAGGTAACCGATGCACGCTTGCCGTTCAGTACGTCGATGTAACCGTCGGTTGAACCGAAGGTAACAGTCTTAGCAACTGAAGTGACGTTGGTGGTGGTGTTTACGTCGTTGTCCGAGAAGGTTACAACTGCATCGCCAAGGTCGTTGACGCCAGCAGCTAGCTTGACAGTTGCCTGTCCGTTAGCGTCGGTGGTAACAGCAGCGGTGTAGCCACCGTTGACAACAGCAACACCCGAAACCGAAGCGGTTGCAGCAAAGCCAGCTACTGGGTTGCCGAACTTGTCGGTAACGGTAACGGTTGCGTCAATTGCGCGGCCCGACTGAGCTGCAGCAGCAACTGCAACAGCAAAGGTGGTAGCGGTTGCCTGAACCGAGGTAGCAACAGCCGAGTTGGTGGTGTTGACAGCTGCCGAAGCGAACTTGACGTCAACAGTCGCCGAAACGGTTCCGTTGGTGATGGTTACGGTCTTGGTGCCAACAGTGTTTGCAGCAACCCAGACAACAACCGAGGTACCCTGAGCAATTGCACTTGCTGAGTCCTTAGCAACTGCTCCACCGTCGATCGACAGGTAGAGTCCAGCAGCCGAAGCAGTCAGCTTCTCGCCAGCGTTTGAGCCAGTGAGGGTGATCTTTGCGTAGGTAGTGCCGGTAGCAGGAGCTACGTAACCAGTTGCAGCAGTGTTGCTCTGGTCAACCTGGGTGATGGTCTGAACGGCGTTGGTGGTCGAGCTGTAAGCTGCTCCGTTGACCTCTGCAAGTGCAGGAGCGGTCGAGAAGCTGTATGCAGCCGAACGAACGTTCAGGGTGCGGTTTGCAACGTTGGTGCCGTTTGCAGCCCAAGTGATGGTGCCGTTGGTGTTAGTGCTGACCTCAAGGGCTGCGATAACAGTGATAGCGGCAGTGTTGTCGGTTGCTGGGGTTACCGAGAAGGTAGCCTTACCGCCCGAAACAGGAATGTACTGGGTTGCAGGTGCAGTACCTGAACCCACGGTTCCGCTAACAACTAGACGCTCGTTGGTGCGTGCTGATAGAAGACCGAACTGGTCCTTCACTGAGTAGTTGAAGGTAGCAGCGGTGTTCTTTGCAGTGGCAACAATTGGAGCTGCTGCATCGTCAGATACGGTGTAAGCCGCGTTGGTCTGAGTGGTTGCAACCGAAGCAGTTAGGTTCTGTGCAGCGAACGACGCGGTTAGGGTGTCGCCAGCCGAAAGACCAGTGCTCGAGATGTTCAGCGAAGCAACACCGTTTGCGTCAGTGGTAAGTGCGAAAGTCGCAGCTGCCAAGGTCGCGTTGGTGGTGTACTTGGTGCCGTTGACGGTAACCGAGATCTCAGTCACACCAGTTGATGCTGGGCGAAGAGCGGTAGCAAAGGTACCTGCAACCGAACCAGTTACTGAAACGCCAGCCTTGACTGCAGGAGTCGAAGCGGTGTCCTTTGCAACTGCCGAAACAGTGAACGAACCGTTGGTGCGCACTACACCACCGGTGGTTGCAGCAATGGTGGTTGCCGAAGTAGCGATCGCGTCGTTACCCTTTACCAAGTTTGCAACAAGACCGTTAGTGGTGTTGATGGTGCGTGCCGAAGCGGTTGCGGTAGCAGCGGTGCCAAGGGCAACCGAGCTGTAGGTGTCGCTTGGGGTTGAAGTGTAGGTGTTGGTTGCGTAAACAGCCTGAGCAGTTACAACGTCACCCGATGCGAGAGCCGAAACCGACTTGGTGAACTTGCTGGTTGATGAGCTCCAGGTTGCAGCAGCGTACGAACCGCTGTTTACCTTGATCTCTAGGCCGAGCGATGAGTTGGTCGAACCGGTTGCAACGCCGAATGCGCCTGAGCGGCTGATCTGCTCAACGTTTAGGTCGCCCCAGTTAACGGTTGCGGTTGCGGTGGTGTCACCGGTCGAAGCTGCTGCAACGGTAACCGCTGGAGCTAGGTCTGCAACCTTCTTGAAGGTTACGGTCTTGACAGTGTTCCACTCGCCAGCCGATAGTGCACCGTCGTTGTTTGCGTCAACGAATGCGGTTACTTCAACCGAGGTGGTTGCTGATGCGGTGGTCGACTTTAGGCCCAGGTAGTTAACGCTGGTTGCCGATGCGCCCGAAGTAGCAGCAGTAACAACGGTGGTGCTAACTGCAACTGAGGTAGCAGGAGCAGTTACTGCAGCAGTACCAAGGTCGTAGCTAACGGTCGAGTTAGCGTCGGTCTTGATCTGGTACTTCAGCTGAGCGTAGCTCGATGGAGTGTATCCAGGAGCGAAGGTGGTCTTCAGGTTGAAGACGGTGCCTTCCAAAGTGTTGTACGAGGTACCGGCCGAAGGTACTACGTTGAGCTCACCAGCCGCGTGCGCAGGAGCACCTGCGATAGCGGTTGAAGCAAGAGCAACGAGTGCACCAAAGGCAAGGCCCTTGCGAGTCACGATGTTGGTCATGATTTCCTTATCATTTCTTGGTTTACCCGTAAATCCGGCCGGATCTGCGGGCTACGACCCCATACTTTCAACCAACCAAGCAGGACAAAAATACGGGTCGTATTAAGGCTATCGGCGGGGGCCCAGATTTATTACGGTCATCAGGCCAAAAAGTTAAACTATTTCTTGAGAGTTTTCTGTGAATGAAAACTGCCTGGCCGAGGGTTAGTACTCGGCGCCCACCGAAATAGCAGTGGCAATCACCTTGTCGCTCACGTTTTGCACCGTAATAGTGATGTGCACAAACTGGCTGTTGAGCAGCGAACCGGTGATGACACGGTTTTGCCCATCAATCAACTGCTTGATTGCGCCGGTGTATTTATAGGTCGCATTGCCGTTGACAAAGCTGCGGTTCAGGGTGCCGTTTGGCAAAAAGACGAGGTACTGCTCGCCACCCACGATCATGGTCACGCGCACGTTTGAAATCGAGGCCGGGTCACTTGCCTGAAAGTCGAGAGTCGCCGATACATCATTGTCGGCGTGGAGGTAAAGACTTTGCGAACCAGGCTGAGCGCCATCTGAGTTGGCGCGAGTGAAGAAAGCCTCGGTCGGTGCAGTGGTCAAAGCAGCCAGATCACTCGTCGTGATAGTCGCTAGGTGGGCGTCTTCTTCAGCACCGGCAACAGTGCCATCGCTAGCAGGCACAGGCTTGGTGATGTTGGCGGCAGTCTTCACGACCAGACCCGAGTTGGCGCCAGCCGTGGCAGCGGTGCCCGCGGAGGCGCCAGAAGCCGGCTCGTTGCTAGACGCATACGTTGGAGTGTTAGTCGAGGACGAGTTGCTGGCTGGAGCCTCTGCCACCGACTTGTTCGCGGCCGGACGGTTGAAGTTCATGAAACCACCGACCGCAACAGCGATAAAGACGATGAAGATCATCGCCTGAGCGCCGGCCTTCTTGACCTCGCTCGCTGCTTTGCGGGCGGCAACCGAAAGAATGGCTTGAACCGACATGCCCTCGGTGTTTACGTCATCGCCAAGCAGCGCCTTCTTGAACGCGGCACGTGCACGGTGAATCAGCTGCAGGGTGGCGTTCTCGCTCAGGCCAACCTGAGCCGCAATTTCGCGAGTCGACTTCTCTTCATACATGCTGGCCAGGAGCACCTCACGGTGACGCGGGTTGAGCTTGCTGAGCGCGAGGCGCACGATTGCGGCGTCTTCGGCGTGCTCAATCTCACTGCCGATTTCTGGATCGTTGCTCTCTGGTTCAGCAACTTCGTCAATCGAGTTGAACTGTGCGCGATTCGAAGCACGAATGACATCGATGCAGAGGTTCTTGACCTTCCACTTCAAGAAGCGCAGGACGCCGAGCTCGCTGTCGAGCTCGGGCAGCGTGACCATGAGGTAGAGGAACG
>JAGWTM010000044.1 GCA_028868975.1 Actinomycetales bacterium
TGGCGGCGGCTCCTCGGTCCCGCGGCCCGGCCTAATCTCGCAGGCGCACGGCGGCGTGCTGTTCCTTGACGAAGCGCCTGAGTTTGCTCCAACCGCGCTGGAATCGCTCAGGGAACCGTTGGAGTCAGGGAGCATTTCAATCTCGCGCTCCGGTGGAACGGCGATCTTCCCTGCCCAATTTCAGCTAATCCTCGCGGCCAATCCCTGCCCGTGCGGCAACCGGGGAACCCGAGGCAAAGACTGTACTTGCTCAACGCTTCAGCGCAACAGATACGCGTCCAGGTTGTCTGGACCGCTGCTTGACCGGTTCGACATCCGACTTCGGGTGCATCAGGCAACCAAGACCGCTCGACTCAAGTCAGCCAAGGACGAAACCAGACTCGACACCTCGGCTTGGCGCGAGCGCATCCTCGAGGCTCGATCGCGGTCGCGAGAGCGACTCACTGGCACACCTTGGCGACTCAACTCACAGGTTTCGGGTGCGTTTTTACGCAGGCTGAACCGTGAAAATCCCGAGGCCGTTCGCGTGTTGGACATAGCTCTGACCAAGGGCACCATAAGTATGCGCGGCTACGACCGCTGCCTTCGTGTGGCCTGGAGTATCGCTGACCTGGAGGGTCTTGCGCGATTGAACGCGTCCGTGGTGGGCCAAGCGCTATTCCTCAGAGGGGCCGAAAGTTGGGCCGGTGAATGATGGTTGTCGACAACGGCTCCGTCCTGGGTCTTCCAGCAGTCCGAGCTAGGACTCTGCTGAGCCCACTCGGCTGCGGCGAACTCGATTCAGAGCGAACACTTGCGTTTATCATTTGGAGCCATCTTTGCGAACCCGGTGACCTACTAGCCGGACGCCTAGTGGACAAGCTCGGACCGGTTGAAGCGCTGGTTGCGCTGCGAGCGACCGATTTTGAACAGCGACTTCTTGACGAGCTGAACCGCATCGACCCCTTCGATGAAGTCCTTGCGGCCGGCGCGGACGGTCAATCGGAGTTGCGCGATGCCTGCTCTCGTTGGAAGGCTCGCGACAACAACGCCTCGGTGGTTCGTTCTCTCGAGCTTTGGCACCGCCTATCGGGTCAAGTGCTGACCCCCGACTCAATCGACTGGCCCGAACAATTCGAAGGGCTTGGTTTTGGGCGGCCACACGTTTTGTGGCTCCGGGGCAACCGCGATGCGATGGCATGCCTCGAGGCGTCCATTTCGATTGTCGGTAGCCGAAACACCAGCTCCTACGGGCAGTATGTTGCTCAGGAAATGAGTGAGAGGTTTGCTTCCGAGGGATTCTTGATTGTTAGCGGAGGTGCTTACGGAATCGATGCCGAAGCTCATCGAGGCGCACTGGCCGCACAGGGTAGGACCATCGCGGTGCTGGCAGGGGGCGGGGATCGGCTCTACCCAACCGGCAATGCACCCTTGCTCAACGAAATCATGACCTATGGCTGCTTGCTTTGCGAACTGCCACCTGGAAACTCACCGACCCGCTGGAGATTTCTTCAGCGAAATCGACTGATAGCAGCTTTAGGGCAGGTGACCGTCATCGTTGAAATGGCATTGAGGTCTGGCGCGAAGAACACCATGAATCACGCGAGTCAATTAGGTCGTCCGGTTTACGCGGTGCCCGGCTCGATCGTCAGTCAAACCTCGCGGGGGAGCAACCTCGCAATCCAACAGGGTCTGGCCACCATGGTTACCGGAATCGACGAACTCATCCGCGAACTCAGGGGTTTGCCTGAGCCTGAGGCTGCCGACAGTAGCTTGACACCGCTTCAGCAACGTGTTTTCGACGCACTTGGAAACCTACCTGCGAATCCGACTCGAATTGCCATCAAAGCCGGAACGAGCCAGTCCGAGACTCTCGAAGCGTTGGGTCAGCTTCAGGCGTTTGGGCTGGCAAGTTCGCGAGCGACTGGATGGCGCCGAACGCAGGCTATTTCGTCCGGCGAACGTAACCTTGAGTAGTGACAGAAACATCGCGGTTGATCCAGGGCGCCGAGGGCGAGACTGCTACTCACTCCAGCCCTGAGTCAGGCCAACCTGTTTCGCCGCAGCTGCTGGATGCGCTCGACGACTTCAAGATCTACTTGGATGCTGGTCGTGGCTACTCGCGGAATACCGTGAAGGCATACGCAACCGACGTGTCAGAGTTCTTGAGTGTTTCGGGAGGTTTGGCAACTCCAGCTGACATCACACTCGAAGACCTGCGTGACTGGCTGTGGCGGCTCAACGAGGCCGGTCTAGTCAAAAGTTCGATTGCTCGCAAAAGCGCCTCGATTCGAGCCTTCACGGCCTGGCTCATGCAAACGGGCAGAACTGAAACCGATCCCGGTTTGCGATTGCGCTCGCCGAAGGCGGCCAGGTCGCTACCAAAAGTGGTGTCTCGAGAAACCCTGTCAACAATCTTTGACTCGCTCGAGAAGCTGGCAACAGCCGACAACCCATCCGCTATTCAAGATCTGCTCATCGTCGAGCTGCTCTATGCCTGCGGTATGCGCGTTAGCGAATTGGTAGCGCTGAACCTCGATGACTTTGACTACCAGCGCAACATCGTGAGGGTTACCGGCAAGGGCAATAAGCAGCGAATGATTCCATTCGGAACCCCGGCTCGCCGCGCGCTCGAAAACTGGGTACGCGTTGGGCGGCCGCAGTTCGAAGCGGCCATCGACAAGCCTGAAAACTCGGGGGCGCTTCTGATTTCGTCTAGGGGCAAACGAGTCGGCCAGCGTCAGGTGTATGCGCTAATCGCGGGTTTGTTGGAGGGCACTCCAACCGGGGCGGCGGGCCCTCATGCCCTAAGGCATTCGGCGGCAACTCACCTGTTGGACGGTGGTGCTGACTTGCGAGCGGTACAGGAGTTGCTTGGCCACGCGTCACTTGGAACAACCCAGATTTACACCCACGTGAGTATCGACCGACTGCGTGACGGATACAAAAACGCTCACCCTCGCGCCTAAGAGTTGGCGAGCTGCTAAACATCGGACCAGGGTGCGAGCACGCTGGGTCGAAGGTTTCCCATGATCCAAATCGGCGAGAGATATCCGTCGGGGGTGCGGTAGCTAAAGTGCAGGCAGCGCATAGCCTCGCAGTGCGGTCGATAGCTGGCGTCGCCATCGCATACCTGACCAATTTCCTCATTTTGTTTCACCTTGGTGTTTGAGACCAAAGTGGAGCAGACCGGCTCGACTTCGATTAGGTTTCCGGCTGGGCTGCGCAGGGTTAGCAACGGCCGATTCACAACTTTTCCGGCAAACCAGACGGTTCCTGTAACGGGAGCGAATATCTTTTGACCAAGGCTTACGCGGTAGTCAACGCCGCGGTGCCCCGACGAGTAGTCGCTGGTCGGCTGCAAGTAACTTCTGACCAGTTCGGGAGCTTGAACCGGCGCAATTAGTTCAGGCTCCGCCACCGCTGCATGGATATTGGCCTTGGCCGTACCTGGAATGAGGCAGAGCAGGAGGGTCGCGGCGAGAAGCGGAGCCGTGTGTCGAGTCAGGGGATTCATGGCTCAACTTTGGTAGGAAATCCGGCATTCGTGGGTCGAGGAGGTTTCTGTTGTGGAAAACCCTTCGATTCGCGGTGAATACAGTCGCGCAGAGGCTGGAAAATCCTCGAGGTTACGCGGGGAAAGCCTAGAAATAAACCCAAATCGGCTGTTAGACTGGGCGAAGCGGTTTTTGCTTGGGTAACCTTGCAGATTCCGACTTCGCGTGTCGACCAACGGTTCTGTCTTGGTCGCGCAAATCGATTGATTCAAGGTTTTTGAAACCCCTTCAATCCTTGCGCGTGCCAGAACCGCGACACCAGGTGTGGCTGACAACCGTCAGATCGCAGACAACTAAGTGGTGCGCTCGCGCGCGCCGAAAAAAGGAGAAAACTGCCATGGCAGTAGTAACCGTTCGCCAGCTGCTTGACGCTGGTGTGCACTTCGGGCACCAGACCCGTCGTTGGAACCCAAAGATGCGTCGCTTCATTTTGACCGACCGCTCGGGTATCTACATCATCGACCTGCAGAAGTCGCTGACCCACATTGACAAGGCATACGACTTCGTCAAGGACACCGTTGCACACGGTGGCAGCATCTTGTTCGTCGGAACCAAGAAGCAGGCCCAGGAAGCCATCGCTGAGCAGGCTCAGCGCGTTGGCATGCCTTACATCAACGAGCGTTGGCTCGGTGGTCTGCTGACCAACTTCCAGACCATCCAGAAGCGTCTTTCACGCCTCAAGGAACTTGAGGTCATGGACTTTTCAGGTGCGACCAAGACTGGTCTCACCAAGAAGGAACTGCTCATCCTCCGTCGCGAGAAGGACAAGCTCGAGAAGTCACTCGGCGGTATCCGCAACGTGACCAAGACTCCATCCGCGATCTGGGTTGTCGACACCAACAAGGAACACCTCGCAATCACCGAAGCCAAGAAGCTTGGCATTCCAGTGATCGGTGTTCTCGACACCAACTGTGACCCAGACGAGGTCACCATCGGTATCCCTGGTAACGACGACGCAATTCGTTCAGTTCACCTTCTGACCCGTGTCATCGCTGACGCAGTTGCCGACGGCCTCATCGCTCGTCACGCAAAGCCAGAAGCAGCAGCAGAGCCTCTAGCCGAGTGGGAGCGCGAGCTTCTCGAGCAGAGCGCTGCAGCTGCACCGGCCGCTGAAGAAGCACCAGTCGCTGAAGAAGCACCAGCAACCGAGGCTGCACCTGCTGCAGCCGCAGAGTAAGGAATCCAAGACAAATGGCTAACTACACCGCACAGGATGTAAAGGCGCTTCGCGACAAGTCGGGCGCAGGCATGATGGACTGCAAGAAGGCCCTCGACGAGTCAAACGGCGACGTTGAGAAGGCTCTCGAGTTCCTTCGTGTTCAGGGCCTCAAGGGCGTTGCCAAGCGTGAGGGTCGTACCACCAGCAATGGTCTGGTCGTCGCTCGCACCAACGGCGGCACCGGCTACCTGCTTGAACTCGCCTGCGAGACCGACTTCGTTGCCAAGGCAGAGAAGTTTGTTGCACTGGCAGAGAAGATTGCCGATGCAGTAGTTGCTGCAGACGCTACCGACCTTGAGTCAGCATTGGCTGCACCACTCGATGGTTCAACCGTCGAGGCAGTCATCAACGACGAGGCCGCAATCATGGGCGAGAAGGTCGAACTTCGTCGCGTCGCAGTCGTCAAGGACGCCGGCGTTGACGCTTACCTGCACCGCACCAGCAAGGACCTGCCACCTCAGGTTGGCGTCCTGGTTGCATTCTCAGGCTCAGACGCTGCTACCGCTCACGACGTCGCCGTTCACATCGCCGCGTTCTCGCCAAGCTTCCTCACTCGTGACGAAGTTCCTGCTGAGACCGTCGAGACCGAGCGTCGCGTGGCTGAAGAAACCGCACGCAACGAGGGCAAGCCAGAGGCCGCTCTCACCAAGATCGTTGAAGGCCGTGTAACCGGCTTCTTCAAGGAGAACGTGCTGGTCGAGCAGGACTTCGCCAAGGACACCAAGCAGTCAGTTGGCAAGGTTCTCGAGAACGCTGGCATCCAGGTTTCGCAGTTCGTTCGCTTCCGCGTCGGCGCCTAATCCAGCCAGACGGTTTCGGCCGCAAAAACCTCGCCCAAACGGGCAAAACAGAGCAAGGCTCGGTCGTTTTGACCGGGCCTTCTTTGTTGCCCAGCCTAGGATAGAGGCAGGGAAAAACCACTTTCAGAACGGAGCCGAACCATGTCAGAACAGAAGCGCAGAGTTCTTCTAAAACTGTCTGGTGAAGCTTTCGGAGCCGGAAGTTTGGGTGTCAACCCGGACGTTGTGGCAGATATCGCGAAAGAGATCGCCAAGGCTGCCCAGGATGTCGAAATCGCAATCGTGGTGGGCGGCGGAAACTTCTTCCGCGGAGCCGAACTATCCCAGCGCGGCATGGAACGTTCACGTGCCGACTACATGGGTATGCTCGGCACCGTGATGAACGCGCTTGCGCTCCAAGACTTTCTCGAGCAGGCCGGCGTCGACACTCGCGTTCAGTCGGCAATCTCAATGGCGCAGGTCACCGAGGCCTACATTCCGCTTCGAGCCATCCGTCACCTTGAAAAGGGTCGTGTCGTGATCTTCGGTGCCGGAGCCGGTTTGCCTTACTTCTCAACCGATACGGTTGCGGCCCAGCGCGCGCTGGAAATCAAGGCGGATGAGGTGCTCGTGGCCAAGAACGGCGTCGACGGTGTTTACACCGCAGACCCGAAGAAGGACCCGAACGCATCCAAGCTAGAGAGCATTACCTACAAGGACGCCCTAGTCCAGGGTCTCAAAGTGGTCGATGCCACGGCTTTCAGCCTCTGCATGGACAACAAGATGCCGATGCGTGTTTTTGGCATGCAGGGTGAGGGCAACATCGCCTCAGCGCTCAAGGGCGAAAAGATCGGAACCTTGGTCACTGCCTAGTGCAATTGGGCCAAACCGCATAAGTTTTAGAAACAGGAGAAACCAATGATCAACGAGATTCTGGCAACCGCCACCGAAAAAATGGGCAAGGCTGTCGAAGCCGCGAAGGAAGACTTCTCGACCGTTCGCACCGGTCGCGCTAACCCGCAGCTGTTTCAGAAGGTCATGGTTGATTACTACGGAACGCCGACCCCGCTCGCTCAGCTCGGCGGTTTGCAGAACCCAGAGGCTCGCACCATCGTGATCAGCCCCTACGACAAGGGCGCTTTGGCCGCAATCGAGCGTGCTCTTCGCGAAATGCCGAATCTTGACGCGAACCCACAGAATGACGGAAACGTCATCCGCGTCACCCTGCCCGACCTCACCGAGGAACGTCGCAAGGAATACGTGAAGCTGGTAAAGAACAAGGCCGAGGACGCCCGTGTTTCGGTTCGCAACATTCGTCGCAAGGGCAACGACGACCTCGCTGCCTTGAAGAAGGATGGCCTTGCCGGCGATGACGACATCGCACGCGCTGAGAAGGAACTCGACAACCTCACCAAGCAGCACGTCGATTTGATCGACGAGGCACTAAAGCGCAAGGAAGCCGAGCTTCTAGAGGTCTAAATATGACCGACGCACAGCCGGCCAGCCAGGGGCGCAGCCTCAAAAGCTCAGTCACCGTAGGACTGATTTTGGGTGCTGCCTTTTTGGTCAGCATTCTGATCTACAAGGAACTCTTCATCGTCCTGGCCGCGCTGGCCGCCGGTGCTGGCGCCTGGGAGCTTTCCACGGCTTTGCGGGCTCCGAAAACAGCTGGCGGTGTCGGTTACTACGTGCCTCGAGTTCCGTCGGTGGTCGGTAGCGTGCTCATCATGCCCGCGGCGTATTTCTGGGGACCGCAGGGGCAGTGGCTAACCGCACTTGCCATCACTGGCGCGCTCATCGTTTGGCGTCTGGTGCACATTCTCTGGGAGCGTCGTGAGGCGCCGGTGCAGCGCATCCAGCACACTTTGCGCGATTTTGCCGCGAGTGCCTTCGTGGTGATTTATCTGCCGCTGACCACGAGCTTCACGATGCTGCTGTTGCGTCGTGAGCCCGATGGAGCCTGGTGGGTGCTCACTCTCGTTGTCACAGTCGCGATGATCGACACCTCGGGTTACCTGGTTGGCCGCAAGCTTGGCAGACACCAGATGGCGCCTGGCGTGAGCCCAAAGAAGTCACTTGAGGGGCTTGCCGCATCCATCATTTTCGGTTCGATTTCGGCGATTACCTTCACCGTGACTCTGCTCGGTGGTCAGTGGTGGATTGGCCTCGTGATTGCCGCGACCCTGTTGCTGACCGCTGTCTTTGGCGACTTGGCCGAGAGCCTCATCAAGCGTGATCTTGGAGTCAAGGACATGTCCTCGCTTTTGCCGGGACACGGCGGCATCATGGATCGTCTTGACTCGATTTTGCCGTCGGCTCTGGCCATGTACGTCATCTCGGCCCTGTTCTTTTAGAAAGCGAAAAAGTGCACTTCAAACTCGCCTCGCGCAATCGATACGGCTACAGCATCTCTCAGGTGGACGCGTTCATCGAGCTTGCCCGCGCCCAGTACGCTGACCCGAAACTGACTCTGCTGACTGCCAAGCAGGTGCGCCAGAACGAATTTGACCTGGTCAAAAAGGGCTACGACATTGCCGATGTCGACCTCGGAATCGATCGCCTAGAAGATGTTTTTGCCAAGCGTGAACTGGCTCGCCAGCGCATCCAACTCGGCGACTTTCTTATGCGTGAGCGTTTGCAACGCTTCGTGCTCTCGCTGCGCGGGCGTCTGGAGTTGAAAGACCGCCACCGGTTCTCGCACCGCACTCTTTTGTTGCGAGGTTACAGCCGCAAAGAGGTCGACGCCTTTTGCAAACTCGTCGAGCAGCACCTTCAAACCGGCGAATCAATGTCGGTCCTGGATGTTAGAAAGACTGTATTCAACGCCAAGAGGGGTGGCTATGCCGAGAATGAAGTGGATGCGTTCATCGACCGCGTCGTTGAGGTCCTCCAGCTGGAGCGCGCTCTCGCCTGAGGGGTTCGGGCTTGCGCGAGTGTTCGGCATCACCGCACTTGCGCTGGTGCTAACCCTGTCATCGGCATCGGTAAGTTTTGAACCCGGTTCTGCGGCTCTCGCGGAGCCGCTGACCGACTCGCCAGTCAAGGCCAGAGTTTCACCGGTAGTTGCGGTGCTGAACAAGCTGGCCGTGAAGGGTCGGGCACCCAAGACCGGTTACGACCGGAGCCTCTTTGGTGATGGTTGGGGAGACATCGGCTATTGCGACACTCGCAACTACATTCTCAAGCGTGATCTGACTAACATCACCTGGCGTTCAGGTGAAAACTGCATGGTGGCAACTGGTGTTCTGCGCGACCCGTACACGGGCAAGACAATCAATTTCGTGCGAGGTGTTTCAACCTCCTTGAAGGTCCAGATTGATCACGTGGTCGCCGTCAGCGACGCTTGGCAGAAGGGGGCTCAGCAGTGGAGTGGCGGCAAACGCATCCAGTTTTATAACGACCCGCTCAATCTGCTGGCCGTCGATGGGCCAACGAATTCCGCTAAGGGCGACAGCGATGCGGCGAGCTGGTTGCCGCCGAATAAGGCCTTCCGGTGCCCGTATGTGGCTCGTCAGGTTGCGGTGAAGGCGAAGTACGGGTTGTGGGTGACCAGCGCCGAAAAAGGTGCCATCGCTTCGATTCTGAGCACCTGCCCGGCCCAGCAGTTGCCGAAGTAGTGACCCGCGCTAATTTCGACCCAGTCGTTGCCTTAGTCCCGGAGTCAAGCGCGAAGCCGAGCGTGAGTAATAGGCGGTTTTAACCCCTCGGGTTAGACTGGTTGTTCCGCGTTAGCGACCGAATCCAGAATCCTTTGAGGGGTTATTTATGGGCAGACACGAGGCTGATAAGCCGCGTTTGTCGACCCGTTTGGGGCTCTGGATTGATTCGAAACTGGCACCGACACGATTCCGCAGACCCGAGTTTCCGGAGTTTGATCCGCGGTCGCTAAGGCCCCTTTGGTCCTTCTTTTTTGTAACCTGCCTGGCTTTGGTGTCTGTCACTGACCCTTACTCGGGGACCGTCTTCAGCGCGCAAGCGGCGGGTTTCTACCGGCTTGCCCCGGAGGACCCGACTCAGACCTATGGCTACGCGACCACCCAGACCATCAGCTTCTCTCGCGGCGGTTACAGCGTCGTCACCGGCAAGGACGCGGCGATTTTCGTCGAGGCTGCCGATGTGCCCGACCCGGGCACCGCGAAGGCATATGCTTTTGAGCAGCTCAAGGCCAATGGTTTCGGCACCGAGCAATACTCGTGCCTGGTCAAACTCTGGACCCGCGAATCACAGTGGCGCGTGAACGCGTACAACAAATCATCAGGCGCTTACGGCATTCCGCAGGCGCTTCCCGGTAGCAAGATGAGCACCGAGGGCGGCGACTGGATGACTAATCCAGAAACGCAGATTCGCTGGGGCATCAACTACATCGATGCTCGTTACGGCACTCCGTGCGGCGCGCTGGCTCACTCCGACAAGCTCGGGTGGTACTAGTGGGTCGCACACCAAAACCTCGTCGTGGACCAAATAAGTGGGCCGCAGAGCATGTGCCGCTCGACCTGGATCGAGTTCGTTTTGGTCGGATGCGTTCTGAAATCAAACGCGATGTCGAATACACGGTGCAGACCAGCACGGGAGCCAATGCCGATGACGACAAAACATGGGTTTGCCCGCACTGCAACCTGCAGATCACAAAGGGCATTTCGCATACGGTCGCGTGGGACACAGTTCGCGGTGTTGAAACTCGTCGGCATTTTCACAACGCCTGCTGGGTGTCCTTCCAAGGCCCACTTCTGTAAAGGACTCTCAAGAACATGAACCAACCTATTGAGATTCGAAGCGGTGTCGAGCTTCCGGCCGTGCGCGAAGACATCACGCTACACACCGAAGACGGCCTCACGCTGGTGGGTGAGTTGGCCCTGCCGGTTGGTCAGGAACCAGTCGCGACTCTGGTCACTCTGCACCCCTTGCCAACGCACGGCGGCTTCATGGACAGCCACATCCTGCGCAAGGCATCCAATCGACTGCCGCAACTGGCAAATATCGCGGTCCTCAGGTTCAACACGCGCGGCACCGAATCGCCTCGCGGCAAGAGCGAGGGTGTCTTTGGTGAGGGTGTCACCGAGCGGCACGACCTTGAAGCGGCGATGAAGTTTGTCGCCGAGCGCGGGCTGCCAAACCCTTGGCTGGTTGGCTGGTCGTTTGGCACCGAGGTTGCCCTCAAATACGGCGTTGATCAGCCGGTGCGCGGGGCAATTCTGCTAAGCCCGCCGCTGCATCGAGCAACGGATGAAGACCTTGCTCGCTGGGTTACCAGTGACAAGACTCTGGTTGCGCTAGTGCCCGAACATGATGACTATCTTCAACCGGATGCGGCGAAGCAGCGCTTTGCCTTGATTCCGCACGCCGAGATTATCGGAGTGGATGGAGCCAAGCACCTGTGGGTGGGGGAGGCAGCGACCACGCGGGTGCTCAACGAAATCGTGCGGCAGGTAGCGCCGAGCTCATACCCCTTGCCAGCGGTTTGGATAAGCGAGGAGAGCTAGCGCCGAGAGCTAGCGCCTATAGCTCACGCCCAGAGCTAGCGTCTAGAGCGCATCCTGCCTTGGAACGACAACCTGGCGCAGGATCAGCATGACCGAGGCGGCCACCGGAATCGCCACGAGAGCACCCAGCACTCCGAGCAGAGTTCCACCGGCCAATGCGGCCACGACAACGACAGCGCCAGGCACCGCGACGGCCTTGTTCATCACGCGAGGGCTAATCAGGTACGCCTCAACCTGCATGTAAACCAGGTAGTAAATTGCGACGATAATTGCGGTGGTCGGGGACATGCTCAACGCCACGACGGTCACAATGACCGAACCGGATAGGGTTCCAACCAGCGGAATCAAACTCAGCAAGAAGTTCAAGAAGGCCAAGACCAGAGCGAATTTGAATCCCATAATGCTCAGGAAAACAAATGAGAGCACGCCGTTGCAGAGCGCGATAAACGCCTGTCCGATCACGTAGCGACCGACCGATTCGGCAACCTGCTCGGCGATGTTCTCAAACTGGGCGCGACTCGAACCGCGAACCAGCGAATAAACCCACTTCTTGAACTTGGTGAGCGAAGCCATGAAATAGATGGTCAGGATCGTGATGATGATGCCGCCGAAGAATCCATTGACCAGAGTGATGCCGACCTGCACAACCCCGCCGAATACCGAAGGCCAATTAGCGGTGTCGCTGATGAAGCTACCCGCATTGTTGATGGCATCGACAATCGCACCGTCAAAGCGTTTGTCGAGATTTTGAATCCACGGCTGGGCGATGATGTTGCGCAAGTCGGCCGGCGCCTGGCTCACAAACTGAGCCGCTTGGCGCAAAATCTGCGGAATGAAGCTGGAAACCAGCAGGGCCAAAACACCGACGAAGCCAGCCAGAACCACACTGATGGCCAGCGGGCGCTTCAGGCCCCACTGTTCGATTTTTGAAACGATGGGGTCGAGCCCCAGCGAAAGGAAAATCGCGGCAAAGACATACGTGATGATATTGGCCAACGAAACAAACATGCCGCCGATCACGAGGGCAGTCAGAACACCCA
>JAGWTM010000005.1 GCA_028868975.1 Actinomycetales bacterium
GAGGAACAGCGTGCCGCATACCGCGCCGAGGGTCGCACCCCGGCGCTGCGCCTGCGCGTGCCTGACGTAGACATCACCTTCACCGACCTGGTGCGTGGCGAAATCACGTTCCCGGCCGGTTCGTTCCCAGACTTCGTCGTGGTGCGACCGAACGGCCAGCCGCTTTACACCTTGGTCAACCCGGTTGACGACGCGCTCATGGGCATCACCCACGTGCTTCGTGGCGAAGACCTGCTCTCGTCGACCCCGCGCCAGATCGCGCTTTACAACGCGATGTATGAGGCTGGGATCGCCAAGTTCATTCCTCAGTTTGGTCACCTGCCATACGTGATGGGTGAGGGCAACAAGAAGCTCTCGAAGCGCGACCCCGAGTCGAACCTGTTCCACCACCGC
This sequence comes from Actinomycetales bacterium, assembly GCA_028868975.1. Classification (GTDB taxonomy): domain Bacteria; phylum Actinomycetota; class Actinomycetes; order Actinomycetales; family Microbacteriaceae; genus Rhodoluna. The sequence goes on from JAGWTM010000005.1 coordinate 394, forward strand.
GACCGCGGCTTCATTCCAGAGGGTCTGCTCAACTACCTATCGCTGCTAGGTTGGGGTCTCAGCGCCGACCAAGACATCTTCACCCTCGAAGAGTTGGCCGCGAACTTTGACGTGAAGAACGTCAACCCAAACCCTGCGCGCTTCGACCAGAAGAAGGCCGACGCGATCAACGCAAGCCACATCCGTCTGCTCGGTCTCGAAGACTTCAAGTCGCGCCTGGTGCCATACCTCCAGTCGGCTGGAATCCTCGGCCCGACCGTGACGGTCGAAGAAGACGCGATTTTGACCGCCGCCGCCCCGCTGATTCAGGAGCGCATGACGGTGCTGAGCGAATCGGTGGGCATGCTCGGCTTCTTGTTCACCACTGCCGACAAGCTCGTGGTCGAGGAGGATGCGCTCGCCGGCCTGCCTGAAAACACCCGACAGATTCTGGATGCCGCAATCGCCGCGATCGAAGGCTTCGCTACCGATGAGTTCAAGACCGAGAAGCTGCAAGCCGCGTTGAACCACGCCCTGATCGAGGTGCTCGAGCTCAAGCCACGCAACGCGTTTGGCCCGCTGCGCACTGCTGTTTCGGGTCGTCGAGTGTCACCACCGCTATTTGAGTCAATGGAAATTCTTGGCAAGGCCGAGACTCTGGCGCGCCTGAACGCGTTTGCCCAGCGCTTCTAAGCCCGCTAAGATTGACCACTGGACCGCTTGGTCCGTGCATCATTGGGATATGGTGTAATTGGCAACACGAAGGTTTCTGGTTCCTTTGTTCTAGGTTCGAGTCCTGGTATCCCAGCTTTAGAAAACCCCCGCTCCGGCGGGGGTTTTCGCTTTTTGGCGAGCGTTATCGCCTACTCTGGGGTGGTGAATATTGCCGTTGTTTCAACCTGGATCGTCATCGTGACACTCGCGTTGGTTTCGCTATTTCAAATCGCACTCATCGCTGGCGCGCCGATGGGCGAGTATGCCTTTGGCGGCCAGAACCCGGGCAAGCTGCCGGTGAGGTTTCGAATCGGCAGTGTGTTCACGCTCGCAATCTACGTAGGCATGATCGGGCATTTGTTCGCGCAGTTGGGCATACTGCCAAAAATGCTGCCCGCAGGCCTCAATAGCGCCGCAAACTGGGCGATCTTTGGCCTCAATTTGCTAGGCCTCTTGATGAATGCAATTTCGCGCAGCAAGAAAGAACGCGAAATGTGGGTGCCGGTGGCATTGCTGCTCTCGGTTGCCTCGTTCTTCGTTGCGCTCGGTTAGCGTCGGCCACCGCTCAAGCTCGTCCTAAACCTCGGTGAATTCACCAACGCGCAGGTATTCAAAACTGCCGCCGCCGGCTTCGGTCACCATCGCGATGCGCCCATTGTTCAACTCGTGACCAAAATCGCTCAGTAGGGCATTGTGGGTGGCAAAACTGCGCTTGGGTTTGACAGCAGCGATGAAGTCCATCACATCGCCTATCTTCAGCCAAGGCGCGCTCGACGGGCAGGCGAGCAGTTCAACTGAGCGATCGGGCTGAGTGTATGAATCGCCGGGGTAGTAGAGCTTGTCGTTGACCATCACCCCGCAGTTCTGGATCAGCGGGATGCTGCGGTGGATCTCCTGGTGCAGGTCGCCGAAGAACTCGAGAGTGAATGGCCCGACCTCGTAAAAGTCGCCATGGTGCACGGCCGTGACCGGCAGTTCTGGCATGGATGCGCTCAATCGCTCACGCACCTCGTCGGTGCCGTAGACGTGCAGCTCGGGGTTATTCGCCAAAATGCCGGTCAGTTGCTGCTCAAAACAGTGGTCGTCGTGCTTATGAGTGATCACGACGGCGAGAACGTTGTCAACGGAAGCCATCGATTCGGTGTAAAAACCTGGATCGATAAGGATGCGCTCACCGCTCTCGAGAAGCTCGAGGCAGGCGTGACCGTGCTTGGTGATCTTCATGGCAACAGGCTACAACTTGTAGCGAATTGCACCCATCATGCCCGAATCCATGTGGTAGTGGTTGTGGCAGTGGATCGCCCAATCACCTGGGTTGTCGGCCTGAATGCGAATGGTTACCTGGGTCATCGGTTTGACGATGACCGTGTCTTTGCGAGGTCCATTCGGTAGCTTCTGCCCATACGCGCTAATCACCTGGAAGGTGTGGCCATGCAGGTGCATCGGGTGGAACATCGTGGTGTGATTCATGAAGTTCAAATCCACGGTCTCACCCTCGCGCAGTTCGAAAAGTGAGGCGTGCATGTCGGTGTTGCCGTTGATGTTCCACTTGTAGGGCACCATGGTTCCCATCAACATGGCCTGCAAAGTGCCGGTTGGTGAACCGGTGAGGCGGTTTTCATCAAGGGTTTCGAGGTCGCTGAACTGAGCAATCGACTTTGGTTTGGTCGGTATGGTTTTCAAGCTAGGTATTGAATTCGCGCCAGTTCGCAGCACGGCGCGGGCAGGGGTTCCAGTCTTCGCGACTGGAATTGCATAAGCCGAGAATGCGCCGGATTTGACCGTGATGATTGCGTCGATGCGTTCGCCCATGCCGAGCAGGGCGCTCTCGGAGTTGTGCGACTTCACGGCAAAGCCGTCGGTGTGCGTGATGGTTAGCGGGTGACCCTCGACGCCGAACACAAAAGCCGTATCACTCGCAGCATTGATAACCCTGAGGCGGATGCGCTCGCCGGCCTTGGCCGCAAAAACCTCGGGGTCTTCGGGAACGCGTCCGTTGATGATGTAGGCGGGGTAGGCCACGTCGCTCATTCCCATGCCAAGCCCGAACTGATCCTGCATTCCGGCCATGTGCATGCCACCCATATTGGACATGTCCATTCCATCCATGTTCATGCCACTCATGTCACCCATGTCGTCGTGAGAGTGGGTTGCGGTTTGGAGCCCCTTGAGGATTTCTTCAGGAGTTTTGCCGAGACCCAAAGTCCAGTCGTCGAGAACTAGAATCCACTCGCGGTCGTAACCGCCTCGCTCGTTCGGGTCATCGATGATGAAGCTGCCGTGTAGCCCGGATTCGATTTGAAGGCCGGTGTGAGAGTGATACCAGTACGTGCCTGGGTGTGGTGCCTTGAACGACTGAACGTGCGTGGCGCCCGAGGCGACCTCATCCTGGGTGAGCATCGGAACGCCGTCGGCATCGTTGCGAAGCGCCAAACCGTGAATGTGAATGGATGAGTTCTCGCCGAGCTGATTCTTTTGCGTCAGGCGAACTAGGTCGCCGTATGACGCTCGCAGAGGAGACCCCGGCACCCGGCCATCGAAGGTTTTGGCCAACGCAGTCTTGCCGGCACCCAGGTCAATCCGTTGTACCGACTGGGTGACATTCAGTCGAGTCGTTTTATTGCTGGCAAAACGACCCGCTTCGACGCGCTCAATCGCCTTTTTCAATTCGTCGCCGCTGAGGGTTCCGCCCGTGGTGGCTGGGGTGTGCCCGCTGTGATCCATGCCCGGGTTTAGATTGGCGCAACCGGCGAGTGTGCCAGTGGCGACGACTCCCAAGAGGCCGCCAAGAGCTGTGCGACGCGAAACCGACATCTGAACTCCTTGATCTGGGTATCCTCGCCTGAGGAATACCCCCTAGGGGTATTATAGGCGCATGGATGCTGCACTGAAAAAACGAGCCATGCACCGTGGCAAAATTCTCCAAGGGCAACTTGAGGGTTTGCTGAGAGCCATTGAAAACGAGGACTACTGCATGGACATCATCACGCAGTCGCTTGCCATCCAGAAGTCGCTGGGCTCTTTGAACAAGCTAATTGTCGAAAACCACATCCAGACCCATGTGGCCCACATGATGCATTCGCACGACCCGCAGGAGCGTCAAAAAGCGATGGCTGAGCTCGGGCAGATTTTTGAACTGAACAACAATCGAGGCACCAAATGAACCACAACGAAATGCAAGCTCACAAGTGCGACCACCACGGCGATAACCCACCGATGTGCTCATGTGACCACAACCCAGGCGGCGAATGTCACTGCCCACCAAATGAGTGCAAGTGTGACCAGCAGCACCACCTCGTTGGCGAAACTCAAGAGGGGCACCACTGCTGCGAAACCGGCGGTGAGCATGACGTGGACAACCACGGCCACAGCCATGATCACTCGGGACACGATCACTCGGGACACGATCACTCGGGGCACGATCACAGCCACCATGACCCGGGCGCCTTCAAAAAGCAGTTCTGGCTAGCGCTGGGGCTCACCATCCCCACAATTCTGTTTAGCCACACCGTCCAGATGCTCCTGGGATTCCGGCTCGAATTCGCTTTCAGTTACCTGATTCCAGCGGTGTTCGGTTCAGCGCTCTTTTTCACGGGAGGGCGAGTTTTTCTAACCACCGGTTGGGCCGAAATCAAAGCCAAACGGCCCGGCATGATGGCTCTGATCGCTTTGGCCCTGGTGGTCGCGTTCGGCTACTCAAGTTTCATCACGATTGCCACGGCGGCTAACCTCGGCTGGCAGGGCATGGACTTTTGGTGGGAGCTAGCGGCACTGATCACCATCATGTTGCTCGGTCACTGGATTGAGATGTCTAGCGTCATGAAGGCATCGGATGCGGTTGGCGCACTCGCGAGTCTGCTCCCGGCTGAAGCGGACCTGATCGAGGATGGCGTGACCCGCAAGGTCTCGCTCAGCGAGCTCAAGCTGGGTGATCTGGTGATGGTGCGTCCGGGTGCGGCTGTGCCGGCAGACGGTGAAGTAGTCGAGGGCTCATCCAAGCTAAATGAAGCCATGATTACCGGTGAATCAGCACCGGTTTTGAAAGAGCCTGGAAGTCTGGTCATCGCGGGCACCATCAACTCAACGAGCGATGTGCTGGGTGAAGGGGCACTGACCGTTCGCGTGACGGCTATCGGTGAAAACACCATGCTGGCCGGAATCGTGCGTCTGGTTCGCGAGGCCCAGGAATCGAAGTCCAAGACTCAGGTGCTTGCCGATAAGGCCGCGGGCTGGCTGTTCTACGCTGCGCTAGGCGCTGCCGTACTGACTGCAGCGATTTGGACCGCGCTCGGCACCCAGACGCCAGATTTCATCCTCGAACGCATCGTGACCGTGCTGGTGATTGCCTGCCCGCACGCTCTCGGGCTCGCGATTCCGCTAGTTAATGCCATCACTACATCCAAGGCGGCAAGCCAGGGAATTTTGATTCGAGACCGCCGAGAATTCGAAGCTGCCCGGGCCGTTGATGTCGTGCTTTTCGACAAGACCGGCACGCTAACCACCGGTCAGCGAGGCTTCATCGCGGCACACCTGGCTCATCAATCGCCACTTCGCAGCACCGATGACCTGATGGCTATCGCGGCTGGACTCGAGCAATTTTCTGAACACTCGATCGGCCAAGCGATTGTTGCCGAGGCCCAGCGTCGTCGAGTCGAAATCGTTGCCACGACGGACTTCAGAACTGTGCCCGGCCAGGGCGTGGCCGGCGTTCAAGATGCCAAGAGCGTTCTCGTCGGTGGTCCAGTTTTGTTGACCGGCCGCAACATTGATGTTCACGTGAGCGACCTGGTGAAGGCCGACGGCGCGAACCAGTCGGGTAACACCGTTGTCTACGTGGTTCTCGAGGGCCAACTACTTGGTTACATCGAACTGGGTGACGTCATGCGCGAGACTTCGGATCAGGCCATTCACGCCCTCAAGCTCATGCGCAAGCGAGTCGGTCTAGTTACCGGTGATGCGCAGGGAGTCGCGGCATCGGTTGCTAAACAGCTATCAATCGGTGAGGTCTATGCCGAGGTGCTGCCGCACCAAAAGGCTGATTTGGTTCGCCGAGTACAGCTGGATCGCTCGCGCGTTGCCATGGTCGGTGACGGAGTCAATGATGCTCCGGCTTTGGCGCAGGCCGATGTGGGCATCGCGATTGGAGCGGGCACGGATGTGGCCATCGAATCGGCAGGTGTAATTCTGATTTCGAGCGATCCAACCGCTGTTCCTCAATTGATTGATCTCAGCCGTCGCAGCTATTCGAAGATGGTGCAGAACCTGATTTGGGGTGCTGGGTACAACATCATCGCGATACCGCTCGCGGCTGGCGCGCTGATGCCATTCGGTTTAGTTCTCTCACCAGCGTTGGGTGCGGTGCTAATGTCGCTCTCGACCATCATCGTCGCAGCTAACGCACAGTTGCTGAGACGGCCACCGCGCCGCCGCTAAACGCACGGCGCCTGCCCAAGGGGAGTGCGAGTGACCTCAGGAATCAAACTCGGTGTGCTCGTCAATCCAACTTCGGGTCGAGGCAAAGGCGCGCTCGCCGGTGGAGTGGTCTTTGACACCCTGGCCGCTGCCGGGGTCGACTTTGTTGACCTAAGTGGCCACAGCATGTCTGAGGCCTCGGCCAACGGCCACCGGGCAATCGCCGAAAAAGAGATCGGCGGAGTCGTCGTGGTCGGAGGCGATGGCATGGCTCACCTAGGCGTTAATCTTTGCGCCGAAAAGGGCATCCCGCTTGGCATCATCGGGGTTGGAACCGGCAATGACTCGGCCCGATCGCTCGGATTGCCCATCGACGACGCGGCTGCCGCAACGACTTTTGTGATTGCAAACCTGAACCGAACCAGAGCCGTGGACGCGATCAAACTGCACAGTTCCACTGGGCAACACTGGGTGCTCGGCACGGCTTCAGCCGGGTTCGATGCACTGGTGAACCAGCGCGCAAACCAGTTGAAGTGGCCCAAGGGGCAGCGGCGATACGAGGTCGCGATGCTCCTCGAGCTCGCGAAGTTCAAACCGCTGAAGTATGAGCTCGAAATCGATGGCGCCAAGCGCAAAGTCGAAGCCATGCTGTGCGCCGTCGCGAACGCACCCGCCTTCGGTGGCGGCATGTTGATTGCCCCGGAGGCGGTGATGGATGACGGACTCGTCGACCTGTTCATCGTTCATAAAATCTCGCGTCTTGAGCTGATCAAGATTTTCCCTTCGGTTTACAAGGGTGGGCACGTCACTCACCCAGCCGTCGAGTTTGTGCGGGCAAAACATGTCACCATCAATTCGGGACAAATGCCGGCCTTTGCCGACGGTGAATCTGTCGGACGCGGTCCGCTCAAAACGCAGTTGGTCGAAGGTGCACTTCGCGTCTTTGGGTAGTCGGCTGGTTAGGGCGTTTGCGGCCAAGCGCATCCATGTGTTAAGGTTTTCAGGTTGTTCTAAACGGCCCCATCGTTTAGCGGCCTAGGACGCCGCCCTCTCACGGCGGTAGCGCGGGTTCAAATCCCGCTGGGGTCACCACTCTCGGCTCAGATGACTTGTCTCTGGGCCGAGTTTGATTTAACCGAGACTTTTCGCGGGCTTTTCTGCGGCTTGGTGCCGGGCTGGTGAACAGGAATTAGTTTCCGCTGCGGCGCAAATGCGTGACCGCGGCCGCAATCAACGTGACGCTCACCGGAATGAACGCGGCAGCGTTGAGCCCGCTGAAAGCGACCGCCGACAAGATGGCTCCCGCAGTCGCGCCACCGAGGGCACCCGAGAGGTTCATGAGAGAGTCACTCAAGCCTTGAACGTTGGTTTTTTCGTTGGTTGGGAGCGTCGCTGAAAGTAGCGAAGAGGCTCCAACGGTTGAGGCTGACCAGCCGAGGCCAAGGAGGAACAGACCAACCTGCACGGCTGAGATCGACTGACTGCCCCAGCCCGCGGTTGCCAGTGCGGCGACGTAGATTGCCTGGCCGGTCAAAATGACTCTCACTCGACCGAAACGGTCGGCCAGCCAGCCCCAAATTGGGCTGAAGGCATACATACCAGCAATGTGAAGGCTGATGGTGAACCCGACGATCACCAAGCCAGCTCCGTGATGGGTCAAGTGCACGGGAGTCATCGACATCACCGAAACCATGACCATGTGGCTGAACGCGATTGTGATCACCGAGAACGCCGCGACGGGTTTTTCACGAAGGGTTGAAATAGCGGCACTAATGGACGCCTTGGGGCGCGCAAAGTTGCGCTCCGCATCAAGTTTTTGGGCAATCAGCAGCGGGTCTGGGCGAAGACCAAACCAAAAAACTGTGCTGGCTAAAGTCTGCGCGATGATCGTGAACACGAAGGGTCCGGTGAGATGCGGCAGCCCAAGCGACCTACCGACGGCTTCGCCAGGCCCGAAAAGATTTGGGCCGATGACCGCTCCGACGGTGGTTGCCCAAACTACCAGGCTGAGATTGCGACCCTGATGCTTGCCGCTGGGCAGGTCAACCGCGGCAAAGCGCGCTTGCAGGCCAGTGGCCGAGCCGGCGCCCATAAGAAACAACGCCACGAGTAACAGCGGAAAAGTGCGAGTTGCGGCTGCCGTAACCACTAGCAGGGCGCCGGTGATGGCCAGGCCTGCGCCGGCCGCCAGTGCGCGGCGCCGACCCTTTGCTCCTGCCAATCGAGCCAGTGGAATCGCCCAGGTTGCGGCACCAAGGGTGCTAAACGTTGCCGCCGCGCCGCTCCAGGCGGCCGTTCCGCTCAGTTCCTGAGCGAGAAGCGCGCCGATTGAGAGCGTGGAGCCGAGACCAAAACCACTGAGCACCTGACCGGCGGTCAGAGTGCGAATCGTTTTGCGTTGAATACGCGCGATCGCATCCGTGCTGAAGGTTGCGGCGGTCGTTGAAGTAGACACTGGCTGGTCTGGCTCGGCAAAGCTCATGTCTGCCAGCCTAATCGCGAGGCGATAGTGCCCTCGGTCAAACCCGCGACAGCCCAGCACCGGCGCGGTAAACTTGAACTTCGCGATATTTGAGGTGCACGATGAGCAACAAACCGCTGACTTTGGCAGAAAAAGTTTGGAACGACCACTTGGTCGCCAAGGGTGAAAATGGCGCGCCTGACCTGCTCTACATCGACCTTCACCTGGTTCACGAAGTCACCAGCCCGCAGGCCTTCGATGGTTTGCGCCTAGCTGGCCGCCCGGTGCGTCGCCCCGATTTGACCATCGCGACCGAGGACCACAACACTCCAACCTGGGACATCGACAAGCCGATTGCCGACGTCACCAGTCGCACGCAGATCAATGCGCTGCGCGAGAATGCCAAGGAGTTCGGCATTCGCATCCACTCGCTGGGCGACGTGGACCAGGGCATCGTTCACGTCGTGGGGCCGCAGCTGGGATTGACCATGCCGGGCATCACGGTGGTCTGTGGCGACTCGCACACCTCGACCCACGGCGCCTTCGGCGCTCTGGCGATGGGCATCGGCACCAGCGAGGTCGAACACGTTTTGGCGACCCAGACGCTGCCGCTCAAGCCGTTTAAGACGATGGCAATCAACGTCGAGGGGACCCTGCGACCAGGTGTCACCGCGAAAGACATCATCCTCGCCGTGATTGCCAAGATCGGCACCGGCGGTGGCCAGGGTTACGTGCTCGAGTATCGAGGCTCGGCCATCCGCGCGCTTTCGATGGAAGCCCGCATGACCATCTGCAACATGTCAATCGAGGCCGGTGCTCGCGCGGGCATGGTTGCTCCAGATGAGACAACGTTTGAATACCTCAAGGGTCGACCACACGCACCGGAGGGTGCCGACTGGGATGCCGCGGTTGAATATTGGAAGACATTGCCGACCGACGAGGGAGCCAAGTTCGACGCCGAGGTGTTCCTCGATGCCGACACGCTTGACCCGTTCGTAACCTGGGGCACCAACCCAGGTCAGGGTGTCAGCTTGCTTGGCAGTGTGCCGTCACCGGATGACTTCAGCGACCCGAACGAGCGCGCCGCCGCGGAGCGAGCGCTCGAGTACATGGACCTCAAGGCGGGCACGCCGATGCGTGACATTCGCGTTGACACCGTTTTCTTGGGATCCTGCACTAACAGTCGAATTGAAGATCTTCGTGCCGCTGCAGCCGTGATCAAGGGGCAGAAGAAGGCTGACGGTCTGCGCTTCATGGTGGTGCCTGGCTCGGCTCGCGTTCGCTTGCAGGCGGAGGCCGAGGGACTCGACCAGGTCTTCAAGGAGTTTGGTGCCGAGTGGCGTTTTGCCGGTTGCTCGATGTGTTTGGGCATGAACCCAGACCAGCTGGCTCCGGGCGAACGAGCCGCCTCAACCTCAAACCGAAACTTTGAAGGCCGCCAGGGCAAGGGCTCGCGCACGCACCTCGTGTCGCCGCTGGTTGCCGCTGCTACCGCCATCCGCGGGACACTTTCTTCACCTGCAGATTTGGAGCAGAACTAATGGAAAAGTTCACCGTTTTCACCGGCACTGCGGTTCCGCTGCGTCGCAGCAACGTCGACACCGACCAGATCATCCCAGCCGTCTACCTCAAGCGCATCACCAAGACCGGCTTCGATGACGCCCTGTTTGCTGCCTGGCGCAATGATCCAGAGTTCGTTCTTAATCAGGATGCGTACAAGGCCGGTCAGGTTCTGATTGCCGGGCCAGACTTTGGCACCGGCTCCAGCCGTGAGCATGCGGTTTGGGCGTTGCGCGACTACGGATTCAAGGCTGTGCTGAGCTCGAAGTTTGCCGACATTTTCCGCGGCAACTCGGGTAAGCAGGGTTTGGTTACGGGAGTCATCAGTGATGCCGACACCGAGCGACTCTGGGCTGCCATCGAGGCGAATCCGGGCATTGCCTGCACCATCGATTTGCCAAACCAGACCGCCACGATTGGCGACCTCACCGTGCCATTTGAGATTGACGAATACACTAAGTGGCGTCTGATGGAGGGCCTCGACGATATCGGTTTGACCCTCCGGGACGAACAAGCAATCACCGACTTTGAGGCGAAGCGAGAGGCCTGGCGGCCCAAGACCTTGCCGGCAAAGCATTAGAGGAGCCAGATGAGCCAGATCACAGTCACCGGCGGCAAGCCGCTGAAGGGACGAGTGCAGCTCAAGGGCGCAAAGAACCTGGTTACCAAGGCCATGGTCGCGGCTCTGCTGGGCGACAGCCCGAGCATCCTCAAGGACGTCCCGCAGATCAGCGACGTCGAGGTTGTCAAAAACCTTCTCACGCTGCACGGTGTAAAGATCGAGTTCGGCAACGACGGCGTCATGCACCTCGATCCAACCAACGTCAAGTCGGCTCACATGGTCGACATCGACGCTCACGCCGGCTCATCGCGCATCCCAATTTTGTTTTGCGGCCCGCTCTTGCACCAGCTTGGCGAAGCGTTTATTCCTGACCTTGGCGGTTGCCACATCGGCGATCGTCCCATCGACTTTCACCTCGAGGTGCTCCGTAACTTCGGCGCTGTGATCGAAAAGCAGCCCAACGGCATCCGCATTTCGGCTCCGGAGGGATTGAAGGGCGCCAAGGTTTCGCTGCCTTACCCGTCGGTTGGGGCTACCGAGCAGGTCCTATTGGCGGCCACTCGAGCCGAAGGAATCACTGAGCTTTCGGGTGCGGCCATCGAGCCCGAAATCATGGACCTGATTGCCATTCTGCAGAAGATGGGTGCCATCATTTCGGTGGACACCGACCGCGTAATTCGCATCGAGGGTGTGCCACACCTCAGCGGTTACACGCACCGTGCACTCTTTGACCGCAACGAGGCTGCCTCATGGGCGGCTGCCGCGCTAGCCACCCAGGGCGACATCTTCTGCGAAGGCGCACGTCAGCCCGAAATGATGACTTTCTTGAACGTGTTCCGCAAAGTTGGCGGCGCTTTTGAGATTCACGATGACGGCATTCGTTTCTATCACCCCGGTGGCGAACTGCACCCGGTGGTAATCGAGACCGACGTCCATCCTGGCTTTATGACCGACTGGCAGCAACCGCTCGTGGTGGCTTTGACCCAGGCCAAGGGGCTTTCAATCATCCACGAAACGGTTTATGAGAACCGCTTCGGTTTCACCGATGCGCTGGTGCAAATGGGTGCCAACATTCAGATCTACCGCGAATGCCTCGGTGGCACTCCTTGCCGCTTTGGTCAGCGCAACTTCTATCACTCCGCCGTTATTTCGGGTCCAACGCCGTTGAAGGCTGCCGAAATTCGCGTACCTGACCTGCGCGGAGGTTTCAGCCACATGGTTGCTGCGCTGGCGGCCGAAGGCACTTCGCTAGTCACCAACGTTCAGTTGATTTCACGTGGTTACGAGCACTTCCTGCAAAAACTAACCGACCTCGGCGCAGACTTTACCTACACCGAATAGTCGCGATCTGATGGCCAAGCGCAGCAAACCGAAATCAGAACTGGCCATGCCGGTTCTCAAGGACAGCGAGTTTCACTTCGCGCTGCACGCCGCTGCCTCGGTGCTCGTGCCCATCGTGCGCACTCTGTTCAAAGTGCGTGCGCGCGGAGCCGAGAAGCTTCCTAAGAGTGGCGCATACATTTTGGTTGGCAACCATGTCACCAACGTGGACGCCCTAGCGGTCGCATACTTCATCTATGTGCAGCTCAAGCGCGCACCGCACTTTCTGGCCAAGGAGGGGTTGTTTCGCACCCCGATCATTGGCCCGATTATTCGTGCGGCTGGGCAGATTCCGGTCTATCGCAGCGGGCGCCGTAACGATGAACCGTTGCGTGCCGCATTCGAATTTTTGAAGGCTGGTCACAGCATCGCGATCTTCCCCGAGGGCACACTAACGCGCGACCCAAATCTATGGCCGATGCGTGGCAAGCCGGGTGCCGTGCGCCTCGCGCTAGAGGCCGGTGTGCCGGTTTATCCGCTCGGCCAGTGGGGTAGTGAAAAGGTATTGCCGCAGTACGGCGCCAAGTTTCGCCCCGGTTTCTGGAAGCCGGTCGACATCTTGATTGGCGATGAAATCAACCTCGACAAATTCCGCCACAAGCAGCTCTCACCCGCTGACCTCAATGAAGCCACGCAGTTGGTCATGAAGCACATCACGGCGCTGGTCGAAGAATTGCGCGGTGAAAAGGCACCTGGTGAAATTTGGGATCCCGTCGAGCACGGTCAAAAGGTAACCGGCAACTTCAAGAAAGATGAGAACTGACATGGCCAAAATTGCGGTTATGGGTGCCGGTTCATGGGGAACCACTTTTGCCAAGATTTTGGCCGATGCCGGAAACGACGTGACTATTTGGGCTCGACGCGAAGACCTGGTTGAAGAAATCAACGACGACCACCGCAACGGTGATTACCTGCCAGGTATTCGCCTGCCAAAGTCACTGCGTGCTGCATCGGATGCCGCCAGCGTGCTGGCCGAGGCTGAGCAGGTTTACCTTGCCGTCCCATCGCAATCGCTGCGCGCCAATCTTCAGCTTTGGGGTGAGGCTATTCCAAAGCACGCAATTTTGGTGAGTCTGATGAAGGGTGTCGAAAAAGATACCGGTCTTCGAATGAGCGAAGTGATCGCCCAAGCAACCGGGTTTCCAACCGCTCAGATTGTTGTGGTTTCCGGGCCAAACCTTGCGCTCGAGATAGCTAACGAAGAGCCGGCCGCATCCGTTGCTGCGTCGAGCTCAAAGGCTTCGGCCTTGGCAGTAGCCAAGGCATCGAGCAACTCGTACTTCACCACGTTCACCAACGGTGACGTGATTGGAACCGAATTCGGCGGCATTCTGAAGAACCTGATTGCGGTGGCGATTGGAATCGTAAACGGCGTTGGTTATGGCCAGAACACCAAGGCTTCAATCATGACTCGCGGGCTCGCTGAAATCTCGCGGTTTGCCGTGGCCTACGGAGCAAAACCGTCAACCATGGTGGGCCTAGCTGGTCTGGGCGACCTAATCGCGACCGCCGAATCGCCGCTTTCGCGCAATCACCGAGCCGGCGAAATGCTTGGCAAGGGCTACACCAAAAAAGAGGTCCTCAAGCGCATGTCGCAGACTGCGGAGGGCTTGGCCTCGGTGGCTCCGGTGCTGAATCTTGCGGCCGAAAAGGGCGTCTCGATGCCGATTGTTGAGCAGGTCAATCTGGTGATTGAGGGCAAGATGGATCCACATGACATCGCCCCGCACCTGACCCATGAATCCGAGCAGCCCCAGGGCGAATAGACGCGAATCGAGGCAGGTTTCATGAGCAAACTGCGAGTAGCCATAGTTTTTGGCGGCAAGTCGAGCGAGCACTCGATTTCCTGTGCCACCGCTGCCGGTGTTCTCGGAGCTATCGATCGTGAAAAGTATGACGTGGTGCCCATCGGCATCACTCAGACCGGCAAGTGGACTCTAGCCGCTGACGACACTGAGAAGTGGAAGCTACGCAAGGGTGAGCTAGCCGTGGTGGTTGACGAGGGCAACCAGGTCGATTTCGCGATGGATGGGTCGCGCGAACTGATCTACAGCGATGCAAGTGGGCAACATCGTTCACTCGGTCCAATCGATGTGATTTTTCCCGTCTTGCACGGCCCATTCGGCGAAGACGGAACGGTTCAGGGGTACTTTGAGCTGCTCGGCATTCCTTATGTGGGTAATGGCATCCTGGCCTCGGCGGCCGGAATGGACAAGGAATTCACCAAGGCCCTGTTTGTCGCCGCGGGGATTCCTTGCACACCGCACGTTGTGGTTCGAGAGCGCGAAATGCTCGATGACCCTGAGTCGGTCTTGGCGCGAGTGCGCGACCTCGGTGGTCTACCGGTTTTTGTAAAGCCGGCTCGAGCGGGATCATCGGTGGGCGTGTCGAAGGTCAAAGACTGGAGCGAATTTGGACGAGCCGCGGAGCTCGCGCTGCAGCACGATAACAAGTTCGTGGTCGAACACGGGTTGGTTGGTCGCGAGGTTGAGTGCGCGGTGCTCTCGGCTTTCGACGGCGGTAAGCCTCGAGTTTCAGTGGCCGGCGAAATCATCGTCAAGGGTCGCGAGTTCTACGACTTTGATGCCAAGTACCAGGACGAAGCCTCGGTCGATCTCGTCATTCCGGCGCAGTTGACCCCGGCCGAGCTGACCGAGATGCAGGGAATTGCGCGCGACGCATACGACGCGCTCGGTTGCTACGGCTTGGCTCGTGTCGACTTCTTCTTGACCGCGGATGGCTTCTTCGTCAACGAGATCAACACGCTGCCCGGTTTCACTCCGCTGTCGATGTTCCCGTCCCTCTGGCAGGCGTCCGGCATCGCGTACCCCGACCTGATTGACGAGCTAATTCGCTTGGCTTTGGCTCGCTAGCCCAAACATTTTGCGGTTGCCGGAATGGTTCCGATCGCGCTCGCAAGTTCATCAAGTGCGGTGACGCCGACAACCTTGGTTGAATCAAGAATCACCTCGGTGGCAGGCGTACGACCAAAACTGATAAACCGATATCTCGGTGCATCACTCGGATCAACCAGCCAATCGATCTCGCTGGTGGTGACGCAGCGCAGTTTGCTCACCGTCACACCAGGCAGGCCGCAGCGGACAATGACTGAGGTTGGGTTGCCGTATGCCGCGGTTGCTTGCGCATCGGTGGTTCGACGTTCCTGATCGGCAATCTTGTCAGGCAGACGGACGCTGACATCAGCGCAGGCTGGGTCATTGGCCAATTCGGCTGGTTCGAGCGTCACGGTCGCAGAGCAACCGGATGCCCCGAGCGCAAAGGCTAGGCACAGGCTGCCGGCGGTCAAAGCTCGCAAAATCTTCATCGCATACAGGCTACCTTTGACTCTGTGACTGTCGAAAATCCAACTATCGCTGACCTTGGCGAAAACGAGGCCCTAAAGCGCACGGTATCGCGTTTGAACTCGAGTGATTTTGCGATCATCGGTTCGGGCGATGACGCCGCGGTAATTGCGACCAACGCTGACCGATTCGTCGTCACCACCGACACCATGGTCGAGGGTCACGATTTTCGTCTGGACTGGTCGACCGCCTTTGATCTTGGCTGGAAGGCCGTGGCCACAAACATCGCCGATGTAGCGGCCATGGGAGCCCGCCCGACCGCACTCGTGGTGGCGCTCGCGGTTCCAGGCTGTACCGAAATCAGTTGGCTCGAGGCTTTTGCCGATGGTCTGCGGGAAGCTTGCCAGACGCTAGCGCCCGGCGTAGGAGTTGTCGGGGGAGACCTGGCTGCCGCGGATCAGGTATTCATCGCGGTTACGGCACACGGTTCACTCGAGGGTCGCGAGCCGGTGCTTCGTTCGGGAGCCAAGCCGGGCGATACGGTCGCGGTCGCCGGAACCCTGGGCCGTGCCGCGTGCGGCCTAGCGCTTCTGCAAAGCGGAGAAGCAACGGCGATTAGCGCATACGACGACTGGGTTAATGTTCAACGCCGCCCACAGCCACCGGTCAAGGCCGGAATCGAAGCCTCGATCGCCGGAGCAACCAGCATGCTTGATATCAGCGACGGATTAGCGAAGGACGCTCACCGCATTGCACGTGCCTCAGAGGTCACGATAGCGATTGACCGAGCTCAGCTTGCTGGTTTTGAAGCGATGTTGGAAGAGCCCGCGATGCGCATCGCGGCTTCGGCAATAGAGTGGGTGCTGACCGGAGGCGAGGATCACTCGCTGTTGGCAACTTTTCCGGCTGGAGCCGAGATTCCACGAGCCTTCAAGCCAATCGGCGTGGTGACCGAACGAGGATCGGCAGCTGTTTTGCTCAGCGGAGAACCCTTAACTGAACGTGGTTGGGACTCGTTCGTCGGCTAGCCGAAGCCTTAGGCGTGCAACTGGCTGTTTAGAACGATCCCGGCGCCGACGCGTGGCAGAACCTCGACGGCCCCGGTTGCGGAGTTGCGGCGGAACAGCAGGTTTGGAACACCGCTGAGCTCCACGGCCTTGACTGTGCGCGCCTCGCCACCATCGACGATGTTCACCTTGGTACCTGCCGTTACATAAAGACCGGCCTCAACCACCGAATCATCACCGATTGAAATTCCAACGCCCGAGTTAGCGCCTAGAAGCGCACGTGCGCCGATAACAACCTTTTCTTTGCCGCCACCCGAAAGCGTGCCCATGATTGACGCGCCGCCACCGATGTCAGCTCCGTCATTCACGATGACTCCCTGCGAGATGCGCCCCTCAACCATCGAGGACCCCAGCGTTCCAGCATTGAAGTTCACAAAGCCCTCGTGCATGATCGTCGTTCCCGGGGCCAGGTGTGCTCCAAGACGGACGCGGTTGGCGTCAGCGATTCGAACCTTGCGCGGGGTCACGTAGTCAACCAAACGCGGAAACTTATCGATGGAGTGCACGATGACGCCCTGACGCTGCAAGGCTGACCGGTTTCGCTCGAGCTCATCCAATCCGATAGCACCGATGTTGGTGAATGCCACAATCGGAAGGTTCGGAATTAGCCCCTCGAGATTGATGCTGTTTGGGCGAACCAGAAGGTGCGACAGCAGATGCAGGCGAAGGTATGCGTCTGCGGTGGAGACCACAGGCAGTTGAAGGTCGATTTCGGTGCGAACCATTTGGACGGTGACATTGCGTCTCGGGTCTGGACCGACCTGAGCATCGAGTTCGCGTGGAACGAGCCACTGCGAATCATCCTTCGGCGCCGAGCCCAGCTGCGGGTTCGGGTAATAGACATCGAGTACGGTGCCATCGTTGGATACGGTCGCGAGGCCGTGGGCCCAGGCGGTGGTCATGGTTGCTTCAGTCACGAGAACAAGGTTAACAGTTAGCCTTGTTGTGTGTCTGGCTCAGTTCTAAATCTCACCGGTGACGTCGTTGAACTCACCGAGGCAATCTGCAACATCGAATCGGTTTCGGGTAACGAGCAGGCGCTCGCCGATGCCATCGAGGCGGCGCTGAGCGCATACCCTCACCTCGAGGTGCTGCGTGACGGTGACGCGATTGTCGCGCGCACAAACCTGGGGCGGGCTAGTCGAGTTGTGATCGCCGGCCACATTGATACCGTGCCGGTCGCTGAAAACTTGCCGGTCGAGCGCCGGGTCGTCAACGGGCAGGATGTGCTCTGGGGTCGAGGAACGGTTGACATGAAAGCCGGCGTTGCCGTGCAGCTGAAGTTGGCCGCCGAGTTGTCATCACCGAATGTCGACCTGACCTGGATTTTCTACGATCACGAGGAGGTCGAGGCTTCGCTCAATGGCCTTGGCCGAATTTCGCGCAATCGTCCAGAGCTGCTGGCCTCAGATTTCGCGGTGCTCTGTGAGCCGACGGCGGCTTTAGTCGAGGGCGGTTGCAACGGCACCATGCGCGTTGACGTAACCCTGCGCGGTGTCAAGGCGCACAGCGCTCGAGCATGGATGGGCAAGAACGCGATTCACGCGGCCGCTGAGGTGCTTGAGGCTCTGAATGTTTATGAGACCCAGTCGGTTGAGGTCGATGGTCTCACCTATCGCGAAAGCCTCAATGCGGTTCTGATTCGCGGTGGAATCGCCACCAATGTGATTCCCGACGAATGCGTGATCACAGTGAACTACCGTTTTGCGCCCAGCAAGTCGGGGGCCGACGCCGAAGCCCACCTGCGCGAGGTTTTCGCCGGCCACGAACTGGTCGTGGTTGATGTTGCCGAGGGCGCTCGACCTGGTCTGGATCGCCCCGAAGCTCAGGCCTTCCTTGCTGCTAGCGGAGTCGAGGCTCGTCCGAAATATGGCTGGACCGATGTGGCCCGTTTTAGTGCGCTCGGCATTCCGGCCGTGAACTACGGACCCGGCGACCCTAACAAGGCCCACGCCGATGATGAAAACTGCCCGATCGAGCAGATTTACGCTTGCGAAAATGGTCTTCGCGCGTGGTTGACCGCCTAGCCACCTCTGCTTCGATCGAGCCGCGCTGGTGGCTGCGGGTCTCGCTGATATGGTTGGCCACACGTGTCTCGACCGCTGCCCTGTTTTTGCTGGTCGCGCGAAGTCAGGCCGAAAACTACTGGACTGGCCAAGCTCCCGGTTATTTCGAATATCTGAATATCTGGGATGCCGAATGGTTCCACAAGGTTTTTGACCACGGGTATCCGGTGCAGTTGCCAGTCGGCGCCGATGGGCTCGTCACCGAAAACGAATGGGCTTTCATGCCCGGTTATCCGATTCTGGTTCGACTGATCTCCACCTTGACGGGTCTCGATTGGGTGTTCGCGGCTCCACTGGTCGCCACTCTGGCAAGCTTCGGATTCGCGCTGGTTGCCTACCGGCTGATTCGCTTGCGCTTCGATGCCGGCATCGGCCTTTGGTCGCTGGTGCTCATCGGTCTCTCACCGGCTTCGGCGGTTTTGCAAGCCGGGTATGCCGAATCGCTAGGGCTGTTGTTCTTGGCTGCCGGATTGTATTTCTGGGCCACCGGTCGATACATCTGGTCAGCGATTTCAGTTCTGGCACTCTCGGTGACTCGACCGGGAGCCGTTGCCTTTGGAATGGCCGTAGCCGCGGTTTGGATTTGGCGTTGGTGGGCAACTCGAACCGATAACTCGAAAGCTGTCTGGCGTGAGCGCATCCGGCTCGGTTTGCTCGCGCTGGTGACCGGCATCAGTGGTTTTCTCTGGTTCGGAATCGCCTGGCTGGTCACCGGTAGGTTCGACGCTTACTTAGCCACCGAGTTGGCTTGGCGCCGCGGCTACACCGGCTCTGAGCACCTGCAGCTGTTTCAGTCTTGGTTTGTATCGGCTGATTTCTGGCTAGGCACGGGCACCGGAAGCCTTATCGTTTGGGCACTCTTCGGTTTCGCCGTCTGGATCATGTTCACTCCTTCGGTGCGCTCCCTAGGCACCGAACTTCGCGCTTTCAGCGGCGCATACCTGCTTTATTTGGCGCTGGTGTTTTTTCCGCAGTCGAGCACGATTCGCATTCTTTTTCCGGCGTTCGGGGTTCTCGTTGCACTGGCATCCAAGACGGCTAGCTCGCGACCAGCCGTTCGGTATGCGCTAATCGCCCTCGCGTTGCTCCTGCAGCTCACGTGGTTGCTCACCTGCTGGAAGTATTCGCCGCCGGACTACTCACCGCCGTAGGTTTCAAAGCCTCAGGCCCTCAGGTGCGGGGCTGGGCGAGTATTGGGTTTCCCGCAGATTTTAGAGAAAAATTCGGTTCTGTGTTACCCAGTCGTTACCTGTCTGGCTGGATTGCGGTTTTTTGGCTCAAATCTGCGTGTTTTAATTGAAAGTAATGGCTATGAAGCCAACCACAAGGAGTCACAATGGCAGCAATGAAGCCACGCACCGGCGACGGACCTATGGAAGCCGAACGCGAGCCTCGCGGCCTTATCGTACTTCGTGTTCCGCTCGAAGGGGGAGGCCGCTTGGTCGTTTCAGTAAACGATGAAGAGGCGAAGAACCTCTACGAAGTTCTCGAAGGCGTCGTAAAAAAGTAAGGCAAAAAACTTTGGGCCGGTCAGCAATGACCGGCCTTTTGTTTTGTCCTAGTGAGCGCGCTTGCTGGCTAGCAGCAGGCCATCGCCGGCCGGCGAAAGAACCGAGATGAAATCCTCGTTGTTGTCAAAAAAGCGCAGCACGTCGCGGTAGACCGCTGTGGCTTCATCGCGCATGGCTGGGTCGGGCACACGGTCGCGCCAGAGGGCGTGTGCAATCGCAACAACTCCGCCGGGGCGAAGCAGGCGAGAGGCCTCGTGCAGTTGCTCTTCGAGCGTTTCGCGATCGGCATCGAGGAAGACTAGGTCATAGGCTGCGTCAGCCATATTCGACATCACGTCAGCGGCGCGACCGCTGATCACGCGAGTGCGGTTCGAGGTGATCCCAGCATCTGCAAATGCAAACTTCGCCGCGGCCTGGTATTCCGATTCGGTGTCAATCGTGGCCAGCACCGAGTTGGTGCTGGCACTCAACAACCAAAGACCAGAAACGCCGGTGCCGGTGCCGGCCTCGACAATAGCCTTGGCACCCATCGCCGATGCGATGAGCGCGAGGTGGGCACCGACGGCAGGGGTAACGCACTCGACACCGAATTCTTCGGCGCGACCGCGTGCGTCACGAATAACAGCAGTCTCGGTGGTGAAATCCTCTGCGAACTTCCAACTGCTGATTTTGTCTACCATTGGGGCCTCCTGCCAAAAGCATAAAACCGCGACCGCCGTTTGCCTTGCAGCCTTGCGGTAACGTTGAAGCATGTTCGGCATCAGCGGCGAGAAGCTTCTCATTCTCGGGTTGCTAGCAGCGATTGTGCTAGGCCCCGAGCGACTGCCCTACTACGCCCAGCAGCTGGCGAAGCTAGTCAAGAGCGTCAAAAGATTCGCTGACGGCGCCAAGGATCAACTGAGCGCCGAAGTCGGTGAAGAACTCGACTGGAAAAAGCTTGACCCTCGACAGTACGACCCCCGGCGCATCATTCGCGAGGCTTTGATTGAGGATGAGTCTGCGATGCACTCGGTTTCAACTACTGCTTCGGTTTCACTTGGGGCAGGCTTGAATCAGGCCAAGAAGCTGGAAACCCTCAAAGCGGGCGAGAGCGCTCCGTTCGACAGCGAAGCTACCTAGAAGCGGCGCAAAACCTTCAGCAGGATGCGGAACAGGGGAGCCATGGTCTTCCACTCGCGTGCGCGGTTTGGTAGATGTATCACCGCGCCGAGCAATCCCGAATTGGCAACACCGATGGTTTTAGTCTGTGTGTACTTGACCAAGCCGGCGGCGCCGTTGCGGCGTCCCAGCCCACTCAACTTCACGCCTCCCATGGGCGATTCCATCGAAGCAAACGAAGCTCGGTAACCCTCGTTCACGTTGACGCTTCCCGCGTTTAGGCGATTGGCAACTCTAATTGCTTCGGCCTGCGGTCCAACGACTGAGGCATTCAAGCCGTATTCGCTGTCGTTGGCTTGCGCGATCGCATCCTCGATCTCGGAGTACGAGCTGACGGCGAGTACCGGACCGAACACCTCGCCGCGGAACATGCGGGCGTCTTCGGGCACATCCGTGAGAACGGTCGGCGAATAGCAATTTGGGCCGGCTGCCGGAAGCGGCTTACCACCGGCAATCACCTGGGCACCTTTTGAAACCGCTTCGTCCACCAGACCGGATACGCGTGCTAGTTGACTCGCACTGGTGAGGCTGCCGAGGTCAAAATCAAACTCTCCGCTGCGGCCAACGGTCAGCTCCTCCGTGCGGCGTCCGAGTTCGGTCACGAAGGCGTCGTAGATCGAATCGTGCACATAAACGCGCTCGATTGACACACAGAGCTGGCCGGCCGATCCGAAAGCGCCGCCGATAGCAAGTTCTGCGGCCTTAGCCGGCTTGGCACCTGGCAAGACAATCATCGGGTTCTTGCCGCCCAATTCGAGGCTGGCTCCGATGAAATTCGCTGCGGCGCGCTGGTAGACCTTTTGGCCGGTGGCAGTGGATCCGGTGAAGGCCACGTAGTCGCTGTTGTCGGTCACCGCGTTACCGACCTCGACACCATCGCCGGTCACGACGGTCCAGAGTTCGCTCGGCAATCCAGCGGCAATCGCGTACTGTCTCAAAATCAAGACGCTCAACGCCGTTTGGTTGTCGGCTTTCTGAAGCACCGCATTGCCAGCAGCCAAGGCTGGGAACACATCGAGGGCGGTGAGCGCCATCGGGTAATTCCAAGGTGTGATGATGCCAATAACACCGAGCGGTATGCGTTCTACCCAGGTGCGCGTGAGCACCGGCACGCCGGCTCGGGTCTTTTCTCGCTGCAGGAATTTCGGTGATTTCTTGCCGTAATAGAGTGCCGATTGGATTGCTCCCGAAACCTCTTCGAATGCGTGAGCCCGAGACTTGCCGGTTTCGAGTTGCAGTACATCAATCAGTTTGTCTTGGTTTTTGAGCAATACATCAAAAAGCTCGAGCAGTATGCCCGCACGCTTGACCGCTGGCGTTTCAGCCCAAGCAACCTGTGCTGCACGCAGTTCTTGACCTGCCGCTTCGACCTGCGATGCGCTCAGCTGTGGAAGGTCATAGATGCGTTTGCCCGAAAACGGGTTCAACACCGGAACTGTCGATTGGATGCCGCCGCGCGCGCTGGCTTCGATGTGCCCCACAAGGGTTGAGATGCTGGTATCAGTCACCCAATGAGTCTATGACTGCACGCTGATATTGAGTTTGCGTCGCGCGAGTCCACGCGGCAAACTAAGCAACTTTTCAGCAACGGATGCGATTGCCAAAGCCGCCGGGTCATTCGGGTTGGCCAAGACCACCGGTTCACCCCGGTCGCTGCCCTCGCGAAGTGCAACGCTGATCGGAATCTGGCCCAGCACCGGCACCTGATTTTGGCTATTTTCAGCGTCAGGAGCTTGCTCACCGGCTTGAACCAGTGCGGTGAGGCGATCGGCTACTAATTGGCCGCCACCCTCACCGAAAATGTTCAATCGACTGCCATCGGATTGTTCCAGCCAGGACATGTTTTCAATGACTCCCAGGATTCCTTGACCGGTTTGCAGGCCAACCGCGCCCGAGCGTTCAGCGACATCCGCTGCAGCGCTTTGGGGAGTCGTCACCACGATTGATTTAGCGGTCGGGAGCAACTGCCCGAGACTGATGGCGATATCGCCCGTGCCGGGTGGCAGGTCGACGAGCAGGTAGTCGAGGTCACCCCAGAACACATCGGTCAGAAACTGCTGCACGGCTCGGTGCAGCATCGGTCCACGCCAGGCCACCGGCTGATTACCCTCGAAGAACATGCCAATCGAAATGACTTTCACGCCGTATGCGACGGGCGGCAGCATGAGCTCGTTCACGCGGGTTGGGCGTCCCGTCGGTTTGCTGTTGTCTAACCCCAGCTGACCCGGAATCGAAAAGCCAAAAATGTCGGCGTCGATAAGGCCAACTTTCTGACCGGCGGCGGCCAAAGCCACCGCTAGATTTGCGGTGACCGACGATTTGCCCACGCCGCCCTTGCCAGAGCCAATCAGGAGCACGTGGGTGAGCGTGTCGGCGTCGAACGGATTCACTCGGGCTGGCTTGTTAGCGCGCAGCTTGGCCACCAGCGCCTCACGTTCGGCCGGCGACATCACATCCAGCTGAATTTGAACGGAATTCACGCCGGCAACCGATTCGATTGCGGCTCGCACCTCGCGTTCAATTTTGTCGCTGGCTGGGCAACCGACCACGGTTAGCTTCACGCGCTGAGACACCGACCCGTCTGCCTCGATGACCGGCTGGTCGAGCATGTCGAGCTCAACCAGTGGAAGCCGAATTTCTGGGTCTAGGACCGTGCCGAGTGCCGACCAAACTTGGGCAGCGAGGCTCATTTCTTGACTGAGCCGGACTTGCTCGTGGCGGTTTTTGCGCTCGGCTTGGCTGGTTGTTTTGCAGCAGCCTCAGTTGCAGCGGTCAACTCAACCTTGAATTCGTTGAGCAGGTCGCGCAGCTCATCGCGCACGAAGTCGCGAGTGGCCATCTCTTCAAGGGCCAAGCGAAGAGCAACCACCTCGCGGGCAAGGTATTCCGTGTCGGCCAGGTTGCGTTCAGCGCGCTGACGGTCTTGCTCGAACTTGACGCGGTCGCGGTCATCCTGACGGTTCTGTGCCAACAGGATGAGCGGGGCAGCGTAAGAAGCCTGCATCGAGAGCAGCAGGGTGAGCAGCGTGAAGTTGAGAGTCTTCGGGTCAAACTGCCATTCGGCTGGGGCAAGCGTGTTCCAGGTGAGCCAGGCGGCACAGAAAAAAGTCATGCCAATTAGGAAACCGCCGGTGCCCATAGCGCGAGCGAAAGCCTCGCTGGCTCGACCGAACTTCTCAGGATCGACCCGCAGGTTAGCCCTGAAACCGCGGCGTGCGCCAATAGGACTGTCTAGACGATCGTGTGACATCAGCGCACTCCTCTCGTGGTCTTAGCGTTTGACTTGGCTGCAGTTTTGGCCGGTGACTTTTTAGCAACTGGTTTCTTCTTGACGGGGGTACTGCTCGAGGCATCCTCGTCTTCGGTGCGCCAGTCTTCGGGCAATAGATGGTCTAGAACGTCATCCACAGTCACCACACCGAGTAGTCGATGTTCGGCATCGACGACGGGCAGAGCGACCAGGTTGTAATTTGCCAGCATTCGGTGAATTGCCGCAATCGAGGTATCTTCGCGAACCGGCTCGAGCTCGGTGTCGAGCAGGTTGCCCAGACGCTCGTGCGGCGGGTAGCGCAGCAGGCGCTGAAAGTGCACCACGCCAAGGTAGCGGCCGGTCACCGTTTCGTAAGGCGGTAGCGTGACGAAAACCGAAGCGGCCAAAACCGGAGCCACCTCTTTGCGACGAATCAGTGCCATCGCCTCAGCCACCGTGTTGTCGGCGGCACAGATAATCGGCTCGGTGGTCATCAGACCACCAGCGGTGAATTCGTCGTACTCCATGAGGCGACGCAGATCGTCGGCCTCTTCCTCATCCATCAAATCGAGAATCGCCTCGGTGCGCTCTTCAGGCAGGTTGGCCATGAGGTCGGCGGCGTCATCCGGTTCCATCAGATCGAGAACCTCGGCGGCGCGCTCGTCATCGAGTTCCTCAATGATGTCGAGCTGTTCCTCTTCTGGCAGCTCCTCGAGAACGTCGGCCAGACGTTCATCGTCCAGCTCCTCCGCCACCTCAATCATGCGGTCGTCCGGCAGGTCAAGCAGAGCGCTCGCGATGTCAGCTGGGCGAAGGTCTTCATAGGTGGCGATCAGCTGCTCAGCCGACTGTGCCTCGTCACCCTGTGCTTCCTCGCTGACCTGCTCCCAAGCGGCAAACAAGGTGGCACCCTTGGCAAAGGGTGAGGCACCGGTCTTTGGTCGGCGCAAGAACAGCTCGCTGACATTCCAGTCGAGGTTCTTTTGCTGCTCAATCGCCAAATCTTCAATGGACGCGATGCCCGTACCATCAAGCAATCGCACCTTGCGACCGAGAATCTCGGCGATGACACGCACCTCGCGACCGCGCTGGGTGAAACGGCGCAGGTCAATGAGTCCGTTAGTGATTACCTGACCGGGAGCGATGGAAGTGACTCGGCTGATCGGAACGAATACGCGACGGCGTCCGCTGATTTCGACCAGCATTCCGGTGGCTCGAGGAGCGCCAGCTTTGCGGTAGGCCACTAGAACGTCGATGACTTTTCCGACGCGGTCACCCGCGGGGTCAAAGACGCCACAGCCGGCCAATCTGGCCACAAAAACTCGAGTTGCGCTCACCCTTCAACCTTAGACGAGAGGTTTAGGGTCGTGCCAGAATAAGTGGATGAACAACAGTCGAAAAGTGGCACCAACGCACACGCCCTCAGCCGTTCCTCAAGGAGAGGTTGTGGCCGAATTTGGTCAGTACCAGCAGGCGGTCAGCTACGTCGAAAGATTGTTGGCTAAAGACTTCCCCGCGGGCATGATTGCAATCGTCGGTAAGGACCTTCGGCAGGTTGAGCGAGTCCGCGGAAAACTAAGCTACGGCCGTATTGCCCTCAGTGGCGCGCTAACCGGTTCTTGGCTGGGTTTCATCATCGGATTCCTGTTTGGTCCGTCCATTCAGGGAGTGGATTCCACCACCGGTGGCACGGGCTCGATTATTTCGGCGGTCGTAATCGGTGCGGGTGTCGGAATGCTCTGGAGCATCCTTCGCTACTCGACCAACAAGAACAAGCGCAGCTTCATGAGCCAGCAGCAAATCGTCGCATCGGTCTATCAGGTGCAGGTGCCGATGACCCTCGTGAACGAGGCCCGCGCGGCTGCCGGCGAAGAAACCCTAGCTAGCTAAAGTCGCTGGTTAGGCGAGTTTAGCGAGCCAGGCCTCAACGTCTTCGCTCTTGCGAGGTAGTGCGGCCGAAAGGTTTTCAACACCGTTTTCAGTCACCAGAACATCGTCTTCAATACGGACGCCGATTCCGCGGAACTCCTCGGGTGCGAGTAGGTCATCCGGCTGGAAATAGAGTCCGGGCTCAATCGTGAAAACCATGCCTGGCTTCAGTTCGCCGTCGAGGTACATGTCGCGGCGGGCCTGGGCGCAGTCGTGCACGTCGATTCCCAGGTGGTGACTGGTGCCGTGCACCATCCAGCGGCGGTGGAACTGTTTATCGAGCTCGAGTGACTCCTCGGCGCTGACCGGCAGTAGACCCCATTCGGCAGTCTTTGCTGCAATGACCTTCATCGCGGTCGAGTGCAATTCGCGAAACTTCATGCCCGGTTTTGCAACAGCGAAGACAGCGTCGGCTGCTTCGCGAACCGCCTCGTAGATCTTGCGCTGGACGTCGGTGAACTTGCCGTTTACCGGCAGGGTGCGAGTGACGTCGGCGGTGTAAAGGCTGTCGACCTCGACTCCGGCGTCGAGCAGCAGAAGGTCGCCATCGCGAACCGGTCCGTTGTTCACAATCCAGTGCAGCGTGCAGGCGTGGGCGCCGCTGGCGGCAATCGTCTCGTAACCGAGGTCATTGCCCTCGGCTCGGGCTTGACTAAAGAAGGCCGTCTCAACGACACGCTCCCCACGCGGATGCGCCTGAGCCTTTTTGAGGTTGCGGGCAACCTCTTCAAAACCCTTGATGGATGCAGCCACGGCCTTGCGCATTTCGCCGATTTCGTATGCGTCCTTTACCAGGCGAAGTTCGCTGACCGCGGTTGCCAGTTCTTCGTCGGTCAAGTCCAACTTGGCGCGATCGGCCACGTAGGCCTCGTATTCGTTGAGTGAACGGGTCTCGATGTCTAGCAGGGCGGCAACCTGAGCCAAGGTTGGTCGAGCACCGACCCAAAATTCACCGATGGCTGGATTCGCGAAAAATTCGTCAGTGCCCTTTCCGGCGGTCTCTCGGAAGAACAAGATTTGACGGTTCTGTTCGCCATCGAGCACCAGCACCGAGTCGGGTACGGTTTCGCTACCCCAACCGGTTAGGTGCGCAAACGCTGCATGCGGGCGGAATCGATAATCGGTGTCGTTTGAGCGGGTCTTGAGGCCGCCCGCCTCGATGATGATGAGCTTGCCGCTGAAGGCGTCCTGAATTGCATTTCGTCGGACTGCCGCGAATGGAGCAACCTCTGCTCGGGGCGGCAGGGTTTCGTCACGATCGGCCCAGTTTGAACCGATGTAGGCCATGAACTCTGGGCTGTTTGGGGTGCGGCTGCGGTTCGAACCGCGCTTTTCCAACTGGTCGCTAGATTTTTCGGCTTCGTTGCTCATTCCGCTATTCTGCCACCCAAAAAGATGTCGGTGCGCGCAGGTAACCTAGGCGTGTAGGAAGCAGGGATCAGATGAATTCAGCGCCGGTAATCGACCTTCACAGCCACTCCAATAAATCCGACGGACGCGAGTCGGTGCGCGAGGTTTTTGAGAACGCGGTGAGGTCCGGCGTGAACATTCTTGCCCTCACGGATCACGACACCACCAGTGGCTGGCAGGAGGCAGAGGCCTGCGCGCGCGAATTCCAAATTGGTTTCGTGCCCGGCATCGAGGTGACCACGCGGGCCAACGTGCTGGGCCAAGACGGAACCCGTCACCGATTCGGCGTCCACATGTTGGCATATCTGCCAAACCCAAATGATGTTTCGCTGACCAGCGCCCTGGTCACCAGCGTCGAGAGCCGCGTTGGGCGGCTTCAGGAGATCGTCGCCAAAATCGCCGAAGACTACGAATTGACCTGGAGCGACGTTGAGGCTGAGCTAGCCGACGAAGCCACCATGGGGCGGCCCGCGGTCGCCGATGCATTGGTCACGCGAGGGCACTTCAATAATCGCGGTGAGGTTTTTGACCAGCTGTTCTTCAAAGGAAGCCCCTATTACGTTCCGAACACGGGCGTGCCCGAAACAATCGAGGCGATTGAGCTAATTCGCCGAGCTGGAGGAGTGCCGATCATCGCCCATCCGCTCTCGCGCGGCAAAGGTCCGGCCGAGGGTGAACCGATGCCAGTCGAGCACTTTGAAGAAATGATTGCGGCTGGGTTGGCTGGTTTCGAGGTAATGCATCGCGATGTGCCAGAACACTCGCGCAGATGGCTACGGGCGATGGCCGATAAACACGACCTAATCGTCACCGGATCTAGTGACTATCACGGTGAGACCGGCAAGCCGAATCGGCTTGGCGAGAATTCCACCGAGCTTGAAATGTTTGAACGCATCGTGGCCCAGGCAAGCGGAGTTGCCCCCTACTTGCCCTGGCTCGATTAGACCTGAGGTGCGTTACCGCCAGCTGCCCCGCGGGTGCGGCGACGTTGACGATTGCGAGCGGGTCGCGGGTGTTCGTGACCGCCGTGTGTCTCTGCCTTAGGCGCATCGCTGTTAGCGCTGCCAGCCTGTCCTGAGCGACCTTGACTCGTGCGACCCTGACCTGAGCGACCTTGTCCCGTGCGACCTCGACGGTTGTCGCCCTCACCAGTCTTCTTGGCCGATTCGGCCTTTTCGCTGGCGGTGCGCTCGCGACGGATGCGCCCCTTGGTGCCCTCTGGAATGTCCAGGTCGGCAAAAAGATGCTTTGAACTCGAATAGGTTTCGGCCGGATCAGGCTGACCAAACTCGAGTGCGTCGTTGATGTGCTTCCAACGCGTCAGGTCCTCCCAGTCGACAAAGGTCACTGCGATACCGGTTCGTCCGGCACGTCCGGTACGCCCGACGCGGTGCAGGTACGCCTTCTCATCCTCGGGGACGGTGTAATTGATCACGTGTGTCACGTCGTCGACGTCGATGCCTCGGGCCGCAACCTCGGTGGCGACCAGAATGTCTTTCTTGCCGGCTCGGAATGCAGCCATCGAACGCTCGCGCGCTTCCTGTGACATGTCGCCGTGAAGCGCCGCCGCATTGAAGCCGCGGTCGACTAGCTCTTCTGCGACTTTGCCAGCCTGACGCTTCGTCTTGGTGAAGATGACGGTTTTGCCGCGACCGTTAGCCTGCAGGATGCGGCCGACAACCTCATCCTTGTCTAGCGCGTGAGTGCGATAGACAAACTGCTTGATGTCAGCCTTGGTGTGGCCCTCATCCTCGGGATCGTGCGTGCGGATGTGCACGGCACGGTTTTGGTACTTGCGAGCCATGGTGACAATCGCACCGGGCATGGTTGCCGAGAACAGCAGGGTCTGTCGACCGGCCGGCGTGTATGCGAACAGGCGCTCGATGTCTGGAGCGAAACCGAGGTCGAGCATCTCGTCGGCCTCATCCAGCACCATGAAGCGGATGTTTGAGAGGTCGAGTTTTTTCTGCTTGCTCAGGTCAATCAAACGGCCGGGTGTGCCCACGATAACCTGCGCGCCGGCTTCGAGTTCGGCCACCTGTGACTCATACGACTTGCCGCCGTAGATTGCCGCGACCTGAGTAGGGCGGTTGCTAGCTGCAAGTTTCAGGTCTTCGGCGACCTGCATGGCAAGTTCGCGCGTCGGCACCACGACCAGGGCTTTGGCGCCCGGTTCTGGGTTAGTGCCGAGCGACTGCAATAGGGGCAATCCAAAGCCAAAGGTCTTGCCGGTTCCGGTCTTGGCTTGGCCGATGATGTCTTGTCCGGTGAGAGCCACCGGGATTGCTTGTTCTTGGATGGGGAAAGGGCTTGTGATGCCTTTTGCGGTTAGTGCATCAACGATGTCTTGATCGATGCCCAGTTCCTGAAAATTCAATAGACCTCCTAGGTCTTTCCCAGTCTACCGATTGGGTATCCTTGCCTTTGTGTTTGATTGGTTTAAGCGTCTCCGCAGCGGTGCTCGAAAGTTCACTCTGCCCGCTCGTGAGGAGCGCACCGCCCGCAACACCGAGACCGTGAACCTCAAACCATTCACTCCGGAGCCAAAAGAATTTCTCGGTCAACTCGCATACTTGCAGCTGACACAGTTTGAGATTTTGACCAATGAACTCAAGTATTCGCCTAACACTCAATACAAGGCTGAGTTGAGTGAGGCTGCCACCAAGAGTTTTGATAAGTACCGTCACATTTCGCGCAAACTATCCGGCCTCGGTTTTGATCCGACGGATGCGATGGACCCGTACGTTGAACGCATCGAGACCTTCCACGCCCGGACTGCTGGCGCGGACTGGTTCGAAACGGTAATCAAGATGTATCTGGTAGCTGGTCTCCTAGACGACTTTTACCGCCGTTTGGCTGTCGGTCTGGACCCACTGCTGCGGGCTGAGGTCGAGAAGGCACTCAACGACAAAGCGCTGGATAAGTTTGCGAAACGCGTCCTGACCGAGTCGATGGCACTCGACCCAACTTTGGCGTCAAGATTAGCGCTCTGGGGCCGTCGCCTGATGGGCGATGTCTTGCTTGAACTGCGCGCGGCTTTTGACAATCGCAAACTCGCGGGTGTGGCCAAGAATCGCAAACTTTCGCCAGAGGAAGAGCGCGAAGTCAACCTAGCGAGTTACTCAAAGGTTGAACCGCTGATCAGCGAACTCATCGGTGCGCACACCATGCGCATGGATGCCCTTGGCCTAACCGCCTAGTTGCCTATCACCTAGCTGCCCACGTGTGGCGGCTCATGCCCGCACGCTCAGGCGCGAATCGACTCCAAGCGTTTGGCGCCAAACCACATTGCGGCCGGCATCGTCAGCATGACAATGAGCCAAATCCAGGGCTGCTCGTAAGACAAACCTGTCCAGGTCAAGATTGCCCAGAGTAGCGAACCGAAAATGATGGCAATCGCTCCGGGTGCGGTTGAGTGGTAACTCTTGCTCGCGGCACCGACATACGGTGCGACCAGACCGAGGATGGCTCCGTAAACCGCAATGAAAGCTACGTTCAGATAAATCGTTAAGTCCATGATTTGTCCTTCGGGTCGTTCGTTTCGATTGGCCGAGGTTCGGGGTTCGAATTACGAAATGAAGCCTACGCGTCGAGATTCCTCGGCGCCGATTTCTACATAGGCCAGTGAATCCGTAGGAATAACAAAAACGCGTCCCTTGGAATCGTTGAATTTGATCAGCTTGGATGCCGAAGCGATGGCGTTTTCAACGGTTGAATAAATCTCGGATGCGCCCTGCGCAGAATCGAAGGTGAGTTCGCGAGGCGACTGTTTGATGCCGATTTTGACGTCCATGTTTTGCCTTTCAGCGTTGTCTCTTGTGGCGCTTGGACTAGATTACGTCAGAAATGTCGGACCCTCCAGATAGCATCGCCTCATGACCGAATTGCCAATCAACAAGGCTCGGTTTCGACTGGGGAGTCATCAGGCGAAATCTGGCGCTGAGCTCACTCTCACGCGTGCTCAGAGCGTTGTCGAGGCTTTCTCTGGCGAGGAGCATCGATTGGTTTACGGTGCGCCGGCAACTGGCAAATCAGAAGCTGCCAAGCGCTTAGCGCTTCGATTGGCGCGCCAGAACGGAGCCGCGTCAGTACTGGTGTTGGCGGCGAATCGAGAATCTGCCAATCGCTTGCGCGATGAAATCGCTCTTGCCTTTCAGGGGGCTACCCCCGGCCCGCTTGCGCGCACGATCAGCTCGCTCGCGTTTTCGGTGCTTCGTCAGGCAGCATTGACGGAGGGTTTTCGTGAGCCTGAGCTAATTAGCGGTCCGGAGCAAGATCGAATCTTAAAGTCAATTCTCGAACCTTATGTAGTGCGCGGAAATTCGGAATTTGCCTCGGTTGATTTCACCGAACGCACCGCAGCGCTCGCTGCTCTGGGGTTCCCCAAATATGTGACGGCTCAAGTTGCCTCACTGAGAGGTTTTAGGGCAGAGCTTCGAGACCTGATAGCCGTCTGTCAAGAGAATCGGATTAGCCCCGAGCGTCTTGCCGAGCTGGGCACCGAGCACGGCATCGATATTTGGGCTGGCGCCGCCGCGATTTATAGCTCTTACATGAATAGATTGCGCGAGCCCCAGTTTGAGAATCGACACGACAGCTCAACCCTGCTCAACGTGGCCTATGACTCGTTGATCTCAGAAGATGCTGCGTTCGACTCGGTTCTCGGCCAATTGCGCACCCTCATCGTCGATGACGCGCAAGAACTAACCCAGGGCGGCGCCCGATTGCTCCAAGCTATCGCCGGCCGCGGTGTCGCCGTGGTTTTACTTGGTGATCCAGATGCCGCAGTACTCGGATTCAGAGCATCCGATCCAAGAGCCATGCGAGAGCTTTACAACCAACTCGGTGCCGTCCATGAACCGGTGATTTTGGATGCGCTGGAGGCCGCCAACCCTGAGATTCGGGCTGCGATGAGTCGGGTCTCAAACAAAATCAACACTGAGTTAGCTGGTCCGCAGCGAGCCGCAAATGCCCGTTTGGCGGTTGACCCGAATGTTGCCGCATCCGGTGACTTGGCCACTGCGGTAGATCAAGCCGAGTCACTGGTCGATGAAACTCCACAGGATTGTTCAGGCGACCTTGCGGGTGGCGGGTCGGTTGAGGTCCGAGTCCACGACAACTCGGCATCGGAGTCGGCATGGCTCGCCCACCGCCTTCGTCAGCTTCACCTGCACGATGGAATCGCATGGCGCGACATCGCCGTTGTCGGCCGGTCCAGAGAGGTTCTAAATGCCTTTGAGGCCGAGCTAGCTGCCGAAAATATCCCTGTGCTGCTCCAAGGAGCCCGCTCTGCACTAAAGGATGAGTTTGCCAGTCGAGAACTGCTTCAACTGGCAAAGTTTGCTGTGAGTGCCCACCAGCTAACCATCGAAGAAGTAGTCGGGTTCCTTTCCGGACCGTACTGCGGTCTCGACTCGCTTGCCCTTAGACGCCTGCGAAGGGTCCTGAGGCGCCAAGAGCTTGAAGCCGGCGGTAACCGCACCGCTGAGGACCTTCTTCTCGAGATTTTTTCCGCTCCGGGAAGCGCGGTAACTATCGGCACTCCCGAGGGCCATGCGTTATCCGATTTCGTTCGAAGCATTTTTGAAACCCGAAATCTGGCAAGCGAAGGTGCGACCGTTGATCAATTGCTTTGGCAACTTTGGTCGGGCAGTAAGGCCAAAAATCGCTGGGTTGCACAATCTCGCGGGCTTGGCGAGGTTGCGGTGCAAGCAAACCGCAATCTCGATGCGCTGGTTGCTTTGTTCGCAGCCGCCAACCGCTTTGTGGAGAGAAATCCGCAGGCTGAGCCGCTCACATTTATTGATTTCCAGTTGGATCTCGAACTGCCGGAAGACACCCTCTCTTTGAACTACCGTGACGATAATCGCATCCAACTCGTCACACCGGCCGCCCTAATCGGTCGGGAATTTGACACGGTGATTTTGGTGGGTATGCAAGAGGGCATCTGGCCAAACCTAAAGGCGCGGTCCTCCCTAATGAGGGCGATGGCATTAGCCGAATTTGCCAGCGGCCGAATCGAAAATCCGAAACAGGTGAGTCGAGCAGAAATCTTCGGTGAGCTGCGCATGCTCTACAAGGCCCTCGGTGCGGCTCGCAATCGTGTGATTTTCAGCTCAGTCGAGAGTGAAGAGAGCCAAATCTCGCAATTTGCTGCCATGCTGACCGATGCCGTGCCCGAGGCTCAAACCTTCAACGAACCGGCGCTGACACTGCGAGGCAAAGTTGGTGAAATTCGCCGACGCTTGCATGCTGAAACTGACCCTTCTCGTCGCGCTGAATTGTTACAGGCCCTGGCAGTACTGGCCGAGCAGGGAGTGCCGGGAGCATCTCCGACTCAATGGTTCGGTGCCAGATCACTGTCGACCAGTGAACCCTTGGTAGACCTTGCCGCGGGCGATGTTGTCTACATATCTCCCTCGCAATTCGAGAAGTTCCTTGACTGTCCTCTGCACTGGTTCATGGCTTCACACGGAGCGCGAGAAGGCGGCTTCGAGGCGAATCTCGGAACACTTCTTCACAAAGTGCTCGAAGAAGCGATCGACGAGACCGAAGATGGGCTCAATGCTTCAGTCGAGTCCAAGTGGCACACGCTCGACTTTGAGTCGGAATGGGTCGAACGAGCACAGCGTAAAAAGGCTCGCGAGATGGTGGGTTGGCTGGCTGGTTACCTTGCTGAAAGGAAGGTGGCCGGCATCGAGGCCATCGCTCGCGAGCAGCGAATCGAAGCCACCATCGGCCAGGCCAAAATCTCAGGCAACATCGACCGAGTCGAGCGTTCGGCCGATGGAGCAATACAGATCGTTGATCTAAAGACCGGAAGCGCTACCAAGCATCGGGTTAGCGGGATGGATGACAACGCCCAGTTGGCGCTCTATCAACTTGCTTACGAGCATGGTGGGGCGTTGATGATTCCAGGCGTAATAGAGGGTGATCGGCTGATTGGGGCATCCCTCATTTTCCCGGGCGAACGGGCGATTAGAACTCAGGTAAGCCTCTCCGATGAAAGCAATCGGGGTTTGCGCCAGAGCTGGCTAGCACGTGTCGAGAATGCGATACGCGGAATGGCAATGAGTGATGGATTCTTCATCGCAAACATCGGAAGCCACTGTCACGATGAATACAGTTACGGCGACTGCCCAATATTCCTAACTGAGGCGGTTTCACATGCAGGCTAAATTCCGAGCAAACGACATCTATCAGGCACTTCGCGGATCTACTGACTATTCGTTGACTGACTATCAGGTCGCGGCAATCGAGTCTGATCCTGAGCAGCCTGCTCTCATCATCGCTGGAGCCGGGTCAGGCAAAACCGAACTCATGGCCGTCCGCGTGCTTTGGTTGATAGCAAACTCATTTAGTCTGCCCGGTGAGGTGCTCGGGCTAACCTTCACGAGAAAAGCCGCGGCTTCGCTCACCAAGCGAATTTCTAATGCCATAGCGCAGCTTCGCAAGACACAATTCTGGCCAGAAGCCCTAAAAGCCGAAGCTTCAGCCCCCACTATTTCGACGTATAACTCATACGCGAATTCGCTGTTCAGAGATTCAGCCCTCGCCCTGGGTTACGAACCAGAATCACTTTTGCTCAGTGAAGCTCAGCGCTATCAGCTGGCCCGCCAAGTTGTCCTAGAGCACGCTGGTGAAGTTATTTCAAACATCGCCGAGCTGGACAAGAAACCAAATGAGATTATCGACGCGGTGCTCAACCTCGCGAGTGAGATGAACGATCATGACAGCGATGTCGATGAGATTGCGCGCGTCGCTGCAGCGCATGCTCACGCGCTAAGTGAGCTCGAAGAATCGAAACTCAAGGGCACTCAATCAACCATCGAAGAACTCAGAGACAGCTTCGATCTGATTCCAAATCTTGCGCGCCTAGCAGAGCTTTTTCGCCGAGAGAAACATCGCCTCGGCTACGTGGATTTTTCGGATCAAGTTCTTCTCGCCAAGCGAGCGCTTCAGCTCACGGACCTAGCCGAGCAGCAGCAATCGATCTACAAACATGTGCTCCTAGATGAATACCAGGACACCAGCTATTTGCAGACCGCGCTTTTAGAGGGCTTGTTCAAGGGCCGGCCCGTGTATGCGGTTGGCGATCCAAATCAGTCCATCTATGGCTGGCGAGGCGCCAGTTCGTCCAACCTCGCAGAATTCTTGAATCAGTTCGCGACCGACCAGGTGGAGGTAGCCAAATTTGAGCTTCCTACTAGCTGGCGAAACCCGTCTCTCGTCCTGGACCTGGCTAATGCCATCGCTGCCCCTCTGAAGTCAAAACCCTCATATTCGGATCAGGCTTTGGTTGACGTGGACAGACTCCTGCCGAGGCCGGGGGCGCCGGTAGGTGAGGTCGAACTTGACTTTTTGCCCACCCTTCCTCAGGAAGCAGAGAGGGTCGCGGACTGGTTCGCGAGGGAGATCAATGCAGCCAAAGCTTCGGGACAATCGCAACCCACTGCGGCTCTCCTCTTGCGCAAGCGTGCCGCGATGAGTGACTTTGTCGCTGCACTTCAAAATCGCGGGATCTCGGTCGAAGTTCTCGGTTTGGGCGGGCTGCTGCAGATGCCTGAAATCATCGATCTGGTTTCGGCACTCAAAGTCATCAATTCGCCAGCCTCCGGGACGGCTCTGATCCGTTTGCTGACGGGGGCTCGATGGCAGATCGGAGCCAAAGACATAGCTGCACTCAATGCCTTCGCCGATGCCCTAGCCCGAAACAGACGAGGAGAGCGAGACCAAGACGGTTACGGCTCTGACTACGAAGCTTCGATTATCGACGCGCTTGATTTGTTGCTTTCGGACTATCGAGAGTGGAAGCACGATATCAGTGAAGAGGGTCTAGTCCGGATGCGAGACGCAGCGGCTCTGTTCAGAAACCTTCGAGCTAAACAAGGGCTGCCGCTACAAGAGCTCGTCCGAACCATCGAACAAGAACTCTGGCTTGACATTGAATTGAGAGCCAATCCATCCCGCGTGAACCCAATGCAGCACCTGAATGCCTTTGCCAACATAGTTGGCAATTTTGATGGAAGTTCGAATGCTGGCCTGGCTGCCTTCTTGGATTGGCTTGACTATGCTTCAAAACTCGAGCGGTTCGATGTGGCTCCGGCCAATGCGCAAGCCGGTGTGGTGCAAGTCATGACAATTCACGCATCCAAGGGTTTGGAATGGGACATCGTCGCCGTCGCCGACTGTTCGATGTCTGTTTCTGGGTTCGGGCAGCTGCCGGATGATTACGAACCGCTTGAGGCTCCATCGGGTTTGTTGCGCAGTCGGACTGGCATGAAAGGCACGTCGGGTTGGCTGCGGGCTGGCGCGCTGCCGTATGCCTTGCGCGGCGACGCCGCCTCGCTTCCGGTTTTTCCGCTGGGCAACTGCAAGACACAGGATGAAGTGCACAAGGTAGCCCTGCCGTTATTTAAAGACAACGTGGTTGAGATGCGCGAACGAGAAGAACGACGACTTATGTACGTTGCGTTGACCAGACCTCAGAAGAAGTTGCTTGTCACTGGGTCATCATTTGCCGGAGCTCAGAAGGGCAAGAAACTACCGGATTACTACCTTGAAGAATTGATTCATTACTCGGATTCTCGAGTAGCTAAGCCCAAGAATTACCCTGACGTGTTCTGGATGCGGGTTAATCCATTAGATTCGACGCCGAATCAGTCGACTTGGCCGCTAGATCCCATCGGTCCGCGATACGCCGAAAGTTTTGCTCGCAATCTTGCCGAGGCTAGTCAAACTCGGACCGATGCCTCGGCTGCCGGAAGCCTTCTAAGACAGGAGATTGATTTACTGCTAGAAGAGCGCGAGGCCCGGCTGCGGTACGCATCATCTGTGGAATTGCCCGTTCGAATTCAAGCATCCCGTTTCAAAGACTTCATTCGCAGTACGGACGAAATGGCCGAACATTTCAGACGACCAGTGCCCGAGAAACCATACAAATCGACAATGCAGGGCACACTCTTCCATTCATGGGTCGAATCACGCTTTGGGTTTGTAGCTAGCAGCGATGAACTCGATGCCGGAGTCGAGCCGGTATCCGAGGACGAACTCACCACCTACGCACAGCTTGAGGAGCTGAAGGCTACGTTCGAGAGGTCTCGCTGGGCGCAGCTAACCCCAGTAGACGTGGAATGTGAAATTCAAGTCACCATCGGTTCCAACACCTTCATCTGCAAATTGGATGCGGTTTTCAAAACCGATACCGGCTACGAAATCATCGACTGGAAGACTGGAAAGGCCCCCGACGAGAAGGATCTCGATGACTTATTCGAGCGATCCTTGCAACTTTCGCTCTACCGAATGGCCTACTCGCGCTATCGCGGCATACCAGAGAACGAGATTGACGTGAGTCTGTACTTCGTGAACGAGAATCGAGAAATTCGCCCGGAAACCGTGCTCACAGAGTCTGAGCTAGTCGAGCTCTGGACTAATACGGTGGCCGCCGCGGTCGACTAGAAAAGTTCGTTATCGGTCTTCGCCGGCAATTCAATTGGTCGAGTGCGGTCATCAACCTGCTTGATTGGAGCCGTTCTGGCCTCATCGTTGGCGCTCGACTCGTGGCCTAAGCCGTCAGCTTCACTCCGCTCAACTTCTGCCAGCTCGATCTCATCCAGTTCAACCTCAAGGATGTCGATGACCTCAACGGGTTCGGTCGCCGGCGAAGCAGACTCGTGAGCAAGTTCGTCCGTCGGGCTGACGCTCGCATCGGAGTATTCAAAACTGGAGTTGGCATCCGACTCTTCTTTGGATTCGGATTCGCGCTCCTGAACAGTCGGCTGGTCTAGGTCGATGACCTCGATTACCTCTAGCGAGTCCAGTTCGGCGTCCTGTGCCGAACCCGAGGCGTCCGAAATGAGATCGGTGTCCGCAAAAATCGATGCGATTGGAGCCTGAACGATACCCAGGTGAGGCAGAAGGCCTTCCTCGAGATCGCTTGCGTATGTTGCCAAGATTGCAACCGCATCGTCGACAATCTCTTCGTTTCCAGAGTTGACTCCGGCCAGCAGGTAGCGTCCGATAGCTAGCTCGCTGTAAAGCTGAGCTCGCTGCCGCAGAGTCTCATCCTTATTCGGGTGGCGAGTGTTGTAAGACATCAGGATTACGTCGCAGAGTTCGTTGAGACCTGAGCCAAAGATCCAAGCAAAGTCTTCGGCAGGGTCTCCGATGTGAAGCTGGGACCAATTGGTAACACCAGTCACGATTTGCGCGTGATCGACCTCGCCCTGGAGGACGGTCTGCGAATCGAGGCTGCCATGCACCACGGTTGGCTGATACCTGAACAGCGAAACGTCCTCGAGGGCCGTCTGCCACCGGTCCAGCAGAGCGGCTGGAACCTTGCCGGTAGCGGCCATGCGGTCCATCTCGTTGACATACTTCAGTGCGATATCGGCCGGGTTGTATTCGGGCAGCTGGGCATCGACCACAACCGCGGCTGGCAGGTTGTGAATCGCGCCGAGTACTTCGCCGATGTTTTCGGCGAGAGTGCCATTCGGCGATGTGCGCTCAAGCTCGATTTCTCGACCGGGTACGTGTTCGAGCACGAGAACGCGAAGTCCTTTGGAATGTTTGGCTTCGCCCACGAGCGTGCTAACCGAGAATGGCAGGCGTGCACGAGCGCTTTCATCCAGCGCTTTCAAGGCCCTCAATTCGAGCTCCAGCTCGGTCAAGGCTGCCTGGCTGCGAGGCAAACGAGCCTCGTATTTCCTGCCTTCGGCATCAGTGATAATTGCGAACTTTAGAGAGGCGTCGCCGAAAAGCGGCCCAACATGAACGATGTTTAGCGCTGGAACCGCGGCCTTAGTCAGCGCGGCTAAAATCAAGGGAGTATTGCCCATGCCTCAAAGGTTATTAGCCAACCGGCCACTGGCAGGGCAGCGCCACGCATCAGCCGGCAAACCGAGGAGGCATCATGAACCAGCTGCCTATCCTGCCGCTCGCGAAATCGGCGCTGGATCGCGATTCGCTAGTTAGAACCGATCCCAATCTGCTCACCGAACTGGCGCAAAATTCGGCCACCAGGGTCCTTTCGGTGCACGATTCACTCGTCCGACTGAATGGCAACCCAACGGTCGAAGGACCAATGTTGTTGCTCGAGCCCGTTGAGCTCGTTCCCCTGAGCGAAATTGAGGTCTACCTAGGCAAGACCTTGCAGACTACAACCGATTTCGACGGGGGTGAGCTTCCTGCCGGAACGCCAGTTCTGCTCCGAGTTCTATCGGAGGATCAGGCGAATCAGCTAGCGGGAGACTGGCATAACCTGCGCCGATCGGCTGCCGGCCTGAGCGAGCTCGATGCTGGACTCTGGACGCAGGCTCTCGCAATCGCTAATTGGCATTTGACCCACCAGTTTTGCCCACGCTGCGGCTCAAAGACGCATCCCGAACAGGCTGGTTGGTCACGCCGCTGCCCGGTTGATGACCGTCAGGTTTTTCCGCGCACCGACCCGGCCATCATCGTCGCGGTTACCGATGAGGAGGATCGCCTGCTGCTTGGTTCGCAGGGCAGTTGGGAGCAAAATCGCTGGTCCGTGTTGGCCGGATTCGTTGAGGCGGGTGAGAGTCTGAACGCAGCCGTGGCCCGCGAGGTCTTCGAGGAGAGCGGTATCAAAGTGGATGACATCGAGTATCTCGGCAGCCAGCCCTGGCCTTTTCCTTACTCGCTGATGTTCGGCTTCAAAGCAACGGCGCGAGCGGGCCAGACCCTGCAGCCCGATGGCGAAGAAATTGTGAAACTTCGCTGGGTGAGTCGGGCCGAACTCGCCGCCGAACTCGATGAACTTTTGCTCCCCGGTCGATTGTCAATCGCCCGAGCTCTGATTGAAAACTGGTTTGGTCGGCCACTCGAGGGGTCGAGTCGGTGAATTCAGAGTCCACCAAAGTCACCGCACTGACCCCAGAGCAGATTCTTGAACTTCTGGATGAGCAACAGCGCGCCGCGGCTGAGTCTGTTCTCGGTCCGACGGTCATTCTGGCCGGTGCCGGAACCGGAAAAACTCGAACCGTAACCCATCGAATTGCTTACGGAATTGCTCGTGGCTACTACGCCCCAAATCGCATTTTGGCGCTTACCTACACCAATCGAGCTGCTGGCGAGCTTCGCGATCGACTAAGACGGATGGGTATCGTCGGGGTTTCGGTCAAAACGTTCCACGCGGCAGCGCTTTCTCAACTCGAGTATTTTTGGCCCCAGTACGCCGGCGTTCCGGCACCGCTCGTGATCGAGTCGAAGGCCCGGTTTATCGCCCGAGCAGCCGAGTCGCAGGGTGTAATGCTCGACACGGCCGGTGTTCGAGAACTGGCATCCGAGATTGAGTGGAGAAAGTTTTCGATGCTCAGCCTCGATGAATACGCCCAAGTGCGACGCCCAGCTGCAGCAGGCTTGAGCCATGCCAAGAACGTTGCGATTCAAGAGGCATACGAAAACCTGAAAACAAAAGAGCAGCGACTCGACTGGGAAGACGTGCTCGTGCTCTGCCTTGGTTTGCTGCGAGCCGAGCCTCGCGCCTTGGCCCACGTCCAGCAGCAGTACCGGTTTTTCACCGTGGACGAGTACCAGGACATCTCTCCGCTGCAGCACGCACTGCTGGACGAGTGGCTCGGTGGGCACAGTGACCTGTGCGTGGTTGGTGATCCGAACCAAACGATTTACTCCTTCACCGGTGCTTCAGCTGCTTTCTTGCAGGGTTTTGCAAACCGTTTTGATGGCTCGACAGTGGTTGAACTCACTACGAATTACCGGTCGACCCCAGCAATCGTTGAGACGGCGAATCGTTTGCTGCGCGGCGAAAATTCAATGGCCGAACTGGTTGCGGCCAACCGAGAAAGCGCGGCTCAACCTGTCGTGCCGCGAGCTTTTGATTCGGTTTCAGACGAGTTGAACTGGGTTGCCTACTCGGTTAGGCAGCGTCTTGAGCAAGGGGTTCCAGCAAGCCAAATTGCAATTCTCTACCGTGTGAACGGGCAGTCCGAGGCCATCGAAAACGCGCTGGCGCGTCAAAATGTTGAGTATCAATTGCGCGGGGGGCAGCGGTTTTTTGCCAGACCCGAAATCGTGCAGGCTATGTTGGCGCTTCGGGCCGAAGCTATTTCACCCAGTGCCAAACCACTTTTTCAAACCGTCAGCGACATTTGTCGATCGCTTGGTTGGCAGTCACAGCCACCTGAACACAGCGGTGCCACGCGCGAAAAATGGGAATCGCTGAACGCACTCATTGGCATTTTGGATGAGCTCGATCCGGCGGCCACCATTGTGGACTTTGTCGCCGAGCTGGATGAACGGCAGCGCTCGCAGCATGAACCGACCAAGGAAGCCGTGACATTGAGCACCATCCACGCTGCCAAGGGGCTCGAGTGGCAGGTTGTTTACGTCGTCGGACTCACCGAGGGATACCTCCCAATTGCCTATGCCGAATCAGATGCGGCAATTGCCGAAGAGCGCCGCTTGCTCTACGTGGCAATCACCCGCGCACGGACTTCCTTGCAGCTGACCTTCGCGCGACGTGATGTTGGCGGGCGACCAACCGCTCCATCCAGATTCCTAAGCAGTCTCAGCCGTCATGCTGCCGGTGACTAGGCAACCGCAACGATCCATTTCGGGCCACTCGAGCTGAAGAATGTGCCCAGTTGCTCGCTCGAAAAACCATCCAATTCGCTCGAACGCTTGATGTTCGAAGCCAGCAATCGAATCCATGGCCTCCGCGATGGCGGCGACCATCACCGCGCCGGCAAACAACACAGAACTCGCATCGTCATACTTCTGCGTTGCTTTGATCGACTGCATGACCTGCATTGAGCGAATCGAATTGGCCTCGCGCAGAGTGAGTTCGAAACAGCTGAGGCATGGTGACTTATGAGGTGTGATCAAGGGCGAAACCTGCACCCCGAGATGGCTGTAGGTGGCGGCTAAGTGTGGCACGCCCAGTCGCATCCAACGTTCGTAGCGCTTGGGTTCGATCGCTACCGAACCAATCAGAACCGCACAATCGACTTTGTCGAGCACTCGGGGCCGAAGCTCGCTCACATCTAACAGTGCGGTTCGATCACCGAATGAGTCGGCGAGTTTGGCCGCAGCAGCGAATCGCGATGCGCCCAGTTGGCTCTTTTCGAATCCAACTCCTGTTACGTCAAACGAATCGACCTTGGCTGTATCGCCCGACCAAAACTGAGCAAAGCCGGCCGATGCTAGACCGCGCATCAGCGTGATTCCCGTTCGGTCGAGTGTTTCCAAGTGAATTACCCGCCCGGCGCGCTGACCAACGGCAGCCGCGCCATCGATGTTGGTTGCTAGAGCAAATCGGATGAGCTCTGCGAAATCCGGTGGTCCACCTCGAAGCTGCGCGATTGCGCTAGCGACGTTTTTGGGTCGGGTGGCGGTAGATGGTCCGGTTTTGAGCAGCGCGGGACTGATGCGCTGAATCAAGTTTTGGGCTTCGGTAGCCGTGAGTCGACTAGCCCTAGCAATTGCGTTGACCTGAGTTTCTGAAATGCCCGACTGCAACGCTCGGATGAATCGTTGGTGGGCGGGGGATAGCCCACCAACGATCACCGACTCGGCATCAAGCCCAATCTGAAGTGTGTCTGGGCGAAGCCAGATTTTTGGTTGACCGGGATTTATCTTGAGCACGTCACCAATATCAGGCGGGCTTCAGGAGCCGGTGAAAGTTATCCACACCTCGCGACAGGGGCAGTCGTTCCAGCCAGCACTGGTTTGCACCCCGATTGCGATCCGAAAGTCATTCCCCGAGCAGATCTCGCAGTTCGCGATCTAGGTCGTCGCCCAGTGCGTCCTGCTGGCTGAGCCGGGTCAATAACAGTTCGGGGTTATCGATGTCGGCCGCAGTCGGTAACAGATCGGGGTGATTCCAGAGGGCATCCCGTTCATCGCGTCCAAGCCTCTCGCCCAGCAATCGCCACAGGTCGGCGGCTTCGCGGAGTCTGCGCGGACGCAGTTCTAGACCGATGAGCTGACCAAAGGTTTTTTCAGCAGGTCCGCCGGTGGCTCTGCGGCGTCGGACAAACTCGCTCAGAGCGCCAGCTTTTGGCAGAAGCTTGCAAGCTTCGGTGGTTACTGTCTCAACCCAGCCTTCGACCAGTGCGAGCAGGGTTTCAATCGCATCCAGCGCCCGTTGCTGTTCCGCATTCGGTGCCGCGATGAAGGCGCCGCGTTCGATTGCAGATTTCAGAGCCTCCAAATCGCTTCCCTCAAGCTCGCCCGCGAGGTCGGCCAACCTGGAATTGTCGATAGCCAAATCATGGGCATAGGACGCGATTTGAGTG
This sequence comes from Actinomycetales bacterium, assembly GCA_028868975.1. Classification (GTDB taxonomy): domain Bacteria; phylum Actinomycetota; class Actinomycetes; order Actinomycetales; family Microbacteriaceae; genus Rhodoluna. The sequence continues at coordinate 44,432 of JAGWTM010000005.1, forward strand.
ACAATCGCCTCGCGCAACCACCGCGCATGCTTGAACAGTCGCGCGTGCGCGATTTCGCGAACCACTAGATAGATGTACGCCTGATCCTGCTCAACTTCGAGTTCGTCCAGCGCGGCGGCTAGGTTTTGCATCACTAGAGCTGCTCGCGGTTCTTGAAACAGCGGCAAACCAATGTCACCCGCGCTGAGCACCTCGCTCGATAGTTGGCCGAGGGCCTGACCGAGTTGCATCGCGAACATCGAAGCTCCGGCCGATTTGATCAGGCCCGTCGCCGACCCGAGAATTCCGCTGAGCTCATCCGGTGCATTTTCAACCAGGTTTCGACTCAGCGCATCACTCATTTTGTCGGCAATCGGTGAAGCAAGGGATTGGAACAGCGGGAGGGCTTCATCGACCCACAGTTCACGCCCAATCAGTTTGGGTTCGGTCGCAAGTTCACTGACCGAAGTGGCCTGGTTGAGCCAGAGCGAACCGATGTGCCAGGCGTCCATAACCGCTTTTCGCTGAGCATCGGTGATCGGTCGCGAATCTTTTCGAGCGATGGATTTCGCCTGGTCTGCGGCAAGCTTCCAATTAACACCGGTTTGTGTCGCTCCGGGGGTGGATGCGATCGCATCCTGAAGGTGTTTGATCATCGCGGCGAGTTGCTCGGGGTCGCGAGCCAGGCCGGCAAATTCGGCTAGCTGCTCGGCGTCGAGCCCGTCCTTGTTTGCCATGAATTGCTCAAGAAAGCGCTTGAATTCCTCTGGGTCCGGCGTGCCGCCACCCTCGCTGTTTGACATGTCTCAACGCTACTTCGCGAGGGTTCTTTTGGCTCCATCGACGAGGTTGAATTCGCGCTTGTTCGCCGACAGCGTCACCCTACAGCGAACAAGCGGGCTCCGGCCCAAATAGATGTCGAAACTCCACTTAGGCTTATTCAAACAGTCAAATGAGGTTGCCTTGAGTTTGTTTGAAGAGCCGTATGCGCCATCCGCTTCGAGGCGTCGAAAAACTCTCGGGCGCGCCCTCTTGGCCATAGGAATCTTGCTCGTGTCGGCCATCGCTGTCATGCCGTCGCCCTATGTAATCGAACGTCCCGGAATCGTTGTCGACACCCTCGGAAACGATGGCGCCGAGCCAATCGTTCAGGTTTCAGGCAAGACTTTCCCCACCTCCGGCAAGCTCAATCTGCTGACCGTGAGCCTCGTTGGCTCACCCGAGCGCACACCGAGCTGGTTTGAGATCGCGCAAGCCTGGATTGACCCAGCGCAAACGATTCTTCCTTTGGATGAGGTCTACCCACCAAACCAAACGGTTGAGCAGTCCGATGCCGAGAGCAAGGCTCTGATGGAGGAATCGCAGCAGGATGCGGTTGCTGCCGCTCTGATTGGCCTCGGCTACGACGTACCTCGACACATCTATGTTTCCGAGGTCTTCAAAGAGACTCCCGCGGCGGGCAAGTTCATTGCAAAAGACTTCATTCAAAAGGCAAACGGCAAACCAGTCGACTCCCTGGAGGCGCTCAAAGCCGAGATTCAGGCCAACGGCGCCAAGACCATGACTCTCGAGGTTCGTCGGGCGGGTTCGACTCACGTTGTTGAGGTCAAGCCATACCTAGATGGCAAGACCTATCGACTCGGAATCATGATTGGCTACACCTACGACTTTCCGGTGAAGGTGAAAATAAGCACGGGCGACATTGGCGGGCCATCGGGCGGCATGATGTTTGCCCTGGCCATCACCGACAAACTCACCCCGGGCAAGCTCACCGGTGGTCTCAACATTTCGGGCACGGGAACCATTGATGCTCGCGGGAATGTAGGCGCCATCGGGGGAATTCAACAAAAGATGTATGCCGCCTTGCGCGCGGGCTCGAAGCTGTTCTTAGCTCCGAGTTCCAACTGCGACGAGGTGGTGGGTCACATTCCCAACGGCCTCAACGTCATAAAGGTTTCAACTTTGACCGACGCAAAAAAGGCAATCGCCGCTCTTGCAGCCGGAACCAAACCGTCTAGCCTCCCGGTTTGTGCCGGGCAATAACGATCCACAACAAAAGAACTCCGTATCACCAACCGAAAGGCAACAAAGCGATGACCAACGCCACCGCGAGCCAGGCTGCGCGAAAACTAGGACCAGTTCGACTGTCCGTTTTGATACTCGCCGCCATCGCAATCTTGATTTTCAGCGGTGCCGGTTTCTTCACCGATGTGCTTTGGTTCAATCAGCTCGGGTACGGTCAGGTGTTCACCACCGGAATTTGGGCTCGCGCGGGCGTGTTTGCAGCCGCGGCTCTGACCTTTGGTGGTCTGACATGGCTGAGTCTCTATCTGGCTTACCGTTCCCGTCCGATTTACTCTCGAGTCGGAGAATTGTCGGGAGTTTTCGCTCCGTATCGTGAACTGGTGGACGCGCTCAGGCGCGTGGCCCTAGTGGTTGTTCCGCTCGCCTTCGGTCTAATCGCCGGTGGTTCCGCTGCCGCTCAGTGGGCCACTATCGTCGCCTGGTTCAACCGCAGCTACACCGGCGAGGTTGACCCGCAGTTCGGGTTGGACACCGGTTTTTACCTGTTTGATCTGCCATTCCTTACCGCGGTATGTGGCTTTATGTCGATCGCTCTCCTGGTGTCGACCCTGCTGGGCACCTTTGTCCACCTGATTTACGGCAACGTCAGGTTCGTCGGCCGTGGAGCCAAAATTACCAAGACTGCCCGAATTCAAATTTCGGTGTCCGCCGGTGCTTACCTGCTGGTGCAAGCCGCCACACTCTGGCTAGACCAGTACGCAACCCTAACCTCGGCGACCGGACTTTTCACCGGAGCTACTTACACCGACGTGAATGCCCGCATTCCAGGGTTCCAAATCATGGCCTACATCTCGCTTGCGGTGGCGGTGGCCTTCCTGGCAACTGCTTTTATCGCTAAGTGGCGTCTTTCACTAATGGCTACCGGAGTCATGGTCATCACTTCGTTGGTGGTTGGCGGTTTGTATCCATGGGTCGTGCAAACCTTCCAGGTGGCACCAAACGAGCGCACCTTGGAAGCCCAGTTCATTGACCGCAACATCAAGGCAACGCTCAAGGCGTACGGGCTGGACAACATCGACGTTATTTCCTACGACGCTAAGACCACGGCGGAACCCGGTGCTCTGCGCACCGACGCCGAGACCGCTGCCAACATTCGCATCATCGACCCGGCACTGGTCTCTGATTCCTTCAAACAGCTCGAGCAATACAAGCAGTACTACGACTTTGAGGATCACCTCGATGTCGACCGGTATGTAATCGATGGAAAAACTCAGGACACCGTGATTGCGGTTCGTGAGCTAAATCAAGCCGGTCTGGGCGATGCCCAGTCATGGTTCAACAACGTGGTCGTCTACACCCACGGTTACGGTGTGGTTGCGGCATACGGAAACCAGCGCAGCGTTGACGGTCAGCCTGTTTTCTTGCAGAAGGGCATTCCTTCAGCAGGATCACTCGGCACGTATGAGCCGCGCGTCTATTTTGGTGAGCGCTCGCCGCTCTATTCCATTGTCGGAGCACCAGCTGGCAAGGCTCCGCAAGAGCTGGATTACCCGGCAACCGACTCCAAGGCGGCCAACGGAACCGCGCAACAGATGTACACGTTCAAGGGCAACGGTGGTCCGAAGCTCGATAACTTTGCGACCCGCTTGGCTTACGCGATTAAGTTCCAGAGCGAGCAAATTCTGCTCTCGAACGCGGTTACCAACGAGTCTCAAATCCTCTACAACCGCAACCCGCTACAGCGTGTGAAAGCGGTGGCACCGTACCTCACGCTGGACAGTGACCCATACCCAGCCATCGTCGATGGCAAATTGCTTTGGATAGTTGATGGTTACACGACATCGGCTAACTACCCATATTCGCGAGCCGAAAATATGTCTCGCTCGATCGCCGACACTTCAACAACCAAGCCGTTTGATGGCATGTCAATCAACTACATCCGCAATTCGGTGAAAGCCACCGTGGATGCCTATGACGGATCGGTCAAGCTCTACGCCTGGGATTCGAAGGATCCAATCCTGAAGACCTGGCAAAAGGTTTACCCGAACACCGTCAAACCGGCAAGCGAAATGTCGGCGTCGCTCATGTCGCACGTGCGCTACCCGGCCGATCTGTTCAAGATGCAGCGAGCTATCCTGGGTCGCTACCACGTCACCGACGCCGGTTCGTTCTACAGCGAAGACGATGCTTGGATGACTCCGAAGGATCCGGTCGAGCCTGCCATTACGGCAACCGGAGAACTTCAGCCGCCCTACTACCTGACCATGCAGGCGCCGGGTGCTGACAAGCCATCATTCTCGCTGTACACCACGTTTATTCCGCGCTCGACCGATGCAAGTAGCCGAAACGTTTTGACCGGTTACCTAATGGTCAATTCAGATGCCGGTAATACTCCAGGCAAGGTTTCGGCCGACTACGGTCGACTGAAGCTCCTTCGCCTGCCGAAGAGCACCATCGTTCCCGGTCCGGGACAGGTACAAAACAACTTCAACGCCGACAGTGAAGTTTCGCGCCTGCTGAACATTTTGAGGCAGGGCTCCACGAATGTGCTCAACGGAAACCTGCTGACTCTGCCAATCGGTGGCGGCTTGCTCTACGTGCAGCCGGTTTACATCCAATCGAAGGGTTCAACCTCATTCCCGCTACTCAAGAAGGTCTTGGTTGCCTTCGGCGACAAGATTGCGTTCGAGGACAGCCTCGATGCTGCCTTGAACTCACTGTTCGGCGGTAACTCAGGGGTCGACACCGGCACAAGCAGCGGAGGTGGTTCGACCGGGTCGGGAACTGGTTCCAGTGGTTCTGGAACGACCTCGGGCGGCAGCAGCACCAAGCCGAGCGCGGCCCTGCAAGATGCCCTGAACCGTGCATCGCAGGCGCTGAAAGACAAGCAATCAGCACTCGAAGCCGGTGACTGGACGGCTTACGGCAAGGCCGATGCTGCGCTGGCCAAGGCGATCGCGGATGCCGTGGCTGCCAGCAAGTAGCGCGTTCGTTCGATTCGTGGTAACCTAGGGACTTCGCCGCGGGGTGGAGCAGTTCGGTAGCTCGCCGGGCTCATAACCCGGAGGTCGTAGGTTCAAATCCTGCCCCCGCAACCACGAAAGAAAACCCAGTCAGCTCCGACTGGGTTTTCGCTTTAACCGG